>NZ_CP014301.1:3325384-3627692 GCF_001562255.1 Bosea sp. PAMC 26642 | reverse complement strand
GACAAGCTCGTCGAACAGGCGCAGTTCTACACGGGGATCACTGAGCGCTCGGCATTGCTGCGCGAAGCGCTGACAGCCCTGGTCCAGCGCGAAGCGATGAAGCGCGCTATCAAACTCGGCGGCACCGATCCCGACGCGACAGCCGCACCGCGCAGGCGTCTGCCCGCAGCGTGATCCTGCTTGATGCCTCGGTCTGGATCGACCACCTGCGCCGTCGCGAGCCACGCCTTGAGCAACTTCTGTCCGATCGGCGAGTGCTCATGCACCCGTTTGTCGTCGCGGAAGTGGCGCTCGGCTCGATAGCCCGCCGCGCTGCCATGATCGGGCTGCTGGAGAGTTTCCCACAGGCGGCAGTCGCCACGCATGAGGAAGTCTTGGCGCTGATCGAGGGCAAAAAACTCTATGGTCTCGGCATCGGCTACGTCGATGTGCATCTTCTGGCGTCGGCTCGACTTGCCGACGCTCGGCTCTGGACGCGCGATCGGCGACTGCGCGCCGCCGCCGATCTTTTGAGGTTGTCAGCCCCCTTCGATCTCGGCGGCTGACGTCCGCCTCACCCCGCGCGGTTGCCCGAGACCACCGCCAGCGCCGCGATGAAGCGATCGAAATCGGCTTCCGTCAGATAGGGCGCCGGCGAGATGCGGATCGTGTTGCCTTTGGCGACGCCGCCGCGGCGCACGGTCATGACCTTGTGCTGGTCGCGTAAGCTCGCGACGATCGCGTTGGTGTCGGCGGCCGAGCGCTTGCCGGTGAGCGCGAAGGAGGTGATGCCGGCGACCATCGACGGATCGTCGGGGGTCTGGATCTCGACGCCCTTTAGTTCGCGCGCCTTGGCGACCCAGTAATTGCGCAGATGGCGGTAGCGCGCCTCCTTGGCCTGCGGGCCGATCTCCTGATGCAGCGCGAGCGCGGCGGGCACCGCGAGTTGGGCGGCGAAGTTCGGCGTACCGGTATGCAGGCGCGAGCGGATGTCGTCGGCCTTGAAATCCTCGTCGGCCATATAGGGATCGATGTCGCTGAGGCGGTCTTTGGCGATGTAGATCATGCCGACGCCGAGCGGCGCGCCGATCCATTTGTGCAGGTTGAAGCCGATGAAATCGACGCCCAGATTCTTGGCCTGGAAATCGACCTGGCCCCAGCTATGGGCGGCATCGAGGATGACATCGGCGCCGCGAGCCCTGGCCATGGCAGCGATCTCCTTCACCGGCATCATCAGCCCGGTGCGGTGGCTGATATGGGTGAGCAGGAGGAGCTTCGTCTTCGGGTTCGCCTTCAGCGCCGCGTCATAGGCATCCAGCACGTTCTGGCGCGTCGCGGGCTCGGGGATGTCGAACTTCACGACATCGACGCCGCGCCGATCCTTGAGCCAGTTCATGGCGTACTGCATCGAGTCGTAGTCGAGATCGGCGTAGAGTACGCTGTCGCCGGCTTTCAGCTTGTTGTAGCCGGAGATCAGCGCCTGAAGCGCTTCCGTCGCCCCGCGCGACAGCGCGATCTCCTCCCTGGCCACGCCGAGGAAGGCGGCGAGCGGGGTGCGCACGGCATCGAGATCGGCGCCGATCCTGGTGCGGGCATAAACCGTGTTCTCGAAGTTCACGACATCGGTCAGCCGCTTGTATTCGGCCTTCACCGGCTCGGCCATGATGCCCCAATAGCCGTTCTCGAGGTTCACCATGTCGGGCGTGACGCTGTAGAGGCCGCGCACGGCGTTCCAGTAGCTCGCATCGGTTCCGGCGTTCGAGGCCGGCAATACCGGCAGGGAGCGCGCGAGAGCCGGTGCCGCCAGCGCGACGGTTCCGAGTCCGAGCAAGAGGGCGCGGCGGCTGGTTTGCTGGAATGGGCTGGCCATGTTCGTTACTCCTGCGACGTGGCGCGCAGCGGTAGCCCTGGGCTGTCTCAGTGTTGTGACGGCTCCCAAAGAGGCTGCCGACCGGCCGGGCTGGGCGTCAGGTTCCCTGCTCTGCGAACCCCAGCGGGATCGCGGTGGTGGACTTCAATTCCTCCATCGCAAACATCGAGGTCACGTCATTGAGATCGATCCGCGAGATCAGCTTCTTGTAGAGCGCGTCATAGGCCGCGATGTCGGAGACGCAGGCCTTCAGCAGGTAGTCGATCTCGCCGCTCATCCGGTAGAAATCGACGATTTCCGGAAGGTCGTGCACGGCGGCGTGGAAGCGCTCCAGCCATTCCATCGAATGCCGCGCCGTCTTGACGGCGATGAAGACGGTGACGCCGGCCTGGAGCTTGGCACGGTCGAGCAGCGCGACCCGCTTGCGGATATAGCCCGCCGCTTCCAGCTTCTGCACGCGCCGCCAGCACGGCGTCGCCGATAGCCCGACCGCTTCCGCGAGTTGGGCCAGAGGCAGGCTCGCATCCTCCTGGAGCCGCGCCAGGATGCGAAGGTCGAAGGCGTCTAATCCAGCCATGGCACCTCCAGCGAGATTCGGAACAAGATGATCGCCCACAAGCATAGGAGCGCGAGAATTTTCTAACTTCTTCCTGCAACTTGGCAATGGATTTCGCCTGGCGCGGATATCTTCGCAAGATCGCAAACCTGTTTCCTGCCGGTTTGCTATGCTTGGCGCAGATCGGATCGCGCGGGAGAGCGGTATGCACGGGGTTTTGAACGAAGAGCGGCGCGGGGCGGTGCTGCGCAGCCTGCGGACGGATGAAGGCACGCTCTCGCGCGATTATCTCGCTGCCGCACGCAATGTCCTGCGCGAGCTCGTCGCCCTGCCGGACCTCGTCGAGCGCCTGCCCCTCGAACGCAAGCCGGGCGGCTATACACGCAACCTTCTCGCCGGCAACGATGCGGTCAGCGTCTGGGCAATCGTCTGGGCGGAAGGCGCGACCACCTGCATCCATGATCATCATTGTTCGTGCTGCTTCGGCGTCGTCGCGGGCACCGTTACCGAGACCTGGTACCGGGCCATCGATGCGACCCGCGCCATAGCGACCGAGGAGCAGGAGCGCCAGGCCGGCTATGTCGCCTGCATGTCGCCCTCGGGCCCCAACATCCATCGTATGCGCAATCTCGGCTCGATTGAGGCCATCTCGATTCATATCTACGGCTTCGACCACGAGGCCCATGCCTCCTCGATCGAGACGCAGTACACAGCCGTCGAGGGCTGAGCCCTCTCCGTTCGCGAGGGACGAACTCGAGCGCTTATCCCCGGTACTCCCGCCCGCTGCGATGATGGCTTCCTTTTACAGGGAGGCCGTTCATGTCGCTGCGAGGAGCCGGATCAGCCGCAGTCCCAGCGACAACGCCACCGGCCGCCCTCGCGGTCACGGCGGAGCGATTGCTGCGGCTCGCCCCCATGGGCAGGCCGGCGATCGTCAGCGGCATTGCCGCCGATTTCGACAGACTGGCGGGCGAGCACGGCGTCTCCACCTGGCTGCGCCTCTGCCATTTCCTGGCCCAGGCCGCCCATGAGACCGACCGTTTCCGCACGATGGTGGAATATGGCGGCACGGCCTATTTCGCCCGCTACGAGGGTCGGCGCGATCTCGGCAATACCCAGGCCGGCGATGGCGTGCGCTTCCATGGCCGTGGCATCTTCCAGCTCACCGGCCGGTTCAACTATCGCCGCTACGGCGCCCTGATCGGCGTCGATCTGGAAGCCGAGCCGGAGCGAGCGAAGGAGCCGGCGATTTCGCTTGCCGTAGCCTTTGCCTATTGGCGCGAGCGCGGGTGCGATACGGCAGCCGATGCAGACGATATCGCTGCCGTGACGAAGCTGATCAATGGCGGGCGCAACGGGCTGGCCGAGCGCACGCGGTTGCTGGCGACGGCGAAGACGATCTGGGTGTGAGGCTACCCAGATGTCATTGCGAGCGCAGCGAAGCAATCCAGGGGTCTCGCGCAACCCTCTGGATTGCTTCGCTGCGCTCGCAATGACGGGATTGCGCTGCCGGATGCTCAGCCGTGTCCCGCCTTCAGCGCCTGGTCGAGATCGTCGTAGAGGTCGTCGACCGCCTCGATGCCGGTCGAGAGCCGCAGCAGGTCTGGTGGGCAGGGCGAGCCGGCGCCCTCGATCGAGGCGCGGTGCTCGATCAGGCTCTCGACACCGCCGAGCGAGGTCGCGCGCTTGTAGAGTTCGACATGGGCGGCGGCCTTTACTGCCGCCACTTCGCCGCCGGTGACCTGGACCGAGAGCATGAAGCCGAAGCCGCCTTCCATCTGGCGGGCGGCGATGTCGTGGCCGGGATGCTGCGGCAGGCCGGGATAGAGCACGCGCGCCACCAGCGGATGCGCCGATAGTTTTTGGGCCAGCGTCATCGCAGAGGCGCTCTGGCGCTCCTGCCTGAGATGGAGCGTGCGCATCCCGCGCATCAGCAGATAGGCCTCGAACGGGCCGAGAATTCCGCCCTGCATCTTCCGGACGGTCTTGATGCGGTTCCAGAACTCGTCGTCCTCGCGGGCACAGAGCGCGCCGGCGACGACGTCGGAATGGCCGTTCAGGATCTTGGTGGCGGCATGCATGACGATGTCGGCGCCCAGCGTCAGCGGACGGGTGTGGACCGGCGAGGCGCAGGTCGAATCGACCGCCAGCTTGGCGCCGGCGGCGTGGGCGATTTCGGCAGCGCCCGCGATGTCGGTGATCGTCCAGAGCGGGTTCGAGGGCGTCTCGACCCAGACCAGTTTGGTCACGCCAGGCTTCACGGCGGCCTTGAGCGCGGTCAGGTCATCGGTCTCGACGAAGTCGATGACCAGGCCCCAGCGCGTCGCCTCGGTGAGAAGCCAGGAGCGCAGCGCCCAGTACATCACCTTGGACGCGACGACGTGGTCGCCCGGCGACAGCGCCTGGAAGACGGCTGTGGCCGCCGCCATGCCGGAGCCGAACAGCAGCGAGCCGGCCTTGGCCTGCTCCAGCATGGTCAGCACGCTTTCGGCCTCGCGCACGGTCTCGTTGTCGGGGCGCCCATAGACGAACCCCGAGGAATAGCCGTTGTCCTCGTCGCGGATATAGGTCGTGGCGATATGAATCGGCGTGACCACGCCCCTGGTCAGCGGATCGATCTTGCCCATGGCCTGCGCGGCGAGAGAGCGGGGGTGAAACGGGCGCTGGGGCATGGTTTGTCCGAACTGGTTCCATGAGGGACTGGAATGGCCATCTGGCGCAGACATGTGCGGATAGGCAAGGGTGCTGCCTTGCCTGAAACGCAGACACGCCCCATCTGGCCGGCATGAACACGCCACAAGTCCCTGCAGGTCCCGCGCCAAGGCCGTTCTGGGTCGATGCCCTGATCGCCGTGGTCCCGGTCGTCGCGGCCTCGCTGATCGGAAGTGCGGTCACGGTCCCGCAGATTCCGACCTGGTATCCGACGCTGGTCAAGCCGTTCTTCAACCCGCCGAACTGGTTGTTCGCGCCGGTCTGGACGACGCTGTTCGCGCTGATGGTCTATGGTGCCTTTCGCATCCTGCGGCTGCCGGCTGCGACTCCCGGGAAGGGCCGGGCGCTCGTCATCTATCATGCGCAGCTCGTACTGAACGTCGCATGGTCATGCGTCTTCTTCGGGCTCAACAGCCCCCTTGGCGGGGTCGCCGTGATCGTGCCCTTGTTGGCGATGATCCTGCTGATGATCGTCGTATTCCGACCGCTCGACCGGCTGGCCGGGGACCTGCAATGGCCTTATGTCGCCTGGGTCAGCTTCGCGACGCTGCTGAACATCTCGATCTGGTGGCTCAACCGCTGAAATCATTTGCGAACCCGCCGGAGCGGCCGTCTGACGCGGCTTTCTGTGCTTCCGGTGCTCACGGACGATAAGTCCGCTCCGCTCCGGTTCTCGAAAACCACGCCAGCCTGCTCACTCCAGCGGCTTCTCAAACGATTTCAGGCGCCGCTCCGCCTCAGCCGAAGGCGGTGTCGTAGAGCAGCTTGGCGTTCAGCGCGATGATGATCGCGGCGATGATTGCGGCCGATATGGTGAGCCAGCGCGGGGCGACGAGCGCTCCCATCTTGCCGCGCGAGGCAGTGAACATCACCAGCGGGACGATCGCGAAGGGCAGCTGGAAGCTGAGGATCACCTGCGACAGGATCAGCAGCTTGCCGGTCTGGCTCTCGCCATAGATCAGCGTGACCACGATGGCGGGGATGATCGCGACGAGCCGCGTCACCAGCCGGCGCAGCCAGGCCGCCAGCTTCAGGTCGATGAAGCCTTCCATGACGATCTGCCCGGCCATGGTCGCGGTGACCGTCGAGTTCAGGCCGCAGCAGAGCAGGGCGATGGCGAAGAGCGACGGGGCGATCGAGGCGCCGAGCAGCGGCGCGAGCAGTTCGTGGGCGCGGCCAAGTTCGGCGACGTCGGTCTGGCCGGTCTTGTGGAACGTGGCGGCCGCCAGGATCAGGATCGCGGCATTGATCGTCAGCGCGAACATCAGCGCGACGGTCGAGTCGATCGTGGCGTATTTCAGCGCCTCGCGCTTCTCGGGAACGCTCTCTCCATAAGCCCTCGTCTGGACGATGCCGGAGTGCAGATAGAGGTTATGCGGCATCACGGTCGCGCCGATGATGCCGAGCGCGATGAACAGCATGTTGGGATTGGTGACGATGTCGGTCGTCGGGGCGAAGCCGCGGATGACCTGGCCCCAATCCGGGCTGGCGAGCGCAATCTGGATGGCGAAGCATAGCGCGATCACGCCGGTCAGCGTGATGATGAAGGCCTCGATCTTGCGGAAGCCCTTGGTCTGCAGCCACAGGATGACGAAAACGTCGAGCGCCGTGATCATCACGCCGATTTCCAGCGGAATACCGAAGAGCAGGTTCAGGCCGATGGCGGTGCCGATGACCTCGGCGAGGTCGGTCGCGCAGATGGCGAGTTCGGCCAGGAGCCAGAGCGGCCATGACGCCCAGCGCGGATAGGCATCGCGGCAGGCCTGAGCGAGGTCGCGCCCGGTGGCGATCGCAAGCCGCGCACAGAGCGACTGCAGGATGATCGCCATGATGTTGGAGACGAGCGCGACGACGAGCAGCGTGTAGCCGAACTGCGCACCGCCAGCGAGCGAGGTCGCCCAGTTGCCCGGATCCATATAGCCGACCGCGACGAGATAGCCCGGTCCGACGAAGGTGAGGAACTTGCGCCAGGGCGTGTTGCTCGCCGCGACCGGGATCGAGCGGAAGACGTCGAGCAGCGACGGCTCGCCGCGCTGACGGGTCCAGCTCGCCTGCTTGGGTTCCGTTGCCACCTCGGTCGTCATATCCGGTCCTTACTGCAATTCGTTCGCAAGAGCAGGATTGCAGGTCGGGCGGTTGGCGTCAATGCTTTTGCAAATCGATTGCAATAAAAACGGATGGTCGCTCTGCTGCGGTCGCGATGACGGATGCGGCGCGACCGAAGCAGACCCCGGACTTCAGCCGATGGAGCGCTCGATCACATCGAGCACCGTCGCGCGCAGATCGGCGATGGTGAAGGGCTTGGTCATCACCTCGGAGACGATCGCTTCGAGGCTCCGGGCCCTCTCGCGCTGCTCGGCGTAGCCGGTCATCAGGATGATCGGCAGATCGGGGAAGGCCTGCTTGGCAGCGAGTGCCAGCGCGATACCGTCCATCAGCGGCATCCGGATATCGGTCAGCAGCAGATCGAAGCGGCCGTTCTCCGTGACCAAGATATCCAGCGCCTCGGCGCCGTCGGCTGCGGTGAGGCAGGTGTGGCCGTCCATGCCGAGCCCGCGCGCAACGAGCGTGCGCAGCGGCTCCTCATCATCGACCACGAGAATCCGCGACATGGCTCAGATCCCCGGCAGGCCGGCCTGGTCGGCTGTCTCGATGACGCCGACGAAAGGCAATTGCCGATAGGCATGGGCGACGTCCATGCCGTAGCCGACGACGAAGTAATCCGGGCAGGCGAAGCCGACATGATTGGCCTGGACGTTGACGGCCCGTTTGCCGGGCTTTTCCAGCAGCACCGCGGTCTTGACGCTAGCTGCGCCGCGCGCCGCGAGCAGATCCTTGGCGAAGGCGAGCGTGCGGCCGGATTCGAGGATGTCGTCGACGAGCAGCACCTGCCGACCGCGCACATCGCTCTGGACGTCGCGCAGGATCTCGACCTGGCCTGACGAGATCGTGGCACTGCGGTAGCTCGACAGGTGCACGAACTCGACCTGCGGTTCCATGCCGGCGCGGTGCATGGCACGGATCAGGTCGGCGACGAACATGAAGCTGCCCTTCAGCACCGCGACGACGAGCAGATCGCCGGGCGAGTCGAGCGCAATGGCGCGAGCCATCTCCTCGTTGCGCCTCGCGATGGTGGCTTCGTCGTAAAGCACCCTGATGCGCCGGGGCTCGGACATGGTCTCGGGTTTCCTTTCGGGCTTGGCCGGTCAGCCACGTTGTTTCGGTCTCGAATCGATCCGAGCCGGCTTCGCGCGATCATGTCGTCCGTCGGACGACGGGGCAAGGCGAAGCGCTCAGCGATCAGTGGCTGCCGGCTATACCGGTCGGCTTGGCCGAGGTGAAGCGGACCTGGACCGATTGCCCGTTCTCCGGCGGCGAGGCAAGGCGGGCGCGGAAGCGGACGAGTTCCGAAGGGTCGAGGCTCGGTCGCGGCGGATCGGTCGTCCAGGTGTAAAGCGTCTGGCCGCCGGCATCCTTCACCGCGACCTCGATCGGCGGCATCGCCGTGGGATTCCTGGCGATGTTGGTGACATCGCCTTCGACGACGAGGAAGCGGCCCTGGGCATCCTGGACGAGCCCGCTTTCGATCGCGGTCAGGCTCAGTCCGCGGACATTGACGGACAGTCCCAGGCGCTGGAACACGGATGCGAGCTGCGGGGCCGCCCGCACGGCCAGGTCGCGCTGCCAGACGAGGCCGCCAAAGACCGCCAGGCCCAGCGCCGTCACGGCCGCGGGAGCGGCGATCCCGCGGCCGCTCATCCCCCGCGGTTTGGCTGTGCCGGAGCGATCCTTCTTTCCCGCAGAACGTTTGCGGATGGGGAGCGGCGCTTGGTCAGGTTCGGGAGCCTCGATGCCCTGCATCTCGCTGGCGACCGCCGAAACCTCATCGTTGATGGACGCGGCCTGCTGCAGTTCCTCGCTCAGGAGCGCCTGTGTCTCCTCGGCGCTCGGAGGTGGCGGGAACTCCAGCGGCTCGACATGCCAGCGCGTGTCGCATTTGGCGCAGCGGACCGTACGCCCGGCCTGCCCCAGTTTGGACGCCTCGAGCTCGTATCGGCTGGCGCAGGATGGACAGACGATCAGCATGGCGGGGAGGGCTGGCTCCTTTGCGCATCCAGGCGGCAAGCCTGTCGGGCGCGCGGCTGCGGATCAAGCTTTCGCGCGGCCTGTCCCGGCCGCACGCGCCACTTGGCGGCAGTCATGGTTAACGTCTCGTGAAGACACTGTGCCTCATGGTCGCGATGACGTCGCCGGCTTTCCGCAACGGCCGGCGTAAGGTGTAGCATCGACGCGGCTTCGTGGGTTCGGTTTGAAGGGACGGGGAGTGGTTCGGTTCGAGAATGTCGGTCTGCGATATGGCATGGGTCCGGAGGTGCTGAAGGACATCAACTTCAGCATCGAGCCGCGCTCGTTCCAGTATCTCACCGGCCCGTCCGGCGCCGGCAAGACGACCCTGATCCGGCTTGTGCTGATGGCGCTCAAGCCGACACGCGGCCTCGTCAATCTGTTCGGACAGGACGTCGCGCGGCTCGACGCCGATACGCTGACCGCTTTTCGCCGCCGCATGGGGGTGGTCTTCCAGGATTTCCGGTTGCTCGACCACCTCACCCTTTACGAGAACGTCGCGCTGCCGCTGCGCGTCCTCGGCAAGGAGGAGGCGAGCTATCGCGCCGAGGTCGTCGAGCTGCTGCGCTGGGTCGGGCTGGGCGAGCGCATGCACGCCGTGCCGCCCGTGCTCTCTGGCGGTGAGAAGCAGCGGGCGGCGATCGCGCGGGCACTGATCGGCCGGCCGGAGCTGCTGCTCGCCGACGAGCCGACGGGCAATGTCGATCCCGGCCTCGGCAGGCGTTTGCTGCGGCTGTTTATGGAACTGCAGTCGCTGGGGACCGCGGTGGTGATCGCGACCCATGACCTGGCGCTGATGGAACTCTACGACGCGCCGCGCCTGGTTCTCGTCGACGGGCATCTGCATGTCGATGCATGACGGCGAAACCGACGAGCCGGAGCTCGAATTCGACAACGAGGAGCGCGGCCTGCCGGCCCATCTCAGCCGCGACCAGCCGCTGGTGCCGATCGATTCGGTGGCCGGGCGGGCGCTGATGGCGGTGATCGCGATCTTGACCTTCCTCGCGGCCCTGAGCGCGGGTGCCGCCGTGCTGGCGGCTCGGGCCTCGGAGCAATGGCGCGGCGCCGTCGCCAACGAGATGACGATCCAGATCCGCCCCGATACCCGCCGCAACATCGAGGCGGATGTCGCGCGGGCCGTTGCGATGGCGCAGGGCATCGACAGCATCGCTGAGGCCCGCGCCGTCCTCAAGGCCGAGTCGGATCGTCTGCTGGAGCCTTGGCTGGGGGCCGGCCTCGATCTCGTCGAGCTGCCGATCCCGCGGCTGATCGTACTCAAGCTGAAATCCGGTGTCGCTCCCGATCTCGCAGCCTTCAGCGCGGCGCTGCGGCGGGAGCTCCCCGGCGCCAGCCTCGACGATCACCGGCTCTGGGTCCGGCGGCTCTCGACCATGGCGCGCACGATCATCACGGCCGGCGTCGCGATCGTGCTGCTCGTATTGACGGCCGCTGCGCTGGCGGTCGCCTTCGCGACGCGCGGGGCGATGGCCGGCAGCCGCGACAGCGTCGAGGTGCTGCACCTCGTCGGCGCCGACGATGCCTTCATCGCGCGCGAATTCCAGAGCCGCTTCGTACGTCTTGGACTCAGGGGCGGGGCGGCGGGTGGCATGGCGGCGATCGTCGTCATCGCGCTCGTCGGATGGATCGCCTCGAGTTGGGGCGCGGCGCCGGAGGCAGAACAATTGCAGGCGCTGTTCGGGGCCTTCGAGATCGGCTGGGCCGGCTATGCCGCTGTCATTCTCGTGGCGTTGGTCGTCGCTGCGATCGCGGGACTCGTGTCGCGGTTTACCGTGCGGCACTATCTGAGGATGCTGGCTTGAGATTTCGGACGCGAAACGGCCGGTTTTGCCGCCATTGCGCCCGATTGCTCAGGTAATCTAGACAAGTCATGGTCATGATCGGCGCAGGAAACGAACATCTGGCGATCGCGAGAGCCGGGACTCCGGCCCGGGACGGAGGCGTGCGGCCGCTCTCGTCCTGGCTGCGATGGGGCAGGCGGATCGCACTCGCCCTGACGCTGGTGACGGGCACTGTGGTCCTGCTCGGCTATGTGCGCTTCGCCGGAGGGCTCGTCCTGCGCGAGCCTGTGGCGGTGCCGCGCACCGATGCGATCGTCGTCGTGACCGGTGGGTCACAGCGGGTCGGCGATGCGATCAGCCTGCTCGGTGCCGATCGCGGCTCGCGCCTGCTGATCAGCGGCGTCAACGAGAAGACCGGGCGCGATGAACTGGCCAAACTCAACCCCTCGGCGCGCGAACTGATGGCCTGCTGCGTCGATCTCGACTATCGGGCTCGCAATACCATCGGCAACGCGATCGAGGCGCGCCGCTGGGCGCGCAAGCACAAGTTCGGATCGCTGCTGCTGGTGACCTCGAACTATCACATGCCGCGAACCGCCGCCGAATTCGCCCATGCGATGCCCGGCGTCCGCATCGTGCCGCATCCGGTCGTGAGCGATCAGATCGATACCGCCGTCTGGTGGAACGAATGGCGCACCATCAAGGTCCTTGTTCCCGAATACCTGAAATATGCCGCGGCCCGCCTGCGCGGCCTGGTCGAAAGCGACCCTGAGACGTCGCGGCTGTCGATCATCATCGGGGGGCGCAAGCCGGTCTCGCCGAAGCCCGCCGAGACCATGGGTCCCGACAATGCCAAGCGCTCGCGGGCGCCCGCCGCCGGCAGCCCGAACGACGCCTGAAGCGGATTTTGGGTGCGGCTCGCGCTTGACGGCGCGGGCGCGGCGCGCTCTTTGCCCGCCATGCTGATCCTGCGCTCGCTCCTCTTCAACATCCTGTTCTATCTGAACCTCGCTCTATGGCTGGTGTTTGCCGCGTTTCCGGCGCTGCTGCTGCCGCGGCGATACCTGCTGGTGGTGACGCGCGGCTGGTCGCGCAGCACGCTTTGGCTGATGCGGGTGGTGGCCGGGATCAGTTGTGAGATCAAGGGCAGGGAACACGTCCCGACCGGTGGCGTGATGATCGCTTCCAAGCACCAGTCCTCCTGGGAAACCTTCGTTCTGGTGGCGCTGTTTCCCGAGCCGGTCTTCATCCTGAAGCGCGAACTGACCTGGGTTCCGTTCTTCGGCTGGTGCCTGATCAAGCTGGGGATGATCCCGGTCGATCGCGGCGGCCGCGCGCGGGCGCTGTCCCAGGTCACGCGCCGGGCCAAGGTCGAGGTCGGCCAGAAGGGCCGCCAGCTCCTGATCTTTCCGGAGGGGACACGCACGGCGCCCGGTGCGCCGCGGTCCTACAAGTTCGGCGTCGCCCATATCTATGGCGAACTCGGTGTGCCCTGCGTGCCGGTGGCGTTGAACTCCGGCCTGTACTGGCCGCGCCGGAAGTTCCTGCGCCGTCCGGGCACGATCCGCCTTGAGTTCCTGCCGGCGATCGCGCCGGGTCTGGGCAAGGCTGCTTTCCAGAAAATACTGGAGGAGCAGATCGAGACGGCCAGCGACCGCCTTTTGACACAGGGGCGGGTGGAACTTGCGCTGCTCGGGCTCGATCCGCTGGCAGAACCTGCTGACACGACGCGGCAGGAGCCCCGACCGTAAAGGCCTGAATCGGCTTGACAGGGGTCATGTTCGTTCTCATTTTGTTCTGAACAAAGGAGGAACGACATGGCTGCTCTCGCCTATCAGGATCGTGCCGACCAAAGCGAACTCGTCTTCGATGAACCCACCGTTCCGATGGCGCGCGAGATGCCGCTGCGCAGCACGGCGGGCTTGTTGTCCGAGCGACGCTTCACCGCCTGGCGCGGGCGCTCGGGCCGGCGCTACGTCGCCTCCATCTTCGCGGCGGGAGACGACCACGCGCTCGGCTTCACGGACGCGGTGCTGCTGGCGGTGGCGCCCGACCGGACGATCATCGCCGCGCGCGACAGCGGCCCCTTCGGCGTCGAGGCGGCGCTGACGCGCTGGCGCGGTGCGGTCAGGCAGGCCGGCGCCTGCGAAATCCATGTGCATCTATTGGCCGAGGACGGCATCAGCCGGCGGGCCGCGCTGCTGGACCTGATGCCGGAGGTCTGAGCGTTTGTGGCAATCGCGCTGATTCCATTCAAGCGCCCTCATTCCGGGCGCGGCGAGGCGGCGATCCGGACTTCATCGTAAGACGCAACGGTGCTCTATGATGGATTCCGGATCGGCTCCGCTGCGCGGCTCGTCCGGAATGACGGCGCGTTTGTGTGAAACGAAATGTGGCTCTCACAGATGCGGGTGCGGTTCGCCCAAGCCTGGCGCCAGCTTTTGTGCCAGTTCGGCCAGGACGGGATCGAAAATACCCATCTTGCGCAGATGCTCCTGCGTGCGCAGCACATAGTCCGGGTTCTCGCCTGAACTGCCGCGCCCGTGGCGGACGAGGTCGAGCACGGTTTCGGGCGGCAGACGTCCGGCATATTGCAGATGGCGCCGGTCGGCGACGTAGACCAGCGCCGCGACCTGCCTTCCGTCTTCGAGACGGACCTGCAGGTTGCGTTCGAGATAGACCGAGGTCGCCTGCTCGCGGGCGCGCAGATAGGCGATCGTTTCGTCGGCGTTGACGGCCGCGACGCGGAAGGCGAGGCCGCGGCAGATGCCGCCACGGTCGAGGCCGAGCACGAGGCCGGGCCGTTCTGGCGTGCCGCGATGGACATGCGAGAAGACGCAGAGCGCACGATGATAGCCGTGCAGCCTGGCTCCGACGCTCTCCTCGAAGGGAAATCCCGGCCGCCAGATCAGCGAGCCGTAGCCGAAGACCCAGAGATCGGGCGCGTCCGAGCCTGACGTCATCATCATCCCATAATTTGGCCGCGCTGGCCTGTTTGACAGCGCAGGCCGGCGCGCTGGCGCAATCTGCGAGCGGGAGCTAACAATCCGCCCGCCTTTCCGCAATGGATTCCCGCTGCATGACCGATATCGCCCCAACGCGCCGCCGCAGCCGCTTCTGGCTCTATGCGCCCTTTGTACTGCTGGCGCTGGGTGCCGCGGCCTGGGCGGGCTTCTGGTTCGTCGTTCAGGGTCGCGTCTCGACCGCGGTCGATGCAGGTCTGGCGCGCGAGGCGCAGCAGGGCCGGAACTGGACCTGCGGCGACCGCCGGATCGGAGGTTTTCCGTTTCGGATCGAGGTGCGTTGCGCCGCGCTTGCGCTGACCTCGACGCGCTGGGGCGAGGCAGTACGCGTGCAGACGGGGCCTGCCGTCGTCGTCGGGCAGATCTATACGCCGGGCCTGGTCATTGCCGAGATCACCGGCCCGTTGCAGGCGACCCTGCCGGAAGGCCGGACGCTCGATCTCGGCTGGCGCGGGCTCCAGGCCAGCCTTGTCCACGATGTCGGCGAACCCAACCGGCTCTCGATCGTCGCAACCGAGCCGACCGCGACGCTGACGGCGCCGGGGCAGGCCGGCGAGGGCTGGCGCGCGGCGCGGCTCGAAATGCATCTGCGCCGCAACCCGACGCTGCCGGCTGCCGACCAGGCCGTCGATCTGGCGATCGGCCTGAAGGGCTCGGCCCTGCCCGCTCTGGACAGCCTGCTCGGCATCGCGGAACCCGGGGATGTCGATATCGAGGCGACCGCCACTCAAACCGAGGCATTCAAGCTCGGCTTCAATCCCGATGCGCTCGAAAGCTGGCGCAATGGCGGCGGGCAACTGCAGCTGACCAAACTGGTCTCCGTCAAGGGTGCATCCCGCGTCGAGGCGACCGGCCAGTTCCTGCTCGACCAGACGCACCGCGTCTCAGGGCAGATCCAGGCCTCGCTTGCCGGCATCAAGCAGATCGCCGGCATTCCGGTCGGCGGCATCATGGGCAGCTTGGGAGGCCTGCTGGGCGGCCGGCTCAGCGCGCAGCCGCAGGGGTCCACACCCGGCCTGACGCCGCTGCCACCGATCGTGCTGCGCGAGGGGCGCGTCTATCTCGGGCCGATCCGGCTACCGCTGCAGCCGCTGGCGCCATTGTATTGAGCGCTTTTCGAGACATTCCGAAACCTTCCCGTCATCCCGGACAAGCCGCAAGGCGGCGCCGATCCGGGATCCATCATAGAGCGCCATCGTGCCTTACGATAGATCCCGGATCTCCGCTTCGCTGCGTCCTGGATGACGGGAAGCCATAAGGCACAAGCCAATATAAAAAGGAGCCTTGCGGCTCCTTTTCGGGATCAACTGGCGACAAACCAACGTCACGCCGCCGGCAAGGCCGCACGCGGGGCCTCGATCCGGGTCAGGGCCTTCTTGACGGCGTCCTGCACCTTCTCGAAGGCGCGGACCTCGATCTGGCGGACGCGTTCGCGGGAGACGCTGAACTCCTCGGAGAGCTGCTCGAGCGTGATCGGGTCCTCGGCCAGGCGGCGTGCCTCGAAGATCCGGCGCTCGCGCGGATTCAGCACGCTCAGCGCCTCGCGCAGGGCCGAATGCCGGTTGTCGCTCTCCTGCGAATCGGCGAAGCGCCGCTCCTGGCTCTCGCTGTCGTCGACCAGCCAATCCTGCCATTCGCCATCGCCATCCTCGCGCAGCGGCGTATTCAGCGAGGCGTCGCCGCTGAGGCGGCGGTTCATGTCGATGACGTCCTGCTCGTTGACGCCGAGCTTGGTCGCGATGGTCTTGACCTGCTCGGGGCGTAGATCGCCCTCGCCCAGCGCCGAGATCTTGCTCTTGGCCTTGCGCAGGTTGAAGAACAGCTTCTTCTGGTTGGCAGTCGTGCCCATCTTCACCAGCGACCAGGAGCGCAGGATATATTCCTGGATCGAGGCCTTGATCCACCACATCGCATAGGTCGCGAGGCGGAAGCCCTTGTCGGGCTCGAAGCGCTTGACCGCCTGCATCAGGCCGACATTGCCTTCCGACACGACCTCGCCGATCGGCAGGCCGTAACCGCGATAGCCCATGGCGATCTTGGCGACGAGGCGCAGATGCGACGTCACGAGCCGATGCGCCGCGTCGCGGTCGCCATGCTCGCGCCAGCTCTTGGCCAGCATGAATTCCTCGTTCGGTTCCAGCATCGGGAACTTACGAATCTCATCCAGATAGCGTGAAAGTCCGCCTTCGGCAGACATGACGGGCAGCGACGCAATCGCCATGCTCGTTCTCCTTCCGGGCCCCCGCATCGCGGCAAACCCACCGCGCGATCAACCATCGCGCAGGTTTCGGATCTCATGACCTAACCCAACGCCGCAACCATACTTAGGGTTCGGGTGGTCGATCACTTGCGGCGCCCCCTTGGCCATCCGCATCCGACACGCATTATATCCCAAGAGAGCTTGGCGGAAAGTGGGCAGAAAGGCCAGATCGGCTCACAGCCTCGCGAGCGCGACTTGCAGATTTGCAAATTCGACGGGCGGCTCGGATTCAAACAGCATTTCCTCGCCTGTGACGGGATGCTCGAAACCGAGCACAGCCGCATGCAGCGCCTGCCGCCCGAGCGCGGTCAGCGCGTCGCGCGCTGCCTCGGGCAGACGGCTGGCCTTGGTCGCGAAGCCTGAGCCGTAGAGTTGGTCGCCGAGCAGCGGATGGCCGAGATGGCTCATATGCACGCGAATCTGGTGGGTGCGGCCGGTCTCCAGCCGGCATTCGATCAGGCTGGCCAGGGCTTCCGTCTCCTCGCCTCCCTTGAGCAGGGGCGGATAACGCTCGATCACGGTGAAATGCGTGATCGCCTCGCGCCCGCGATCTTCGCCGACGACCATCATTTTTTCGCGGTTCTTGTTCGAGCGCTCGATCTGGGTCGTGATCGTGCCGTGCGGACGGCGCGGAAAGCTCCAGACGATCGCGAGATAGGCGCGCTGCAGCGGCCCGGTCCGGCCATGGTCGGCAAACTGCTTGGCGAGCTTCTGGTGCGCGCGATCGTTCTTGGCGACCACGAGCAGCCCGCTGGTGTCCTTGTCGAGCCGGTGGACGATGCCGGGCCGGCGGACGCCGCCGATCCCCGAGAGACTGTCGCCGCAATGGGCGATCAGGGCGTTGACCAGCGTGCCGTCCTCGTGGCCGCCGGCGGGGTGGACGACGAGGCCGGCCGGCTTGTCGATGACGATCAGGTGTTCGTCCTCGTAGACCACTGTCAGCGGGATGTCCTGCCCGACCGGGTCCGCAGGCTTGGCAGCGGGCATGATCAGAGCAAGCTCGTCGCCCTCGACGACCTTGCGGCTGCCATCGGTGAAGACGGCGCCGTTGAGGCTGACGCCGCCGTCCTTGACGACCTGCTGGAGGCGGGCGCGGGAAATGTCGGTGGCGAGCAAGGCCAGCGCCTTGTCGAGCCGCTGACCGGCCTCTTCCGCCGTCACCAGCAAGGTCACGCCCGCCAAAGGCGTGGTGTCGGGTTCGCTCGATGTGATCGTCATGAGCGACGCTATAAGGGGCGCGGCCGTGGCCCGCACGCCTTTTCGCAGAGCGGGCCTGCCGGAGCCTCAGCCGAAGATACGGAACTTCGCCTTTTTCTCCTGGTCGGCCGCAGCCGAATCGTCGGGGCCGGGGTCGTCGGGCGCATGGGCGACGGGGAAGATCACCGGGATGGGCCGATGGTCGCGCGGCGGCTGGGCCGGCTGTGAGGACACGGGCACGGGCTCAGTGGGAGCAGCCACGATCTTGGTCTCGGGCGGTTTGGCTGCAGGCGTTTCCACCATAGCGGGGTTCGGTTGCGGCTCGGCCTTGGCTTCGATGATCGCCGGCGGCGGGGCTGGCGGCGTGACGGCAACCTGGCTTTCCGGCTGTGCAGGCTCAGGCGTCGTCATCGGCTCGGCGCGGCCTTCGAGCAGAGGCGTCGAATCGTCGAGATCGGCTAGGACGTCGTCCATGGCAGGACCCTGGCTGCGCAGGGTCGCGGGCGGCACGGTCCAGACGAAGGCGTCGAGGCGGCCCGAAATCGGCGAGACCGGCATCCATGTGTCCGACACCAGCCCGTCGGCGACCCAGGCGGCGTCGCGCGGAGCGCGGGTGGCGCGGGCGAGCCATTCGCGGACGCGGCCGGCGGCGCCGTGCTCGGCCTCTTCCAGTTCGGCCATCAGCAGGCAGGCGCGCACCGAGGCGCCGCCCGCCAGCAGGGGCTTCAGGGCGGCGCGGGCCTTGGCGAAATCGCGGGCGTGGGTCGCCGCGCTCGCCAGTGCCAGCACGCCTTCGGGATCGGAGGGACGCAGCTTCGCCAGCGTCGTGGCGCGGGCCAGCCGATCCTGGGCGCTGTCGCCGGGGCGGACGTCGAGATAGGCGGCGGCGATGTCTGGATGCGAGACCTCCTTCCAGGCGGCCTCGAGAATCTTGACGGCCTTGCGGATATCGCCGCGCTCGGCCAGCATCCGGCCGGCGAGTGCGGCGGCAGGCGTCAGGCCGGGCGCCAGCTTGGCCGCTTCGAGTGCGGCTGCGAGCGCCTTTTCGGGCTCGCGCCCATGGGCTTCGAGGGCTTCCGCCGTCAGCAGGACCGCGCGCTGGCGCTTGGCCTCCGCCTTTTCTGCCAGCCGCAACGCGGCGCGGCGCTCGACGGCGGTGCGGGCCGCCTGCCAGTCGCCGGCGCCGGTGTGGAAATCGAGCAGGGCATCATTGGCCCAGGCGAGCGAGGGCGAGCGGCGCACGGCGTCGTCGGCAAAGGCGCGCGCGGCGACCATATCGCCACGGCGCCTAGCCTCGACGAACAGGCCGCGCAGACCGAGCACGCGGGTTTCGGGCTTGTCGAGCATCTGCTTGAAGGCGGCTTCGGCCCGGCCGCGATCGCCCGAGAGCTGGGCAGCCTGCGCCTCCAGCAGCAGGGTCAGCGGCTCGTTGCCGGCGAATTTGCGGGCGTCATGGGCGTGACGGCCGGCCGCGACGGGATCACCCGCGCCGATCGCGACCATGCCGCGCGAGACCGCCTCGAAGCCGCGCGCCCGGCGCCTGGCACGCGACGCGAAGCTGAAGGCGTTGGGCAGGCCGAAGACGAAGCGGATCGCAGCCCAGGCCAGCATCGCCAGCATGGCCAGCAGGACGACGCCGATGGCGGCGATCGCGACGCTGGTCTCGATGCGATAGCCCTGCCACAGCACCGCGACCTCGCCCGGCCGGTCGGCGAGCCAGACCGCGCCGGCCGCCAGGGCCGCCATGATGACGAGGTAGATCAGTACGCGAACCATGGATCCCAATCCCTTCGTCAGCCGGCCGCGCCGAGCGCAGCCACTGCATCCTGCGCGATTTTCGCAATAGCGGCTTCGGCCGCTGCGCGCTTCTGCAAGGCGGTTCCGAAATCGGCGCTGTTGCGGCGCGCCGGCTCGGGCAACTGGCCCCAGAGCCCCGCAGCCGCGACGATGTTGCCGTTGGCGACGGCGTTTTCGAGCCGGATCAGCAGGGTGCCGGGATCGTTGTCGGCGCTCTCTCCGACCGGCCTGATCGTGACGATGCGGCTGGCGAGCCCGAGAACACGGTCCTGCCAGCTGCTCGCGACCGGAGTCATCTCGCGGGCGAACATCGGGCGGTGGCCGCGGAATTGGGCGAGCAGAGCGTCACGTGTTGCGGCTCCGCTGCCGGCGACCGCGTTCAGGGCCGCGATCTGCTCGGCCGCGCCGCCGCCTTTGGCGAGCGCGGCGACATCGGCCGCGAAGGGCTGGCCCGAGGCGATGGCCGTCTGGACGCGCTCCGCCAGTACGATGCGAGCCGCGGCGAGCGCCTGCGGGCTGGGCGCTGCGGCGGTCCTGGCGAGCGTTTCGATGCTGCCGATCCGCGCCGTGGTCTGGTCGAGTCGCTCGCCGAGCGCGGTCGCGGCGGCCTCGGTGCGGCTCGCCTGCTCGCTGAGGCCGGTGATCGCGCCGGCATCGGGCGTCTGAGCCTGCCGGGTGGCGGCGATCTGGTTGATGCGTCCCGTCGCGGCCTGTGCATCGGCCGCGGCCTTGGTGGCGGCATCCGAGGCGGCGCCGGCCTTGCGGTCGAGCGTCGCAGCCGTGCTCTGCAGGCTGTCGATGCGGCTGCGCAAATCCGCGATCTGTGCGGGGCTGACGCCGGGCGTGCCGCTCATCGACAGCATCATGAGGCCGGCGCCGATGATGCCGCCGCCGAGCCCCGACAGCGCCAGAGCGGTCAAGGGCAAGGGGCGGCGCTCCTCGGGGGGAGGCGGCGTCGCAACGTCGTCGTCGCGATCGCCGTGGCTGGCGGCCTCAGGTGTCATGCTGTCGCCCGACGGGTATTCCCGCGGCAGCGCCTCGGTTGGAAGGACCGATTCCGGCGTTGCGCCGGTGGCCGGATCGGGCCGCTCGATCGGCTCCGACGGTGCCGGCTCCGTGGCTGCCGGCTCCTGCGCCGTGGTGTCCTGCGCCACCGCCTCGATGGTCGGGGGTGTGCGGCGCGAGCGTGTGCGCGGGATGGGCTTGTCGTCCGGCTCGCTCATCAGGTCTTTGTCCATGTCGCGGTTCGCAGGTGCGATGGCCTTCTCTCTACCATCCCCACTGCTGCGATTGCGAGCGGACACTTGGTCCAGCGCGGCAAACATCGCCGCCTCCTCGGGATGCTCGGCGACGAGCACGGTTTTCGCACCCGCCCTGATCAGCGGAGCGGCGGCCTCGGCGGAGATCGCGACATGCGTCAGCTCGAGAGCTTCGTCAGCAAGGTGGACCGCCTGCGTCAGCGACAGAAAGGTCTCGGCCCCGCGAGTCGAGTAGTGCAGCACGGCATCGACCTCGCCTTCGACCATCGCGACGGCGGCTGCCTTGGGCAGAATGCTCACGGCCTCGGCGGCATAGCTCGTCCAGAGCGCGACGTCGTAGCCTGCTTCCGCGAGGTGGTGCCGGACGTCATCGTGGCTGTCGCGTCCGGCGATCAGCAGCAGCCGTGCGGGTGTCGGCATATTGCCGCCGATCAGGTCGACCAACGCATGGCGGTCGCCATCGGCGCTGCGGGCGTCGCCGAAGCCGGTCTCCCGCACCTTCGCCGCCGTGCGGGCGCCGACCGTGAAGACCGGCAGTTCGCGCCAGCTAGCCGGTGCCTCGGCCAGAGCGGCGACGGCGTTGCCGCTCGTCAGGACCAGAGCCGCGAAAGGTCCGTCCGGCGACGTTTCCGGCACCCGCACGATCTCGAAGAGCGGTGCGATCACCGGCTCGTGGCCACGCGCGAGGATCGTCCCGGCGCTGCGCTCGGCATCGGCCTGGGGTCGGAGCACCAGGATTCGCATGCGATGTCCTTTCGTCTCGGCAGATGCCAAATCTTGCGGGCTAGGTGTAGATACCCCGGGGAGCCCGAACGCGCAGCGACCGCCCGAGTTCGGCACCCAACGCCGCCGCGTCGGCCACGGGGCCGCTGCAGGCATCCTCGGCTATGGCGGTGCCGTCGGGCGAGAGCAGCAGGCCGCGCAGATGGAAGCGCTCGCCGGAGACGGTGGCGTGGCCGGCGATCGGCGTGCGGCAGGAGCCGTCGAGCTCAGTCAGGAAGGCCCGCTCGGCGGCGAGCGCGATGCCGGTGTCACGGCACAGGATCGGCGCCAGCGCTTCGCTCGATCCTTCGTCGCCTTCGCGGATGACGATCGCGATCGCACCCTGGCCGACGGCCGGCAGGCATTCGTCCAGCGGCAGCAGGGCGCTGATGCGGTCGGCGAGGCCTAGTCGCTTCAGGCCGGCAAAAGCGAGCAGGGTCGCGTCGATCTCGCCGCGCGCCACCTTGTCGAGCCTGGTGCCGACATTGCCGCGCAGCAGGACGATCTCGATATCGGGTCTCGCCCGCCGCAGGATCGCCTGGCGGCGCAGCGAGGCCGAGCCGACGATCGCGCCCCGGCGCAGCCCGGCGATGGAGGTCGCATCGCGCGCGATCAGCGCGTCGCGGACATCCTCGCGCGGCATATAGCCGGCGATGACGAGGCCGGCCGGCAGCGCGGTCGGCAGGTCCTTGGCCGAATGAATGGCGAAGTCGATACGGCCTTCAAGCTGCGCTGCATCGATCTCCTTGGTGAACAAACCCTTGCCGCCGGCCTCCGACAGGGGCCGGTCCTGGATGGAATCGCCCGTCGTCCTGATGACATCCACCGCGAGCTCATCGCTAGCCCAGCCATGGGCCTCGCTCATGCGGCCGGCAAATTCATGGGCCTGGGCGAGCGCCAGCGGACTGCCGCGCGTCCCGATGACGAAGCTGCCGGCAGGCCGGAGCGGAGGCGAATCGGCTGTCTGGGTCATGTAGGACTGTGTCTTCCTCCGATTCGGCCGGTTTTCCCGGCCGCGTGGCGGCCAAGGGGTTCTTGGCCCAACGCTCTTGGCCTTCTGCTTCGCCGCGCACTATACGAGGGATCTGCCGGCTGCAAACCGCCGACCCTTCCGCCTGACCACGTCCCGGAGCCTCACACCGATCATGCGCGTTCTGGGGATAGAGACGACTTGTGACGAGACCGCGGCTGCCATCGTCGGCATCGAGCGCTCGGGCGAGACGACGATCCTGTCCAACGAGGTGCTGAGCCAGATCGCCGCCCACGCGGCCTATGGCGGGGTCGTTCCCGAGATCGCGGCGCGCGCCCATGTCGAGGCGATCGACCGGATCGTCGTGCGGGCCTTCGAGCGGGCAGGCATGAAGCCGTCCGATGTCGATGCGATCGCCGCCGCCGCCGGGCCGGGCCTCGTGGGCGGGGTCATGGTAGGGCTGACCACGGGCAAGGCGATCGCGCTGGTGACGGGCAAACCTTTCATCGCGATCAACCATCTCGAAGCCCATGCGCTGACCGCGCGGCTGACCGACAACCTGTCCTTCCCCTATCTGCTGCTGCTGGTATCGGGCGGCCATACGCAACTGCTCGCCGTGCGCGGTGTCGGCGATTATCTCAAGCTCGGCGGCACGATCGACGATGCAGTCGGCGAGGCCTTCGACAAGATCGCGAAGATGCTTGGCCTGCCCTATCCCGGCGGGCCTTCGGTCGAGCGCGAGGCCGAGAAGGGCGATTCCGAGCGCTTCGATTTCCCGCGCCCGATGAGCGGGCGGCCCAATCCGGACTTCTCGCTGTCGGGTCTCAAGACGGCGGTGCGGCTTGTCGCGGAGAGGATAGCGCCGCTGTCGGATCGCGATGTCGCAGATCTTTGCGCCTCGTTCCAGGCTGCGGTCGTGGATGTCCTGGTCGATCGGACGCGGGCGGGGCTGCGGGCCTGCCGGACAGCCGGCATCATGCCGACGGCGCTGGTCGTGGCCGGCGGCGTCGCCGCCAACCAGCCTATCCGGCGGGGCCTGCAACGGCTCGCGACCGAGGCCGGGCTGCCGCTGGCAGCGCCTCCGCTGGCGCTGTGCGGCGACAATGGCGCGATGATCGCCTGGGCCGGAATCGAGCGGCTGCGGCTCGGCATGATCGACGATATGAGCGCGATTGCCCGGCCGCGCTGGCCGCTGGATGAGCTCAGGCCGAAGGAATGAGCGCCACGATGGATTTCGGCACGATAGGCGTCCTCGGCGGCGGGGCCTATGGCACTGCGCTCGCTGTGGCCGCTGCGCGGGCCGGACGAAAGGTGCTGTTCTGGGCGCGCGACGCGGAGATCGTGGCCGCGATCGACGCGACGCGTCGGACGCCGCATCTGCCCGGCATCGCGCTGCCGGAGGCGATCGCGGCGACGACATCGCTCAATGCGCTGGGCGAGGCGGATGCGCTGCTCGTCGCCGTGCCGACGCAGAGCCTGCGGCAGGTCTGCGAGCTATCGGCGCAGGCGCTGCCTGCCGGGCGCCCGGTGGTTTCGGCCGCCAAGGGCATCGAGCGGGCGACGGGGCTTTTCTCCACGCAGGTCATCGCGCAGGCATGGCCCGGTTCGCCGCCCGCGATCCTGTCGGGCCCGAGTTTCGCCGACGACATCGGCCGCGGCCTGCCGACGGCGGTGACGCTGGCGGCACAAGATGGCAATCTCGCCCGGGCGCTCGCCGAGGCGCTGAGTTCGCCGGCCTTCCGCATCTATCACAGCGGCGATCCGCGCGGCGTCGAGATCGGCGGGGCAGCCAAGAACGTGCTCGCCATCGCAGCGGGCATCGCGATCGGCCTCGGCTATGGCGAAAGCGCGCGGGCGGCGCTGGTGGCGCGGGGTTTTTCCGAGCTGCGACGCTTCGGCGCGGCTTTCGGGGCCAGTTCCGAGACGCTGATGGGGCTTTCGGGGCTGGGCGATGTCGTGCTCAGCTGCGCCTCGCCGCAATCGCGCAACTTCTCGTTCGGGCTGGCGCTCGGGCAGGGCCGCCCCGTTGCGGAGGCGTCCGGCGGCAAGCTGGCGGAGGGCGCGTTCACCGCATCCGTGCTGGCGGAGATGGCGCAGGCGCAAGGGATCGAGATGCCGATTGCCGAGGCGGTGGCGGCGATCATCGCCGGGCGCAGCGGCGTGCGGGAGGCGGTGACCGGCTTGCTGGCGCGGCCGATCCGCGCCGAGATGTGAAGGAGGCGAGCGATGGCTGGCGACTGGTCCGACCTGACGAAGCGCGTGGCGCGCGGCATTGCCGAGGTCAAGAAGACGACGGGCTCCGAACTCGTGGCCGAGAGCCTGCCCGTGGCGCTGGCGGGGCGGGTGCCGGCGGGGCCGGTGATCCAGCTGCGCCGACGCCGGAGCGAGGATACGCATCGCTTCGTGCTGATCCTGCCCTTCGGCGAGGGCGAGGTCCGGGTCGAGCTCGATCCGCAGGACTATGCCGCGCTGACCCGCGAGATGGTGCGGTTCTGGAACGAGCAGGGGCAGGCGGCGTCGCGGCCTCCCCAGCCGCTTCCGGCTGATGACGAGACGAAGGAATAGGGGGACGACCATGGCTCACTGGCTGATCAAATCCGAACCGTCCAAATGGTCCTGGGACCAGCAGGTCGAGGCCGGCCCCAAGGGCACGCATTGGGACGGCGTGAAGAACCACACCGCCAAGCTCAACCTGATGGCTATGAAGCAGGGCGAGCAGGTCTTCTTCTACCATTCCAACGAGGGGCTCGAGGTCGTCGGCATCGTCGAGGTGATCAAGGAAGCCTATAACTGGATTCCGGGCGAGCCCTGGGTGCTGGTCGATTTCAAGGCGGTGAAGCCGCTGCCCAAGCCGGTCACGCTGGCGCAGGTCAAGGCCGAGCCGAAGCTGGCGAAGATGGCGCTGGTGACGTCGTTTCGGTTGTCGGTGCAGCCGGTGACGGACGCGGAATGGGCGCTCGTCTGCGAGATGGGCGGGCTCTGAGCGAGACCGGTCAGTAGTAATGCTGGAAGTCGGGGTGCTGCCTCATGGCGACGGGCCGATAGGGCCGTTCTTCGTCGAGGATCGGCACTTTGGGCTCGCGAAAGCGCGGATCGACTTCGACGGATGGCTTTCCGGGGCTGCCGAAATAGGCATTCGTGACGAAGTTCTCCCGCGTGCCGGGCATCCACGGCAGGACGCCGCTCTGCAATTCGTCATGCTGAATGCCGCGATGGTCCGGGCGCAATTCGGCTACGAGCAGCGGATCGACGAGCAGAGGCGGGTCGATCATCGTGGCCGCGTCGAGCATCCATGTCAGGGTGATGTCCGACAGCCCCATGGCGAGGCCGTAGCCGCCGCCGATATCGGTGTGGACGCCTGAGAACCAGCGCTGCTCGATCTGTCTGGGCGGCGCCCCGCGCTCGTCCCAGATCTCCGGCTTGAAGGTCTTGCGGTTCTCGTCGATCGACAGCGCCTGGCGGCCATGGGCGACCTTGGGATTGAGCAGGTCGTTGTTGAAGCTGTGGCGGCCCGGCAGGAGGTCGCTGATGCCCTTGATGCCGAGCGCCTTCACGGTGTCCCATACGCCGATGAAATGGGGCGGAAGCTCCTGCGAGCCGTATTTCGTCCGGAAGGCTGCGGCTGCGGCCGCTCTCATCCCGGCATCCCGCTCCTGATAGACCTTGGTGACTGCCTCCTTAGCGATATCGCGGACGTCGCCGTGGATCTGTGCCTCGAATTCGTCCCAACGCTCAAGCTTGGGCAGCCCCGGCGGGATGCCGCAGAGCCCGAGCGCGCCGCCGAGACTGCGCACCGTGTAGGCGCCGCGGCTGAAGCCGAAAAGGTACACGGTATCGCCGGGCCGGTAGCTCAGCAGCAGCGCGGTGTAGCAGTCGACGATGTTGTCGGTGATGCCGTAGCCGGTGGCCTGGGCGAGCGCATCCTTCACCCGCCTGAACAGGCCGCGCGTTTCGCCGGCGTCGGGACTGGAGCCGAGACCGGGATCGTAGAAGCAGATCTGGCGTGGCGGATCGATCTCGCGCGTCGCCTTGAACAGCCGGTAGACATGGGTCCAGTTGATCGGATTGGCGCCGCCGGCCTGCCCGGTGCCGTCGGAGAAGATGCAGATGTTGCGAGCCATGGCCGCCTCCATGACCTGAAGCTCTAGCATGGACGGCCCGCAACCGGGGATTGAATGAGTTCGACTGCCGAGACAGGCCGGCGTCAGGGTCTAGCCCGAAAGTGCGAGGCGGAACGGCTTGTCGCGGCGCCCGCTCACCCTATGATGCGCGCAATTCGAAAGACGTGAGTCACGCGTTCCAGCCCGGTACCCTGCCGGAGCTTGCGCCCATGGCCTGCGACAAGACGGCCCAAGTCTGGGGAGACGCCTGCGATGTCCGACACCATTTACGACGTGCCTGCCGCATGGGCGAAGAAGGCCTGGCTGAACGACGCCAAATACAAGAAGATGTATGCGGCCTCGATCAAGGACCCGGACAAGTTCTGGGGCGAGCACGGCAAGCGGATCGACTGGTTCAAGCCCTACACCAAGGTGCGCAACGCCAGCTACAAGCCGGGCAAGGTCTCGATCAAATGGTTCGAGGACGGCACCACCAACGTCGCCTACAACTGCATCGACCGGCATCTCGCGACCCGCGCCAGGCAGACCGCTATCATCTGGGAGGGCGACGACCCCTCCGAGTCGAAGAAGATCAGCTACGGCCAGCTCTATACCGAGGTCTGCAAGTTCGCCAACGTGCTCAAGGCCCACGGCGTCAAGAAGGGCGACCGGGTCACGATCTACATGCCGATGATCCCGGAGGCGGCTTATGCGATGCTGGCCTGCGCCCGCATCGGCGCGATCCATTCTGTGGTGTTCGGCGGCTTCTCGCCGGATTCGCTGGCGAGCCGCATCGAGGATTCCGATTCCAAGATCGTCATCACGGCCGACGAGGGCCTGCGAGGCGGCCGCGCAGTCCCGCTGAAGAAGAACGTCGATGCCGCCGACGACAAGGTCAAGGGCGGCATCGGCACGGTCATCGTGGTGAAACGCACCGGTGGCCATGTCACCATGAAGGAGGGGCGCGACGTCTGGTATCACAACGAGGCGGCCAAGGCTTCGGGCCACTGCCCACCGGCCGAGCTGAAGGCGGAGGAGCCGCTTTTCCTGCTCTACACCTCAGGCTCTACGGGCAAGCCCAAGGGCGTGCTGCACACCACGGCCGGCTATCTCGTCTACACCGCGATCACCCACCAATACGTCTTCGACTACCATGACGGCGAGGTCTACTGGTGCACGGCCGATGTCGGCTGGGTGACCGGCCACAGCTACATCCTGTACGGGCCGCTCGCCAATGGTGCGACGACGCTGATGTTCGAGGGCATCCCGACCTATCCGACGATCTCGCGCTTCTGGGAGGTCATCGACAAGCACAAGGTCAACACCTTCTACACTGCGCCGACCGCGATCCGC
Source organism: Bosea sp. PAMC 26642 (assembly GCF_001562255.1). Classification (NCBI taxonomy): domain Bacteria; kingdom Pseudomonadati; phylum Pseudomonadota; class Alphaproteobacteria; order Hyphomicrobiales; family Alloboseaceae; genus Allobosea; species Allobosea sp. PAMC 26642. Next base: position 3,599,930 of record NZ_CP014301.1, on the reverse strand, counting down.
TCGCTGATGGGGGCCGGCGAGGAGCCGGTGACGAAGACGAAGCGCAAATCGCTGCGCCTGCTCGGCTCGGTCGGGGAACCGATCAACCCGGAAGCCTGGGAGTGGTATCACCGCGTCGTCGGCGACCATCGCTGCCCGATCGTCGATACCTGGTGGCAGACCGAGACCGGCGGCATTCTGATCACGCCGCTGCCGGGCGCCACGAAGCTCAAGCCAGGCTCGGCGACGCGTCCGTTCTTCGGCGTGCGCCCTGAGATCGTCGATGCCGAAGGCAAGGTGCTTCAGGGCGCCTGCGAGGGCAATCTCGTCATCGCCGAGAGCTGGCCCGGCCAGATGCGGACGGTCTATGGCGACCACAAGCGCTTCGAGGAAACCTATTTCGCGACCTATCCGAACAAGTACTTCACCGGTGACGGCTGCCGCCGCGACGCCGACGGCTATTACTGGATCACCGGCCGGGTCGACGACGTCATCAACGTCTCCGGTCACCGCATGGGCACGGCGGAGGTCGAATCGGCGCTCGTCGCTCATCCGTCCGTCTCGGAGGCGGCGGTCGTCGGCTATCCCCACGACATCAAGGGGCAGGGCATCTACGCCTATGTCACGCTGATGAGCGGCGAGCAGCCGAGCGAGGCCTTGCGCAAGGACCTCGTCGCCTATGTCCGCAAGGAGATCGGCCCGATCGCCTCGCCTGACCTGATCCAGTTCTCGCCCGGCCTGCCCAAGACGCGCTCCGGCAAGATCATGCGCCGCATCCTGCGCAAGATCGCCGAGGACGAGTTCGGGGCGCTGGGCGATACCTCGACGCTGGCCGATCCGGCCGTGGTCGACGACCTGATCGAGAACCGACAGAACAAGCGAAAGGCGGGGTGAGGGGGCGAAGAGGCTGCCTTTCGCGGCAGTTCCTCCGAAATCTCAACTCGCCTGCCTCATCGGTTCGATCTGCAACAGGTTGTCGCCGAGACGATCTGTGGCTCGTTCCAGGGCGTAGCGACTCTGGATCGCCATCCAGAACTCGGCGCTGGTTCCGAAGAACCGCGCCAGACGAATGGCCGTATCCGGGCTCAAGTCGACCTGCTCCTGCGCGAGCCGTTCGATCCGCGTGCGAGGGACCCCGATCGCGCGCGCAACCGATCCGGAGGACAAATCGAGAGGTGCGAGGAATTCCTCGCGCAGGATTTCTCCGGGGTGGACGGGGGAGAGCTTCGTCATCTTCGATGCCTCAATGATAATCGACGAATTCGATGTCGGCCGGCCCATGGACGCTCCAGCGGAAGCAGATGCGGAACTGGTCGTTCACGCGGATCGAATGTTGCCCGGCCCGATCGGATTTGAGGGCTTCGAGACGATTGGCCGGCGGCAACCTGAGGTCAGCGAGTGTCAGAGCGCTGTCCAGCATAATGAGCTTTCGCCGCGTCACAGACATGAGGTCAGCCGGGAATCCTTTTGGAACCCGGCGTTCGAGGATTGCCTCGAGTCTCGTGTCCTTGAAACTCTGGATCGTCATGCAATGTAGCCAGTCTTGCCATAGAATGTATCGCGACGTGATACATTTTGCAACAATGGTTTGCCGAGGCGCTGTTGAAGTCTCTACCGCTTGCCCAGTTCGATGTCCGGCATGGTCGGCGGCGTGGCGCCGCCTTCGCCTTCGATGATGGCGGGCGAGGGCTTGCGCGAGATACGCAGCGCCAGATAGGCCGCGACCGCCAGCGACAGCAGCATGATGTAGGCGAGCAGCCCCTGTGGTCCGAGCGCCTGCATGAACAGGGTCGCGGCCACCGGGCCGATCGCCGAGCCGACGCCCCACAGAAACAAAAGCCGCGCCGACAGTCCGACCGCATGGTCGCGTCCAAGGCGGAGGAAGGCGTGGGTGACCGCCACCGTGTAGAGCGAGATGCTGCAGCCGCCGATCAAAGCGAACAGGGCGAAAAGCACGAAGCGGTTGTTGCTCTGGCCCAGATTCAGCAGAGCCCCCAGCGAACCGGCCGTGATCGTGACGATACTGATCGATGCCAGCATGACGATGCGGCTGGCGATCCTGTCCGCGAGCAGGCCCATCGGCCATTGCGTCACGAGCGCCCCGATCTGGACGCTCGCCGTCAGCAGGATCGCCGAGCGCTGGTCGAGCCCGATCAGGATGCCGTAGGCCGGGGCGACATTGGTCAGCGTTCCGCCCATGAGGCCGACATAGAGGCAGCCGACCACCGCCGCCGGCGCCTGATTCCAGACCTTGGCGAGCCCGACCGAGACCACCGCGCTCGATTCAGGGCCGCGTGCCCGCGTCAGGCCGACGGGGATCAGGGCGATCGAGAAGGCCATGCTGGCAAACAGGAAGATGTCCTGCGCCTGGATCGCGGCATAGCCCATGCCGATCTGCGATCCGATCAGCGCGCCTCGGTTGAGGATCTGGTAGAGGCCGAAGATGCGGCCGCGATTCTTGCCGGTCGCCTGGCCGCTGATCCAGCTCTCGATGCAGATGGCGTGGCCCGCAGCCGACAGACCCATCAGGATTCGGGCAAATCCCCACCAGGCTTCCGGAAGCATCGGGAAACTCAGCGTCGTGGCAGCCTGCAAGGCGGCGAAGACGGCGAAGCCACGGATATGGCCGATGCGGCGGACGAGGGTCGGCACCCAGAAGCAGCCGCCGAGAAAGCCGATCGAATAGGCCGAGCCGACGAGGCCGATCAGGATCGGCGGCTGCCCCGCCAGCGCCATACGCAACGGTACGACCGTATTCACGATCGTACCGGCGACCTGAAGGATCAGCGCGCCGACGACAATGGCGCCGAGCGCCGCGACCGAACTGGTCGGCGCCGGCTTGGGCTCGTCTTCCCGATCGGGCAATTCGGTCTCCCCTGCGCAGGTTGATCCTGCTTTTAAGCCCACTCGCCCTTGCGGAAGACGGGGATCTTGCTGCCATCCTCGCGGATGCCGTCGATGTCGATCTCGTTGGAGCCGATCATCCAGTCGATATGGATCAAGCTGCTGTTGCCGCCCTGGGCCGCGATCTGTTCGGGGCTGAGATCGGCGCCGCCGAGGAAGCATTTCGCATAGCACTGGCCGAGCGCGATGTGGCAGGCGGCATTCTCGTCGAACAGCGTGTTAAAGAACAGCAGGCCGCTCTGCGAGATCGGCGAGGAGTGCGGCACGAGCGCGACCTCGCCGAGACGGCGGGAACCCTCGTCGGTGTCGAGAACCTTGCCCAGTACCTCGGCCCCGCGCGAGGCGTTGGCCTCGACGATCCGGCCGGCCTCGAAGCGCACCGCGATGTCGGAGATCAGCGTGCCCTGATAGGAGAGCGGCTTGGTGCTGCGGACATGGCCGTCGACACGCAAAGCGTGCGGCGTTGTGAAGACTTCTTCGGTCGGGATGTTGGCGTTGCAGGTCACGCCGTTCTTCGCGGTCGAGGCGCCGCCCTGCCATTCATGGCCGTCGGCGAGGCCGATCGTCAGGTCGGTGCCGGGCCCGGTGTAGCGAAGGGCCGCAAAGCGCTGTCCGTTGAGCCATTGCGTCCGAATGCGCAGCGTCGCGTTATGGGCGGCCCAGGCGGCAACGGGATCGTCGCGATCGACGCGGGAGGCGGCGAAGATAGCGTCGGCCAGCCGCGCCACCGCAATGTCCTCCGGCTCGCCGGGAAAGACCTGCCTCGCCCAGGACGGCGTCGGATAGGCCAGGATGTTCCAGTTGATGTCGAAGCCGGCAATCTTCTCCAGCGCCGGCTTGTAGGCCAGGGAGTTGGCCTTGCTGGCGCGACCGACCTTCTGCGGGTCCTGGCCCGAGAGCAGCATCGGGTCGTCGCCGACGATGGCGAGACGCGCGGTGTTGGCGGCGAAGGCTTTCGCGACGCCGTCATAGAGCCAGCCGGGGGCGCGGTCGAAGCTCGCATCAGACGCATATTTGTAGCGCGCCAGCGTCGTCTCCTCGTCCGAAAGCATCGGGATCACCAGTCCCGCGCCTGCCTTGTAGGCATGTTCGGCGATACGGCGGACGAGCGGCATGGCCGCCAACGGCGCCGTCAGGAACAGGTCCTGCCCCTCCTGGAGATTGAGGCCGACCTTTACGGCGACCTGGGCCAGGCGGTCGAGTTTGGCTGAATCGATGGGCGAGGTCTGGTGAAGGGTCATGACGTGCTGTGCCGTTCCGGGTTCGTCGGGGCGCGCATTGCTCGCCGAAAACGGCTTCGGGTCAACCCGGTCGCCTGATCAGCCCGGGCTGCGTCGCTTGCCGGTCTCGATCCTGCGCCCATAGAGTTCGAGCCGGTGGCGGACCAGCTCATAGCCGAGCTCGGCGGCGATGCGGCGCTGCAGGTCTTCGATCTCCGGCGAGGAGAATTCGACGACCTGCCCGCTTTCGACATCGATCAGATGGTCGTGATGCTGCTGGTCGGCATGTTCATAGCGCGAGACGCCGTCCTCGAAGGCATGGCGCTCGATCGCGCCCTGCGTCTCCAGCAGCTTCATCGTGCGGTAGACTGTCGAGAGCGACAGCGTCGGATCGTGGGCGAAGGCGCGGGTGAAGATGCCTTTGGCGTCGGGATGGTCGTCGGCCTGGGCGAGCACGCTCAGGATCAGCCGGCGTTGCTGCGTCATGCGCAGGCCCGCCTTCTTGAGCCGGGTCTCGAAAATGGTCTGGCGCTGCTCGATTCCCGTCATGGCGTTAAAATAGCGATGATGAGACGCATTTGCAAAACGGCGCGTGGCACTGGCTGGCGCGCATTCGCGCGCCGTCCCTCCTGCCGGATGTCAGCTCCGCTGCCTGTCTACGCCGCCTGCTGATCGACTTCCTGCGCGCGCGAAACCAGGATCGTCTGGTTCAGGCACTGGCAGTTGAAGTCGCTGCTGAGGAAGGCGATGTCGGCGGCGTCGCGGCCGCTGCCGATCCGGACCATGCCCTCGACCGGTGCCAGCCCCGTCGGATCGACGAGCCACCAGCGCCCGTCGAGATAGACCTCGAAAACGGCATGGAAGTCCGGCGGGTCGAGATCGAGCGCATAGGCGCTCACCGCGCGCGCCGGAATGTTCAGCGCCCGCGTCAGCGTGATGCCGAGATGGCTGAAGTCGCGGCAGACGCCGGCCCGGTCGATGAAGGTCTGCTCCGCCGTGGTCAGGGCGTGGCTGACGCCATGAACATAGTCGAGATGGCTGCCGAGCCAGTCGAGCACCGACAGCACGCGCGCGCCGCCGCCCTGGATGCCACGAAATTCGCGCTGGGCGAAGCGCATGAACTCGTCGGACGGGCAAAAACGGCTCGGCAGCAGATAGGGCAGCACGTCCTGCGGCAGCTCGGACCATTCCAGCTGGCGGGCATCGGCAGAAAGCTGCGCGCGCTCGCCGTTGTCGACCTCGGCGGTATAGCGGATCTCGACCTGGCCTTCGAGCTGGGCCCGAAAGCGTCGCTCACCGGTCCGCGTGTCCTCGTCGCGTATCAGCGCGGTGGCAGGGTTTATGGTCAGCGTCTCCGAAAGGATGGTCTGGTCGGGCGATCGCGCCGCCTCGATCGCGGCGATGATCTGCGTCGGGCCCCCGAAGCCATAGGTCAACGTCGCGTCGATATTCAGTTTCATCGTCAGCCCCCCCAATGCTGCGCCGCAGCAGCGCGACGGCGTAACGCCATCGGGCAGCCGAAGTTCCCGTGTGATGTCAGGCGGCTCTCCGGGCCACGGAAAGCTGGGGCGCGAGGCCCGCGAGGATCTCATAGGAGCGCTTGCGCGCGTCGTGATCATGGATCGGCGCGGTCACCATGATCTCGTCGGCGCGCGTCGCGGCAAGGAAGGCGTCGAGCTTACGCGCGATCGTGTCGGGCGACCCGACAAAGGCATAGCGCAGCATCTGCGAGACGTGCGCCTTTTCGGCCTGCGACCAGTAGGTCTCGATGTCGTCGATCGGCGGCTTGAGCTTGCCACGCGCACCACGGACCATGTCGGTGAAGCGCTGCTGCACCGATGTAAACAGGTAGGCGGCCTCGGCGTCGGTTTCGGCTGCGACGACGTTGATGCCGGGCATGGCATGGGGCGTCGCCTGCTGCTGCGACGGCTTGAAGCGCTCGCGATAGACCGAGAGCGCCTGCATCAGGGCGTCGGGGGCGAAATGCGAGGCGAAGGCGTAGGGCAGGCCGAGTTCGGCGGCGAGCTGCGCGCCGAACAGGCTCGAGCCCAGAATCCAGAGCGGCACGCGAAGTCCCGCGCCCGGCACGGCCTGGATCGACTGGTTCGGCTCGGCCGGCTCGAAATAGGCCTGCACCTCCAGCACATCCTGCGGGAAGTCGTTGGCATCCATCGGGTTGCGCCGGAGCGCCCGCATGGTCAGCTGGTCGGTGCCGGGCGCACGGCCGAGCCCGAGATCGATCCGGCCGGGAAAGAGGGCTTCCAGCGTGCCGAACTGTTCGGCGATGACGAGGGGGGCGTGGTTGGGCAGCATGACGCCGCCGGCGCCGACCCTGATGGTCGAGGTCGCGGCGGCGAGGCGGCCGATGACCACGGCGGTCGCGGCGCTGGCGATGCCCGTCATGTTGTGATGCTCGGCGACCCAGTAGCGGCGATAGCCGAGCGCCTCGGCATGGGCGACGAGGTCTATGGCGTTGCGCAAGGCTGCGCCGACCTCCTGCCCTTCGGATACCGGAACGAGATCGAGGACGGAGATCGCGACCATGACAGGCCTCCTGCATTGCGCATTGCGCCTGTCAGGTGGGGACGGGCATGGCCGGGGTCCAGAGCGCCTTGCCGATATCCGGGATCATGGCGCGTTTGCGCTGGGGTTCTGGCTAGCGAGAGGCCGTCGCGCCGCAGGACTTCTGCTGCGCCGACCGGCAGATCGTATTGGCCGCCGACAGGAACTCTCCCCTGACCGGGCTGATGCGCTTCTCGACCGTCGTCAGCCGCACCAGCGGCGGCGGCTCCATCCGGCCGATGCCTGAAAGACTGGCTCCGGCAAGCGAACCGAGCACGAGTGCAAGCAAAATCACGATGAAGCTGACCGTCTTGGGCTGGCGCAGGACGAGGCGGCCGGCTGACTCCAGCGCAAGGCCGACATGGACCTTGCGCGTGTGCTGGCCGGTGGACGCCGGAGAGTCGGGCGCTTGCGAGCCGAAGCTATCGAGGGTGATTGTTGACATCAGAGTTTCCGCCGGTCTGTTGCTGAACGGCGTCCGACGAGCAGTTCGTCATCGTCCGTTTCCGGATACGGCCTTGCAGGGGTCTGAAAGCAATTCGCCCGGCAGGTCGGGAGAATCTCCACGGGGAGAACGGCGGGTCGTCGGCGCGCTGCCGCCGAAGCGGCGCGGCAGGTCTCTGGAGCAATGTCCCGATACGTCGTGCGCGCGGGCGCCAAGCGGCCGGACACAGGATCGCGATAGGCTGAGAGCAGGCAGCCATCGCTCCGAACCGTGAGCCCATCTCGCGCCAGCAGGCCGGGAAGCGCCGCGAGCCATAGCGCTATCGCTGCGATGAGGACGATACCGGTGCAGACGCGACGCCATTTCCGGCGAGGTGCGGCCGTGGCCGAAGGCGGGACGGGCTGGATCGACATGGCGGCATTGGCGGGGTCGCCCTGGCCGCTTGTGTGGCGATTGCTTTTCCGGTTGCGTCCAATCCGCAGAGTTCTGGTATCCTGGCTTTTCCAGCTACGGCACTGGAAACGACTGGAAACACTTCCGGGCACGACCTCGCCGCAAGCCGACGCTAGAGCCGGGCGATGAACCGAACGCCGCATATTCTGATCGTCGAGGACGACCGCGACATCGCAACCCTGGTATCGCGCTTCCTGCGCAACCATGATTTTCGCGTCAAAGCGGTCGCCAATGGCCGGGAGATGGACGTCGCCCTTCGCGACGGCCGCTTCGACCTGCTCGTGCTCGACCTGATGCTGCCGGGCGAGGACGGGCTGAGCCTGTGCCGGCGCGTACGCGCCGACGGCGCCATGCCGATCATCATGCTCACCGCCAAAGCCGAGGAGATCGACCGCATCCTCGGACTGGAGATGGGCGCCGACGACTATCTGGTGAAGCCGTTCAATCCGCGTGAATTGCTCGCGCGGATCCGGGCCGTGCTGCGCCGGAGCTCGGCGCGGGCGGGTCCCGAGATCGGCGAGAGCGCGGTTCTCAGATTCGCGGGCTGGACCCTCGACAAGGCGGTGCGGCGACTGTTCAACCCGGCCGGAGAGCGCGTCGCGCTGACCGGAGCCGAACTCGATCTGTTGCTGGCCTTCTGCGAGCGTTCGCGACGCGTGCTGTCGCGGGACCAGCTGCTCGACCTGACCCAGGGGCGGGCGGCGGCGCCGTTCGAGCGATCGATCGACGTTCTCGTCAGCCGCCTGCGCCAGAAGATGGAGCCCAATCCGCGCGAGCCGGAACTCATCCAGACCATCCGCTCGGGCGGCTACATGTTCTCGCCGGAGATCGAGGCGGAATGAAACGCCTGCTTCTGCGCCTGCTGCCGGCCCGAGCCGCGGCGCAGATCGCCGTCGTCGTCGCCGGCTCGCTGCTGCTGGCCAATCTCGTCACCATCGCCGTGCTGCTGGCGGTGCTGCCGCCCGAGCTCAGGCGGGTGCCGGTGTTTCCGTATGTCGCCGAGCTGATCGCATTGGCGCGGCAAGTCAACGTCGCTCCGACACCAGAGGTGCGCAGGGTACTCATCGAGACCGCCCTGGCGGCCAATCCGCGGCTGTCGCGCCTTACTGCCGGGATAGACACCCCGGATCGGGCACTGCAGTCTCGGGATCGCGAGATGATGACCATGCTGGCAGGCGAACTCGGGGAGATCGCGAAGGCGTTTCTGCTGCCGCCTGTCGAAGGCCGGCCCGGCCCGGCTTCCATCGGCGTCCGTTTCCCGGACGGAACCAGCCTCGCGATGGAACCGCCGCCGATGACGCCGCCGCCACGCGGCATGGCCTTCGTCATCTACCTTGTCGTGATGCTCGCTTCGCTGGCCACTCTGGTCGGGCTGCTTTCGCTCTGGGCAGCGCGCGCCGTCGTCTCGCCCCTGTCGCAACTCGCCGCCGCCGCCGATCGCTTCGATCCCGATCGCGACGACGAGGTCGCGGTCGATCAGGGGCCGCTCGAAGTCAAGCGGCTGGCGGCGGCCTTCAGCGCCATGGCCGCGCGCATCCGGCGCCTCGTCGAGGAACGGACCCGGATGCTGGCGGCGGTCAGCCATGATCTGCGTACCCCGATCACGCGGTTGCGCCTGCGCGCCGAAGATATCGACGACGCGGACAGACGCCGCGCCATTATCGGCGACCTCGCCCTGATGGAACGCATGGTCGGGGGGGCGCTCTCCTATCTGCGGGAGGGCCGTGCCTCGGGCAGCATGATGGCGACCGACCTCCCGGCGCTTTTGCAGACGATCTGCGATGATTTTGCGGATCTCGGCCATATCGTCGTCTATGAGGGGCCGATCCGGGCCTCGGCCGTCTGCGATGCCGACCAGATCACGCGAGCGGTGACGAACCTCGTCGACAATGCCATCAAGTTCGGCGGAAAGCCGATGGTCAGGCTGGACGACAGTGCCTCCGGACGCATCGCGATCGTCGTGGAGGATGACGGTCCCGGCATCGCCGATAGCGAGCGCGAGAAGGTGCTTGAGCCGTTCTATCGCAGCGATCCCGCCCGCACGCTGCGCGACGGCAGCGGGTTTGGCCTTGGGCTTGCGATCGTCAGGGCGATCGCCGAAGCCCATCGCGGCGAACTGGTTCTTGGAGAACGCGCGGGCGGCGGGCTGCAGGCCCGCATCGTGTGGCCGCGTGCCCTGGCGGCAGGGCCGGCCTCATGACGAATTGCGCTGGCCGCGCCCCGCCCCCGCCATTGCGGGCATGGTGGCGGCGGGCTCGGTAGGCCATCCTTCGCCGGATTGCTTCATGGCGCAGCAGGCGGCATGAGTGAGCCGAGTGAATGACATCATCCGGGCGAGGCGCCGAAAGAGTGCTGTCCCCGGACAAGGAGGACGCCGCATTGGTCTACGAAGAACGCGACTACCGCATCCATGCCGGCAAGCTTGGCCAGTTCGTCCAGATCTATGGCGAGCACGGCCTGCCGCTGCAAAAGGAGCATCTGGGCACGTTCATCGCCTATTTCACCACCGAGATCGGCGAGCTCAACCACGTCGTGGCGCTGTGGGCCTATGAGTCGCTGGAGGACCGGACGGTGCGCCGCAAGGCCATGCTCGCCGATCCACGTTGGCAGGACTACCTGAAGCGCGTCGACGGGCTGATCGACATCCAGACGACGCGGATCCTGAATCCCGTCGCCTACTCCCCGCTGCAATGACGCGCGCCGCGAGCCAGGGCGCCATGGGGCGTTTCGATGTCGCGCTGCCGGACGGCGCCGTGTTGCGGGCGACCGTCGAGGGGCAAGGTCCGGCGCTGCTGCTGGTCAGCGGACTGGGCGGTGGTGCAGCCTTCTGGGACGGCAATGCGACGACGCTGTCGCGCTCCTTCCGCGTCATCCGCTTCGACCAGCGCGGGATCGGCGCCAGCACGCGCGGGCAGGCGCCGTGCACGATCGACCAGCTGGCGCAGGACTGCCTCGCGGTTCTCGATGCCGCGGGCGCCGAGCGGGCCGTATTGCTGGGACATTCGACCGGCGGCTGCATCGGCCAGTCGCTGGCGCGACAGGCGGCGGGGCGTCTCGACGGACTGATCCTGAGCGCGACATGGCTGAAGCCCAGCCGCTACATGACCGGCCTGTTCGGCACGCGCCGCGCTATCCTGGCCGAGAACCCCCAGGCCTATGCGGCCACGGCGGCGCTGATGGCCTATCCGCCGGCCTGGATCGAGGCGAACTGGGAAGCGTACGAGCGGGCGCTGGCACAGGCGCCGGTAACACCGGAAGCGCAGCAGGTGGTGCGCGAGCGCATCGACGCTCTGCTTGCCTTCGACGGTTCGGCAGATGTTGCAGCGCTGGCCATGCCGGTGCTGATCCTGGGCGCGCGCGACGACATGATCGTGCCCGCCTTCCTGCAGGAGGAGCTTGCCGCCGCCCTGCCGGGCTCGCGCAAGACGATGCTGGATTCCGGCGGGCATTTCTTCCCCGTGTCGAGGCCCGATGCGTTCACCGCGACAGTGGCCGAATGGATCGGCGAACTGGCATGAGGGCTCGGCGCGTCGCGCTGATCGGGTTCGGGGCGATCGCGGGGGATCTCGCGGCGGCGTTGCTGGCAGCCGAGTCTCCGGTGTATGGGCTCGGTGTCCTGCTCAGGCCCGGCTCGGCGGCGCGCGAGCGTGTGCCGGAGCCGGTAGCGCTGCTGTCGGATGCGGCGGAGCTTGCCGCCTTCAGGCCGGACCTCGTCGTCGAGGCCGCGGGCCATGAGGCGGTGCGCAGCGTCGTGCCGGCCTGTCTCGAACAGGGGCTGCCGGTGCTGGTCTCGTCGATCGGCGCGCTTCACGACGCGGCTCTGCTGGCGAGGCTGACGGATGCGGCGCGGGCCTCGGGCGGACGGCTGATCCTGCCATCTGGAGCGCTGGGCGCTCTCGACTATGTGCGGGCGCTGCGGGCTGCCAAGGCCCTGTCGCTGAGCTACGAATCACGCAAGCCGCCCTCGGCCTGGCGGGAGGAACTGCTGCGGCTGGGGCATGATCCGGACCGGCTCGACGGCCCGGTGACGCTGTTCTCGGGGACGGCGCGCGACGCAGCGGCGGCCTATCCGCAGAACCTCAATGTCGCGGCGGCGCTGGCGCTGGCGGGCCCCGGCTTCGAGGCCGTGGAGGTGGCGGTGATCTGCGATCCGCAGGCGACCGGCAACGGCCATGCGGTGGCGGCCGAGAGCGAGTTCGGGAGGATGCGGATCGAGATCGTCAACACGCCCTCGCCGACCAATCCGAAGACGTCCTGGATCGTCGGGCAGTCCCTGCTGGCGGCGATCGTGCAGCATTTCTCGCCGGTCATCATGCTCTGACCTCCGCCGCCGTTCTGGTCGCGAGCGGGGAACGACGGCATGACACGAGCGTTCCCTCTGCGAAGGACCGGCTTGCCCGGCTACCGCGGAGGAGAACGACCATGCAGGCAAAGACAAACCCGGCTCGCGAAAGCCTTCGTCAGGAGCAGCAATCCCAGAAGGAGGCGGAGCGCGGCAAGGGCAAGGATGCCGAACTCGACAAGGCGTTGGAAGATACGTTTCCCGCCAGCGACCCCGTCGCAACGCAAAGCGCGACAAAGGCCGGCACCAAGAAGCGTGCGTAATTCGGGATTGCTGGATCGTACGGCCGAATTGCAGGGCGGCGGGACGGTGGATTGACCCGCCGAGGACTGCGGGGATAGTCCACTGCCATCGCGCACCGGGCGCGATGCAGGGGCTTTTCGCATGGATGACGATATCCTCTACGAGGTCGGCGGCGGGATCGGCACGATCACGCTCAACCGGCCGCAGGCCCGCAATGCCCTGACATTTGCGATGTATGAGCGGGTGGCCGCGATCTGCGGCGACCTGCCGGCCCATGGCGATCCGAAGGTGCTGATCCTGACCGGTGCGGGCGAGAAGGCCTTTGCCGCCGGCACAGACATCTCGCAATTCCGCGCGCTCTCCACACCTGAAGACGCGCTGGCGTACGAGGATCGTATCGAGCGCATCATCACGGCGATCGAGACCTGCCCGATCCCGACCGTCGCGGCGATTTTCGGGTGCCGTCACGGGCGGCGGCGCCAGCATCGCCTGCGCCTGCGACATCCGGATCGCGTCGGCCTCGGCGCGCTTCGGATTTCCCATCGCGCGCCCTCGGCAACTGCCTGTCGGTGAGCAATTATGCGCGGCTGGCAACCCTGCTCGGCCCCGCCCGCGTCAAGGACATCATCTTTACCGCCCGGCTGCTCGATGCCGAGGAGGGGCTGCGTGCCGGACTCTACAGCGAGATTCTGGCGGACCATGAGACGCTGATGCTGCGGGCTCGCGAACTGGCCACGACGATTTCCGGCCATGCACCGCTGACCATGCGCGCGACCAAGGAGGCGCTGCACAGGCTGGCGAAGTCGGGCGCGCAGGCGACGGGCGATGACCTCGTGGTCATGTGCTACACCAGCGCCGATTTCCGGGAGGGCATGGAAGCCTTCCTGGGCAAGCGCGCGCCGAACTGGCAGGGGCGGTAGCAGCTCGTCCGGACCGCCTAGCCGGCGTCGTAGATCGAGGCCAGGATCGCGCGTCCCTCCCTTATCGTGAGCGAGCAGCCTTCTTCGGTCTCGATGCGAAGCGCATGTCCGGGTTCCACCGTCAGCGTCGTGCCATCATGCGCAGCGGCAACGGCCGCGTCGGGCGCATAGAGCAGATGCGTGCCGGTGGTCAGCGCGATTGCGTCTCCCATGGCCGCGAGGCGGAGGTCGATCCTGCACAGAGCCCTGTCCGCGATCAGGTTGACGACCTCGACCGGGCCGCTTTCGAGTCGGCTCACAATCGGTGTGCCGCCATCGTAGCGGACAGTCGTGAAGGGCTGCCTCAGGTCGATCTCGCCATCCGGCGTTTCGAGGGCGAGGCCCCGGCCGACGACGACCATCTGGAGGCGCTCGAAGCCGGTCAGGTCGGAAAACGGGCCCGGCGTCGTGATCGCCGTGCGGCCGAGCCGCCAGATCATGCCATTCCAGCTTCCCTGTACGGCTCCCGCCTTGTAGGCATCGGCGATGTCGATGGTGACGCCGCCGCCGTTCTTCCAGGGCGTGTGCCGGAAACCGTCGGCCGACAGGGGGATGATGCGCGTGGCGGCCATATGATTGCCCTATCGTTCTCGAAACGCCGCCCGGCGGCTGTGATGGTCATCGTCGGATGTCGCCGGTGGCCTTGTCGAGCCCGATCTGCCGGGTGGGCCTGCGTCGACGAGAGAGCCGTTCAGGTTTCACCAGGTTCCAGCTATTGCTGCCTGAAGGGGAAGCGCACATGAGGAAGCGGGTAGCCGTTCTGTCGGCCGTTGCGGCGCTGGCGCTGATGGCGGGCGCGGCGCGGGCCGAGGTGATCAAGATCGGCGTCATCGGCACGATGTCGGGGCCGTTCGCGCTCTACGGCAAGAATTTCAAGACCGGCATCGAGGCCTTCGTCGCGCAGAACGGCAAAAAGATCGGCAATGACGAGGTCGAGTTCATCTATCGCGACCTCGACGCGCCCAATCCCGCCAAGGCCAAGGCCGTGGCGCAGGAGCTCATCATCAAGGACAAGGTGCAGTATCTGGCCGGGGTCTACTTCACGCCCAACGCCATGGCGATCGCGCCGCTGCTGGAGGACTCGAAGACGCCGCTCGTGGTGATGAACGCGGCGACCTCGGCGATCGTCGAGAAGAGCCCCTTCATCGTGCGCACCTCCTTCACGATGTGGCAGAACACGGTACCGATCGCCAAGGTCGCGATCAGGAACGGCTCGAAGACGGTGGCCATCGCGGTGAGCGACTACGGCCCCGGCCTCGATGCGGAGGCTGCGTTCAGGAAGACCTTCGAGGCCGAGGGCGGCGCCATCACAGAGGCGGTCCGGATGCCGCTGAGCACCACCGATTTCAGTCCGATCATGCAGCGACTGAAGGATTCGGGCGCGGATACGATCTTCACCTTCCTGCCCTCGGGGCCGCCGACGCTGGGCTTCCTCAAGGCCTATATCGACAACGGGCTGAAAGGTGCCGGCATCAAGCTGATGTCGACCGGCGACGTGGTGCCCGAGCCGGACCTGCCCGCGCTCGGCGATGCGGGCATCGGCATCCTGTCGGGCTATCATTACGCCGTCTCGCACGACTCGCCGGAGAACCGGGCGTTCCTGGCTCAGATCGTCAAGAATGGCGGCAAGCTCGACGAGGTCGTGATGACGGCGGTCGCGGCCTATGACGGCGCGCGCCTGATCTACAAGATGATCGAGGCGACGGGCGGCAAGCGCGACCCCGTCAAGGCGATGGAGGCGGTGAAGGGCCTGTCCTGGGTCAGCCCGCGCGGCCCGGTCAGCATCGATCCCGATACGCGGAACATCCGCCAGAACGTCTATCTGCGCGAGGTCGCCAAGGTCGACGGCAAGTTGATCAACAGGGAGATCGAGAACTTCGAATCGCAGCCGGACTGGGCGCTGAGCAAGCAGTAAGCGGGCGCCCGCGCCTGATGAGGAGACGTCATCCCGGACGAAGCGAAGCGAGATCCGGGATCCATCGAAATGCGCAGTCATGCCCTATGATGGATCCCGGATCGGCGCGGCTGACGCCGCTTGTCCGGGATGATGGCGGTGTCTTCTGGATAGAACGTAGATTGTCCACACACCGACCCCACGGAGCCCCATGCGCACGGTCTTGAGCATCGCCATGGACGCGCTGGCCTATGGCATGGTGCTGTTCATCATCTCGATCGGGCTCTCGATCATGATGGGCCTGATGCGGGTGGTGAACCTGGCGCATGGCGCCTTCGCCATGATCGGGGGCTATTTCGCCTCCTATGCGATCGCCGATCTCGGTGCCAGCTATGGCGTCGCGATCCTGCTTTCGGTCGCAGCGACGATCCTCGTGGCAATCCCGTTCGAGCGGCTGCTGTATCGGCGCATCTACCGCAACACCGATCCGCTGATCCAGGTGCTGATGACGATCGGCGTCACCTTCGTCATCGTCGGGCTGGCGAATTTCGTTTTCGGCCCGACGATGAAGCCGATCGCGCTGCCGCAGGTGCTGAGCGGGCCGATCGATATCGGCTTCCGGTCGATGCCGACGCACCGGCTCTTCGTCATCGCCTGCGGAGCGGCGACGGCGCTGGTGCTCTGGCTGCTGGTCGAGAAGACCGAGTTCGGCATCAAGCTGCGCGCCTCGGTCGACAATAGCGGCATGGCCGAGGCGCTGGGCATCCGCACGGAGATCATCTACGCCGTCACCTTCGCGCTGGCTGTCGGCCTGGGCGCATTCGGGGGCGTGATCGGGGCCGAGATCCTGCCGATCGAACCCTATTACGCGCTGCGCTACATGGTGACCTTTCTCGTCGTCGTGTCAGTCGGAGGCGCGGGCTCGATCCCGGGCGCGCTGGCGGCCTCGCTGCTGCTGGGGCTTGCCGACACGACCGGCAAGTATCTCGCGCCTGAGTATGGCGAGTTCTTCTTCTATCTGGCCGTGATCGTCATCGTCAGCGCCTTTCCGTGCGGCCTGTTCGGGCGGGCGCATTGAGATGAGCGCGCCCATCGCCCATCCAGCCGTCCGCAACCGAATCGTGCCGCTCGGCATCGAACTCGCCCATGGCCTGGCGATCCTCGTCGCCGGGGCGCTCGGCTACTGGCTGTTCCCGGACGATCTCGCCTTCCTGACCCGGATCGTCAGTCTCGCCTTCCTCGTCGTCTCGCTGGATCTCGTCATCGGCTATTGCGGCGTCGCGACGCTCGGCCATGCCGCGCTGTTCGGGGTGGCGGCCTATGCGGCGGGCATCGCCTGCGTCAGGGGCGTGACGGAGCCTGTCCTGCTGATCGGCGTCGGCATCGTCGCCGGCGCGGTCACCGGGCTGCTGGCGGGGGCGCTGATCACGCGGTTTCGCGGCCTGCCGCAGCTCGTCATCTCGATCGCCTTCGGGCAGCTCGTGGTGGCGCTCGCCAACAAGCTGTCCTGGCTGACCGGCGGCAGCGACG
Organism: Bosea sp. PAMC 26642; assembly: GCF_001562255.1. Lineage (NCBI taxonomy): Bacteria > Pseudomonadati > Pseudomonadota > Alphaproteobacteria > Hyphomicrobiales > Alloboseaceae > Allobosea > Allobosea sp. PAMC 26642. Next base: position 3,583,399 of record NZ_CP014301.1, on the reverse strand, counting down.
GGCTGTCGGGCATCGCGCCCGGCCCGGTGTTCGGCCTGTTCGCCTTCGATTTCCACAGCCGCACCGGTTTCATCCTGTCGATCTGCGTGCTGGCATTCGTGATCATGCTGCTCGCGCGTTTCGTGCGCTCGCCCTTCGGGCTGATGTGCCGGGGCATCAAGGACGACGATCTGCGCGCTAGGATGATCGGCGCGTCGGTCTATCCCCGGCTCGTCATCATGTATGGCGTATCGGGCGCGGTGGCGGGGATCGGCGGGGCGCTGAACGCGATCACGGCCGGCGTCGTCGGGCTGGACAGCGTCGGCTTCGAGCGCTCGGCCGAGGCTCTGGTCATGCTGGTTCTGGGCGGAGCCGGCCATCTCTGGGGCGCGGTGCTCGGGACCATGCTGTTCCAGGGCTTCGAGCACATCGTCTCGGCGGCCAATCCGTTCCACTGGATGACGCTGGTCGGCCTGCTTTTGATCGGCATCGTCCTGTTCGCGCCGCAAGGCCTGGTACAGCTTGTGCGTGCAGCATGGTCGCGTGCGAGTGCAAGGCGAGTTGGCTGATGAGTGATCTTCTCGAACTGAGGGGGCTGTCCAAGGCGTATGGCGGCCTCAGGACCAACCAGGATATTTCCTTTCGCCTCGGCGCCGGGGACCGCGTCGCGCTGATCGGCCCCAACGGGGCGGGCAAGACGACGCTGGTCAACCTGATCACCGGCAATGCCGAGCCGACGTCGGGGCAGGTCTTCCTGGCCGGCGAGGACATCACCGATCTCGATATCGCCGCGCGCGTCCGGCGCGGCCTGGTCCGGACCTTCCAGACGACGCGGCTGTTCAGCCGGCTGACGGTCGCCGAAAACCTCGGGCTGGCGGTGATGCAGCGGCTGGGGATCAGCGGCCGGTTCTTTTCGCGCGCAACGGAACTGCCCGACGTGAAGGCGATTTGGATGGAGCAGCTCGAAATCCTGCACATCGCGCATCTGGCGCGGAAAACCGTGATGGAGCTGGCCTATGGCCAGCAACGGCTCGTCGAAATGGCGATCGGCATGGCGCTCGCGCCCAAAGTCCTGCTGCTCGACGAGCCGGCAGCCGGCGTGCCGCATGACGAGGCGCTCAAGATTCTGGAGGCGATCGACCGCCTGCCCGCCGACATCGCCATCCTGATGATCGAACACGACATGGACCTGGTCTTCCGCTTCGCCAAGCGCGTGCTGGTCCTCGACGGCGGGCGCCTGATCTTCGAGGGCACGCCGGCCGAGGTTTCTGCCGATCAGGAGGTGCGCCGCGCCTATCTCGGGAGCTATGCCGATGCCCGCCACCCGGCTTGAGGTCGAGGGGCTGAGCGCCGGCTACGGCCGGGTCCGAGTCATTGAGGACATCGGCTTCAGCGTGCGTGCGGGCGAGCGCTTGGCCGTGCTCGGGCGCAACGGCATGGGCAAGACGACGCTGCTGGCGACGCTGATGGGGCTGTCGCGCCTGCATGGCGGCGCGATCCGGCTCGGCGACGACGACATCACCGCGCGGCGCAGTTCGATGCGGGCCATGCTCGGTCTCGGCTATGTGCCGCAGACGCGCGACGTCTTCGCCTCGCTGACCGTGGAGGAAAACCTCCGGACCGGACTCAAGGGGCGTCCGCGCGAGGCGATCGAGGAGGCCTATGGGCAGTTCCCGCGCCTGAAGGAGCGCCGCCGCAATCTCGGGCAGCAATTGTCGGGCGGCGAGCAGCAGATGCTGTCGATCGCCCGCACGCTGCTGGGCCAGCCGAGCGTGCTGCTGCTGGACGAACCGCTGGAGGGTCTGGCCCCGATGATCTGCGACGAGATCATGGAGCGGCTGGTCGGGCTCGCCGCCTCGGGCGGGCTCACCATCATCATGGTCGAGCAGCAGGTCGAGCGCGCGCTCGATTTCGCCGATCGCGTCATCGTGCTGGAGCGCGGGAGGATAAGCTGGGCGGGCGCGCCCGCTGCGCTGAAGTCCGATCGCGGGCTGGTCGACCGGCTGATCGGCGTCGGGCTGACAGCGCCCGTGCCCGCATAAGCTCCACGTCCGGCCGCCCCGCAGGTCCAGATCCCGACCTGCGGCGTATGGATCGGCAGGAGGCTGGCATCATGCCCATGATACTCGAACGGAAGACGTCCGCCTGATGGCTGCGCACGAAGCGGAGGACTGGCCGGCCGGCGGGATCGCAGTCGTCTTCGGGGCCGGAGGCGGCATCGGCAGCGCGGTCCTGCGGCGGCTTGAGGCCAATGCAGACTTTGCCGGGATCGTCGCCTTCAGCCGCAGCACGGAGCCCGCGATCGACCTTCTGTCCGAGGACAGTCTCGCGGCGGCAGCCCGGTTCACCGCGACGAAGGGCGAGATCAGGCTCGTCTTCGATGCCACAGGGTTCCTGCATGACGAGGGCCAGCGACCGGAGAAATCCTGGCGCGAGCTCGATCCTGCCGCGATGGCGCGCGCCTTCGCGCTGAATGCGATCGGGCCGGCCCTGATCATGAAGCACATGCTGCCGCTGCTGCCGCGCACGGGGAAGGCGGTGTTCGCCACGCTCTCGGCCAGGGTCGGCAGCATCGGGGACAATCAACTCGGCGGCTGGTACGGCTACCGGGCCTCGAAGGCGGCGCTGAACCAGCTCCTGCGGACCGCTGCGATCGAGTGCCGCCGGACCCGGCCCGAGGCGATCTGCGTCGCGCTGCATCCCGGCACGGTCGAGACGGGACTGTCGGCGCCCTTCGCGCGGAGCGGGCTCGCCGTGCAGAGTCCCGACGACTGCGCGGCGCGGCTGGTCTCGCTTTTTGGACAGCTGGGACCGCAGGATAACGGCGCTTTTCTCGACTATGCGGGCGCGGCCATCCCTTGGTGAGGCGGCAGCGCCAGTCTGGATCGCACAGAACGATGGCGTTCCACGGTGGTCGCTGCGTCGGCGCTTTGCTAGCGTGGATAGGTCCGTGACCTGCCAGCCCATTGCGAAAGAATGCCGTGCCCAACCATGACCTGATCGTCGCGCTCGGCGAGACGCGCTACCGTGTCGAACGGCCTTTCGGCTCCTGGCCGCCAAACAGCGGCTTTGTCACCGATGTGACGGTCGATCCGCGCGGCCATGTCTTCGTGATGCTGCGGCACGATCCGCTGGTCCAGCCCGATGATCCGCGGGTGATCGAGCTTTCGCCGGATGGCGATTATCTCGGTGGCTGGGGCGGGGGGCTGATCGCCGATTCGCACATGCTCACGGCCGATGCTCAGGGCCGCATCCTCTGCGTCGATCGCGACATGCATGAGATCGTGATCTGCTCGGCCGCCGGTGAACGCCTGGGCGGCCTCGGCGCGCGGGCCGAGCCGCTCGCGCCGTTCAACCATCCGACCGATGTGCATGTCTCGGCCTGGGGCGACATCTACGTTGCAGACGGCTATGCGGCGAGCCGCATCCACCGCTTCTCGGCCTATGGCGTCCATGTCCAGAGCTGGGGCGAGCATGGCCGCGGCGACGGGCAATTCGGTTGGCCGCACGCGATCTGGACGCATGCGGACGGCCGCGTCGTCGTCGTCGATCGCACCAACGATCGCGTCCAGGTCTTCGACCATCAGGGCGGCCATCTCGCGAGCTGGACGCATTTTTATCAGCCGGTGGCGATCTGGGGCGATGCGGACGGCAACAGCTACGTCACCGACATGGTGCCGAGCCTGCAGAAAATCGGACCGAAAGGCGAAAGGCTCGGCCGCTGCCGGCCGATGCTCAACGGCGCCCATGGCATCTTCGGAACGCCCGACGGCGACATCCTGCTGGCCGAGAGCAGTCCGAGCCGGATCACGCGGCTGGTACGGCTCGACTAGAGCACCCGTCCGTCGCGCCGCGAGCGCCCGCACCGAAAACCCCGTCCGGCCGTTTGGCCTCGGGGTTTTCGGGCGTAATCCCGGAGGGGATGCGCGGGACGAGGTGGCGTCGCAGTCGATGGCTGCGTGCCGATGTCGATGTCGATTGTCGTGTCGAAGCAGCGCCAAAAGCCGCCACCCCGTCCCGCACGCGGTTGTCTGGGGGTCCGTCATCGCCAATTGAGGTCGGGCAGGACCGGGATTGCTGAAGGCCCAGGCGACGAACGGCACCTCCATGGTCATCGACCCGTGACGGCCGCGACCATGAACACCGCAACTCCGCCCGGCCGCACGACACCTCGCGACAGCCCCCTTGGTCGGGCGGAGGGAGGGCAGGATAGGGGTGGGTTTGGGGTGCGGGGATAAGTTTTCGATGGGAAGCGCCGCCGTTCGCTTCCCTTCTCCCGGATGGGAGAAGGTGGCCCGGAGGGCCGGATGAGGGCCTGCCGGCCTCGAAAATGACGCAACGGTGCCGTCGCGCTTAAGCAATCAGCGGCGGTCCCTCACCCCTGCCCCTCTCCCATCCGGGAGAGGGGTTCTTCCAGCGTCTCTCGCGGAGAAAAAAGGATCTTGACCTCCCCGCGGATTGTGTCTTAGCGTATCAAATAATAAAACGATGTTTCATTATTTGAAATGAGACACAGGGAAACGCTCTTGTCGACGGAACCGGATACAGTTTCGGCCAAAGCCTTGCCGGCGGGCACCAGCACGCTCGATCTCGCCTTGCGCGCGGTCGAATATCTGGTGTCGCAGAGCCGTCCGGCAGCGCTCGCGCAGATCGCGGCCGAACTCGGTGCGTCCAAGGCGACGATCTACCGGCATCTGGTGACGCTGCAGCGCCATGGCTTCGTGCGGCAGGATTCGGAGACCGGCCGCTACGATGCCGGGATCAAGCTGGTGATGCTGGGCGAGGCCCTGCGCCAACGTTTCGACATCGTCGCCGCGGCGCGCGAGGAGCTGATGACCCTGCGCGACCGGACCGGGCAGGCGGTGACGCTGTGCGCGGCGATCGACGAGGAGGTCATCGTCCTCGAACTGATCCAGGGCCGGACGCTGGTCGAGTTCGCGACGCGGCGCGGTACGCCGATGGCGTTCCACGCCAGCGCCCATGGCAAGATCTGGCTGGCCTTCGGAGCGCCGGAGCGCCTGCATCGGATCGCCGCTGGCCCGCTCAAGGCCTGGACGCCCGCCAGCATCGTGTCGGGCGAGGCGCTGCGGGCGGAGATCGCGACCGTGCAGGAGCGCGGCTGGGCGACCGCGCCCGACGAAATCATCACCGGCGTCAACGCCCTCGCCGCGCCCGTCTTCGACCATCGCAAGGTCCTTGTCGGCTCGATCGCGCTCGTCGGCTCGACACAGTTCATCACCGCCATTCCCGATGCCGAGCAAATCCGGGAGGTCGTCGGCAGCGCCGCACGGATTTCGCGCGGATTGACCTGGCAAGACTAGAAGACCTGACAAAACTAGAAGACCTGGCAAGACTGAAAGACTGAAAGCCATGACCTATTCGCTGGCCGTCGATATCGGCGGCACCTTCACCGACATCGTCCTGCGCGATTCCCGCGGCGGCTTGAGCGTCGACAAGACGCTGACGACGCATCACGACCTGCTGGAAGGTTTTTTCCGAGGGGTCGATTCCGTTCTCGCCAAGGCCGGAATCGCGGCCGACGCGGTGGACGGCGTTGTGGTCCACGCGACCACGGTCGTGACCAATGCGCTGATCGAGCGGAAGGGCCTGCCGACTGCGCTCGTGGTCACGGACGGCTTCTGCGACGTGCTGACGATCCGCAACGAACACCGCTACGACATGTACGATCCGCAGATCGAGTTTCCCGAGCCGCTGGTCACACGGGAACTCACCTTTGGGCTGAAGGAGCGCGTGCTGGCCGACGGCACGATCGCGCTGGCGCCCGATCCCGCCGATATTACGACGCTCGCCGCAGACATTCGGGCCAGCGGGGCGCGGGCTCTGGCGATCTGCTTCCTCAACAGCTTCGCCAATCCTGCCAATGAGGCGCAGGTTGCCGCCGCTTTGGCGCGGGAACTTAACGACGTCTTCATCTGCACCTCCTCGGAGGTCGCGCCGCAGATCCGCGAATACCAGCGCGCCTCGACCGCGACGGTGAACGCCTATGCGATGCCGATCTCGCAGCCCTATCTGAAGCGGCTGAGCGAGCGCCTGCGCGTCGAGGGTTTTTCCAACACGCCGCTGATCATGCTGTCCTCGGGGGGCGTCGTCGGGGCCGAGACGGCCGGGCGCAATCCCGTCCGGATGATCGAGAGCGGCCCGGCCGCCGGGGCGCTGGCGGCCTGCCACTATGCCGAACTGCTCGGCATCGACCGGCTGATGTCCTTCGACATGGGCGGCACGACTGCGAAAGCCTGCCTGATCGAGGATCGCACCCCGCTGATCACCGGGCTGTTCGAGGTCGACCGGCGCTACCGCTTCCGCGAAGGCAGCGGGCTGCCGGTCACGGTGCCCTCGATCGACCTGATCGAAATCGGCGCCGGCGGCGGCAGCATCGCCCATGTCGACGATCTCGGCCTGCTCAAGGTCGGTCCCGAAAGCGCCGGCTCGAATCCCGGTCCGGCCTGCTACGGCAAGGGCAGCCAGAACGCGACCGTGACCGACGCCGACCTCGTGCTCGGGCTGATCGATGCCGAGAACTTTTTGGGCGGCGACATGTCGCTCGACAAGGCGGCCTGCGACGCCGCGCTGACGCGGCTGGGCGATGCGCTCGGTCTCAACCCGGTGCAGGCGGCGCGCGGCATCTACCGGATCGTGACCGAGGCGATGGCGTCGGCGGCGCGCACGCACGCCACCGATCGCGGCGTCGATTATCGCGGCTTGCCGCTGTTTGCCTTCGGCGGGGCGGGACCGTTGCATGCCTGCGGCGTCGCCGAGCTGCTGCAGAGCACGAGCGTGATCGTGCCGCCGCAGTCGAGCGTGCTGTCGGCCTTCGGCACACTGGTGACACCGGTGCGGCTCGATCTGGTGCGCAGCGACCTGACGCGGATCGACCATCTCGACTGGGCGCGCGTCGATCGCGTGCTCGGCGACCTCGAAAGCGAGGGGCTGGCGGCGCTGGGCGAATCCGGCTGCGCGCCCGCCGACGTCACCATCCTGGTCGGCGCCGACATGCGCTATGTCGGCCAGCAGCATGAGGTCACGATCATCTTCGAGACCGATCCGCGCAAGAGCCGCGACATCGCGGCGTTGACGGCGCAGTTCGAGGGCGTCTACCGCACGCTCTACGGCGTCAATCCCTCGCATGTCCCGATCGAACTCGTGACCTGGCGCGTCGTCGCGCGCGGCCCGCTGCCGCATTTCGACGGGCAGGCACGGCCGCAAATCGAAGCCGGGGCGCCCAAGCACCATCGCCCTGTCCATGCCTGGGAAGACGGCCAGTCCGTGCCCGTCTACGAGCGCGCCGCGCTCGCCACCGGCCAGACCATCGCCGGGCCCGCCATCATCGAGGAGCGCGAGACAACGACCGCGCTGCCCCCCGGCTGGAGCGCGACGATCGACGCGCTCGGCTGCATCGTCGCCACGAAAGGCTGAACCCGATGGCAAAGTCACAGCCCATGGACGGCGTCGAACTCGAAATCCTCTGGTCGAACCTGATCGGCATCGTCAACGAGCGGGCCAAGGCGCTGCAGCGCATCGCCTTCAGCCCGATCGTGCGCGAGGCCGGCGACCTCGCCTGCGCGCTGTTCGACAAGCGTGGGCGCATGGTGGCGCAGGCCAATACCGGCACGCCCGGCCACATCAACTCGCTCGCCATCGCCGGGGCACATCTGGTGCGGCTGTTCGAGGGGCGCTGCGAGCCGGGCGACGTGCTGATCACCAACGACCCCTGGCTCTCGGCCGGGCACTTCTTCGACATCACCATCCTGACGCCGATCTTCGACGGCCAGAAGCTGCTCGCCTATATCGGCTCCACCATCCACCACACCGATATCGGCGGCTACGGCATCGGGGCCGGGGCTCGCGACGTGCATGAGGAAGGCCTCTGGATCCCGCCGCTCAAGCTCTACGAGCGCGGCAAGCCGAGCGAGATGCTGCACGACATCATCCGCAGCAATGTGCGCACGCCCGACGCCGTGTTCGGCGACCTCTCGGCTCAGGTGTCCTCGGGCGAGGCTGCCGCCGAGCATCTGATCACGCTATGCGAGCGCTACGGCATCGACGATATCGAGGCGCTGTCCGACGAGATCATCGACCGCTCGGAGGAGGCGACGCGCAACGCCATCCGCAAGCTCAAGCCCGGCACCTATCATGGCGAGAGCAGCTTCGACGTGCCCGGCGGCGAGGTCATCACGCTGAAGACCGCCGTCACCGTCGATGTCGAGGCCGGCGCGATCATCATCGATTTCGCGGGCTCCTCGCCGCAGACCACGACGGGCATCAACGTCGTGCTGAACTACACCCACGCCTATTCGACCTTCGCCGTGCGCTCCTGCCTCAACCCGGACCTGCCCAACAACACCGGCTCGCTGGCGCCGATCGAGGTGCGTGCGCCGAAGGGCTCGATCATCAACTGCGCCTATCCCGCCCCGGTGAATGCCCGCCATGTCGTGGGGATGTATGTGCCGATGCCGATCCTGAAGGCGCTGCATCAGGTCATGCCCGAGCGGGTGCTGGCGGAGGGCTCGGGCGCCGTCTGGACCATCCAGATCCAGGGCAGGAAACCCGATGGCGAGCCCTTCACCTCGTCGATGTTCAACTATTCCGGCGGGATGGGCGCGCGCGCCGGCAAGCCCGGCCCGAGCGCGACCTGCTATCCGACAGGGGTCGCGGCCGTGCCGATCGAGATCCTGGAAGCGGCGATGCCGATCGTGTTCGACCGCAAGGAGCTGCGGCGCGGCTCGGGTGGCAAGGGCCGGATGCAGGGCGGCGACGGCCAGAGCATCCAGTTCCACATGCGCACCGAGCATGCCTGGCTGTTGAACGCGGTGCCGAGCCGGCTCAATCATGGTCCAGACGGGATCGATGGCGGGCTGCCCGGCGCGGCGGGGCACTTCCGCGTCAACGGCAAGGATGTCAGCGAAGCCAGGAAACTGACCATGCGGGCCGGCGACGTCGTGCTGCTGGAGACACCGGGCGGCGGAGGCTACGGCAAGCCGACGGCCTGATACGGGGGGCGAGAGCCCCCGGCGAACACCAAAAAGGGCGCGCCGCATGTCGCGGCGAACGACCCGAAACCAGAGGAAACGGGAGGACATCATGACGACATCCAGAATCGGGGCGGCCGCGCTTGCCGCCTGCCTCACTGCTGCGCTGCCGCAGGGGGCCGGCGCGCAGGAGGTCTACAAGGTCGGCGTCTCGGCCGGGCTGACCGGCTATGCCGCGACCGTCGATCGTGCCTGGCGCGATGGCGTCGAACTGGCGGCGGCCGCCGTCAACGCCAAGGGCGGCGTGATGGGCCGCAAGATCCAGGTCATCGTCGAGGACAACCGCTCCGAGCCGCAGGAGGCCGTGACCGTCTATCGCAAGATGATGAGCTCCGACCAGGTCAACGTCTTCATCAGCGGCTGCGTCTCGGCCGGCAACTTCGCCGCGGCAGGGCTCGTCGTGCGTGCCAAGCTGCCGATGATGCTGTGCTCGATCCTGCCGCAGCAGGCCGAGCATGTGCAGTGGGCCTTCTCGACGCTGCCGCCGGCCGGCTTCGAGGTCGAGAAGCGCATGCAGTACCTCAAGGAGAAGACGCAAATCCGCAAGATCGCGGTGCTGCACGATCCGACGCCCTACGCCAACCTGCAGAAGTCCGTCGCCGAGAAGGTCGCCTCGACCTATGGGCTCGAGGTGGTCGCGGTCGAGCAGTACAAGCAGGACGACGCGGATCTCAGCGTCCAGATCAGCAAGGCCCGCTCGGCCGGCGCCGGAGCGATCCTGAAGATCGGGCTCGGCGGCACGACATTGACGGCGGCCAAGAACATCAAGCAGCTCGGCGCCGACATGCTGCTGCTGACGAGCCTCGAGGATCTGGCCGTGTTCGGTCCGGTCTCCGAGGTTCTGGGCGACAAGTTCTTCTTCGTCGCCTCGCCCTCGCAGGTCTACGAAGCCCTGCCCGAGGGCGCGCTCAAGGCCGGCATCAAGGCATTCCTCGACCCCTGGCGCGAGAAGTTCAAGGACCGCGATCCGAACTGGGCCTCGCGCGGCTGGGATGGCGTGATGCTGACGGTGGCGGCGATCGAGAAGGCGAAGTCCTTCGAGGGCGACAAGGTCCGCGACGCCTACGAGACGCTGAGCGGCTTCCAGGGCACGACGGGCGTCTATAATTTCCGCCCCGATCTGCACCAGGGCATCACCGTAAACCCGTTCGTGCTCGCGACGATCGAGAACGGCAAGGTCAAGGTGGTGCAATGAGCGTCGACATGGCCGCGGCGCCTGTCGCCGCGGCTCCTCCGCCCATTCTCGCGGCGAAGGGGCTTTCGGCGCGCTACAGCCATGTCCAGGCGCTGCATCCGGTCGATATCCGGATCGGCGAGGGCGAGCTCGTGGCGGTGCTCGGCCCCAACGGCGCGGGCAAGTCGACCCTGCTGCGGGCGCTGCTGGGGCTGGTCTCGAATGCCGGCGAGGTCCGTTTCCGGGGTGCGGTGCTGCCGCGTCAGGACGTGGTGGCGGTGGCCTCGCAGGGCATCGTGCTGGTGCCGGAGGGGCGCGGCATCTTCGGGCCGATGAGCGTGGCCGACAATCTCGAACTCGGGGCTTATCGCCTGCGCGACGGCGCCGAGTTCGCCAGGCGGCGCGAGCGGGTGCTGACCCTGTTTCCGCGTCTCAAGGAGCGCCTGGGCCAGGTCGCGGGCTCGATGTCGGGTGGCGAGCAGCAGATGCTTGCTATCGGCCGGGCGCTGATGGCCGGCCCCAGGGTGCTGCTGCTGGACGAGCCCTCGCTTGGGCTGGCGCCGCGCGTCACGGGCGAAATCCTGGAGACGCTCGGACTTCTCAATCGCGAAGGGCTGGCGATCGTGCTGGTGGAGCAGAAGGCGCCGCTGGCGCTGAAGCTCGCGGCGCGCGTCTACCTGCTCTCCCTCGGGCGCATCGTCGCCGAACTCGATCCGCGTGACATCACATCCCATGACGATCTCGCCCAGCACTACTTCGCCTGACCGACGCCGGATCCGGCTGGTCGGCCTGCTGCCCTGGCTCTTCGCCGGCGGCGTGGTTGGCTACGCCATGCTGGTCGGCGGCTATGCCGCGACCGTGGTGTCGTTCGCACTGATCTACGCCGTCTTCGTCACGGGGCTGAACCTGTTCATGGGATTTGCCGCGCAGGTCTCCTTCGGCCAGAACGCGTTTGCGGCGATCGGCGGCTATGTCTCGGCCGTGCTGACCGCGACCCATGGCTGGAGCCCGCTGCCGGCGATGGCGCTGGGCATGGCGGCAGCCGTACTGGCGGCCGGGCTTATCGGCTTCCCGGCATTGCGGCTGAAGGGCCATTACCTGGCCATGGGGACGCTCGCCATCGGGCTGATCGCCTATGAGATCACGGTCGAGTGGCAGTCGGTCACGCAAGGCTATATGGGCCTTTCCGGCATCCCGCCGATGGGGTTTGCTGGCTACGAGATTACCTCCGACCGGGGACAGCTGGTGATGCTGGCGCTGGTCGTCGCGGCATCAGCCTTCGCGGCCTCGCGCATCCGCCGCTCGCGCTTCGGCCGGGCCCTGTCGGCGGTCGCCGGCAGCGAGGAGGCGGCGCAGGCGCTCGGCATCGACGTGGCGCGCTACAAGCTGATGGCCTTCCTGCTCTCGGCCGGCTTTGCGGCGCTGGCGGGTTCGCTGTTCGTGCATGTCGTGGGTTTCGTCAGCCCGGAGGTGTTCGGCCTGCACATGGTCATCGTCACCTTCACCATGCTCTATGTCGGCGGCATCGGCACGGTGGCGGGCCCGCTGATCGGCGCGCTGATCGTCAGCCTGCTGCCCGAGACCTTCCGCGCCTTCAAGGACTACCAGGACCTCGCTTATGGCGCGGCGCTGATCCTGCTGCTGATCTACGCCCCGCGCGGGCTCGCCAGCCTGTTCTCGCCGAGGGGGCGCTCATGACCCGGCTAAGGTTAGAGGGCGTCACGCGCCGGTTCGGCGGGCTGGTGGCCGTCGACGATGTCAGCTTCGACGTGCCGGCCGACGGCGTGACGGCGGTGATCGGCCCCAACGGTGCCGGCAAGACCACCCTGTTCAACCTGATCTCGGGGTTCATGCCCCCGAGCTCGGGCAGGATCGTCTTCGAGGGGCAGGACATCACCGGCCTGCCATCGGTGGCGATCGCGGCGCGCGGGCTGGTGCGGACCTTCCAGCTCGTGCGGCTGTTCGAGGATCTGAGCGTGCTCGACAACGTCAAGGTCGGCTGCCACCTGCATGGCAAGGCGGGGCTGTTCCAGGCCCTGCTGCGCCCGGCCTCGGCGCGCCGCGAAGAGGAACAGGTCGAGGCCCGCGCCCGCGAGCTCCTCGATTTCACCGGGCTTGCGGCGCTCGCCGACGAACCGGCCTCCAGCCTGCCCTATGGCCGCCAGCGCATGCTGGAACTCGCGCGGGCCATGGCGGCGGGTCCGCGGCTGATCCTGCTCGACGAGCCGGCGGCGGGATTGAACGCCGAGGAATCGGCGGCGCTTTCGGCGATCATCCGGCGCATCGCCGATACAGGCACGACGGTGCTGCTGGTCGAGCACGACATGACGTTGGTGATGAACACGGCGGACCGCATCGTCGTCGTCGATTTCGGCCGCAAGATCGCGCAGGGCACGCCGGCGGAGGTTCGCGCCGACCCGGCCGTGATCGCGGCCTATCTCGGTGCGGCGGAGCCTGCCGACACGATTGTGCCGTCCAGCAAGGAGGCGGCCGATGGCTGACTGGTCCTATATCCCCCAGGTTCTGGTCAGCGGACTCGGCATCGGCTGCGTCTACGGGCTGATCGGCATCGGCTTCTGCGTGATCTACAATGCAAGCGGCATCGTGAACTTCGCGCAAGGGGCGTTCGTGATGCTCGGCGGCATGATCACCCACACATTGTTCAGCCGGCATGGCGTGCCGCTGCCCGTGGCGGCGGTCGTCGCGATCGCCGCGGTCGCTGTGCTCGGCGTGGCGATCGAGCGGATCGTGGTCAGGCCGTTGTGGAACCGCAAGGCGACGATGTTCGTGATGATCCTGGCGACGCTCGCCGCGCAGATCGTGATCGAGCGGCTGACGCTGCTCGCCGTCGGCGACCAGCCGCGGACGCTGCCGGTGTTCACCGACCTGCCGCCGCTGATGTTCGGCAGCGTGGCTGTCGGCACGCAGTTCCTCTGGATCGTGGGCGGCTCGCTGACGATCGTGGCGCTGCTGGCCGCCTTCTTCGGCCTGACGCGGACCGGAAAGGCGATGCGCGCCTGTTCGATCAACCGCGAGGCGGCCGCGCTGCAGGGCATTCCGGTGTCCCGGATGCTGGCGCTGGCCTTTGCGCTGAGCGCGGCTTTGGGCGCCATCGCCGGCATCCTGATCACGCCGACGCAATACACCGCTTTCAATGTCGGCGTGCCCTTCGCGATCAGCGGCTTCATCGCCGCGATCGTCGGCGGCTTCGGGCGGCCCTTCGGCGCCTTTCTCGGCGGGCTGCTGCTGGGCCTGATGCAGGCGCTGGCGATCGTCACCTTCGGAGCGGGGCTGAAGAACGTCGCGGCGCTGTCGGTGCTGCTGCTGTTCCTGTTCATCCGCCCGTCGGGCATCCTCGGCGCGGCCAAATAGGCCGGCCGCCTTTCAAGGACAGGAGAGACACGTCATGGACATCCACAAGATCGACTGGAGCGGCATTCCGTGGACGCCGGTGCGCCCGGGGGTCGACCGCAAGGCGTTTTCCGGGAGCGCGGCGACGCTGGCGCTGCACAGGCTGATGCCGGGCCACGAGCCCAAGCCGCACAGCCATCCACACGAGCAGATCGCCTATATCGTCAGCGGCACGATCCGTTTCGTGGTCGGCGGCGAAGAGCATCTGCTCGGCCCGGGCAGCCTGCTGGTGGTGCCGGCCAATGTCGAGCACTGGGGCGAGGTCGTGGGCGACGAGCCGGTGATCAATCTCGACGTCTTCACGCCCCGCCGGCCGGAATACGCTTGATTCCGAGGGATCCGGTCGCTTTCGTCATTGCGAGCGCAGCGAATCAATCCAGAGGTTTTGCGCACACCTCTGGATTGCTTCGCAGCGCTCGCAATGACGGTGAGTGCATTTCGCGTGATCGACTCAGAGGCCGTTTGGCAAGAGACATCACGTGCCGGCAGGGTCTATAAGTCGTTGCGTCACTTGCCCCGCCGTCTCTACGCGGGTCGCCGGGACGACATGGCGAACCCGCGATTAAGCATGCCGTGCGATTGCGCAGAGCTTTTTGCACTGCGACAAAGCTTGCGTAGACACGCCTTTTCCTTGTAGTTGCCGCATTTCCGCTCCGATTGCGGATGGGAAGACCGTCGGCCGCGCTTGCCCGTGCAGGGGCGATATGGAATAAATTCGGCGACGGCGAGTAATTCTTCGCCGATCTTGCGGAAACGGCGCAAACATCCGCAAGGCCGTGAAAGCTCGTCGAACAACAGATCACAAGCGGATTCTCGAGGCAAAGGGGTTGGACGTTATGCAGTCTACGAAAATGAAGCTCGGTGTCGTGGCCGTGGCGGGTGCTCTGCTGGTCGGCGGTTGCACGGGTTCGCAGGAGCGGGTCGCTTCGGGTGGCCTGCTGGGCGCTGGCGCGGGTGCGCTGATCGGTGGCGCCGTCGGCGGCGGTCGTGGTGCGCTGATCGGCGCGGCGCTCGGCGGCATCACCGGCCTTGTCATCGCCGATGCGATCGAGCGCGAGCGGGCTCGCGAATCGGCGTTCATCGCCGCACGGCTCGGCTCGAACTCCCAGAGCTTCCGCAACTCGAGCGGGCAGCGGGTGCGGGTCAGCAGCCGGACGGTGCGGACCTACAACAACAGCTCGGGCGCCCGCGTGAAGGTGGTCGAGCGCTCGATGACCCGCGACGGCCAGTCTGCCGGCAAGGAGACGGTCGAACTGACCGAGGTCAAGCTCGCTTCGGGCAAGACCGAATACACCGGCATCTGAGCCAAACTGCAACAGGCCGTCGGCATTGCGCCCCGCCATCCCGGCGGGGCGCGGAAGGTGACGGGGACAAACCATGAAACCCAGTGACTCGACCAGGTTCCTGATCTCCACCTTCGCAGCCGCGGCCATGCTCGCAGCCGTGCCGGCGGCTGCCCAGACGACCGTCGTCTTCCCGGGCTTCGTGCCGCAGGATCCGATCAACTCGGCTTCCCGTGAATTGTGGCGGCTGGTGCGGGAGAAATGCGTGCCTGGCGACCGCAAGGTCGTCGTCGGCACGGCCTCTCTGCCGACGACCGTCCAAGCCTTCACGCAGGACCAGGGCAACCATCTGATGGGTGCGGTGCATGCCGCGTTCTCGCGGCTGCCCGATCTCGAAATGGCGCCGTTCAGCGATATCGGCGCGGTGCTCGAGGTCCAGAGCGTCGGGCTTCTGTCCTCGCCCAATGCGGGTGCGGCCGAGGCGATGCTGAACCGGGTCGAGATCCTGATCCAGGGCTCCGGGCAGAAGGTCGGAGCCAATACCAACTTCTCCCTGAAGGCGATCGGCCGTCTGGGAACCGAATGCTACCTGAATGTCGGCCCCTTCGTGGTGCCCTCGCATCTGGCCGGCGAAATCTACATTCCCGCCGAAAACATCTTCGGCAAGGTCGCCAGCGACGTCTGGACGAAATCGCGCGGTCCCAACGAACTCGTGGTGAAGGCGCGGACTCCGACGGGCATCGAGCTCGACCGGCACCTGCCCGACCATTTCACCCGGATGATGAGCAAGGCGGTCAGCCGCGCCTCGGCGACGGCGAGCGAGATATCGATCGGCAACCCGACGAAGCTCTCCGTGGTCAGCCCGGATCGGGCCTCGTTCGAGAGCGACAAGCGCTGGGACGCCGATGTCGTGGTCGAGCAGCGCCGCAACGGCTACCACATCTCGATCGAGGTCAGCCGCAAGGACGACACGCCGATCTTCAGCGACGGACTGGTGCTCGCCGACGAGATGCCGGCCCTGCAATGGGCGGCGCTCGGCCCCTCGACGGCAGGGCGTACCGGGGCGATCGCGTCCATTCCGCGACTCGGGGCGGTGCCGCTGCGGATCGAGGACCAGATCGACGGCCGGCGCCTCAACCATCAATATGCCTTCTCGGTCGCGCGCGAATCCTATGTCGAGGTCGATCTTCCGATGGACAAGATCCGGGGGCCGGGTCGCGTCCTGCCGATCGACGTTTTGGGGCCGGGCAACAGGCCGCTGCAGACGATCCATATCGCCAATCCGGCCCGGCCCAATCTGCGCCGCTACAAGCTCGCGCCCGGCCAGTACACGATCAAGGTCGCAAGCCCCGGTCCGGCGCGCCACGACTACCTGCTGCGCGCGCGCGCCGTCGACACCTCGACGCTGCTCGAGCCGGAGGCGCCGGGCCGCCTGCTCAGCCGGTTCCAGGACTGGTATGCCGGCTATATCCAGGACGCTTCGGGCCAGCGCACCTGCTACGCCTATACGCCGGCTGTGGAGATCACGCCGCGCGGCTGGCGCGAGCAGCTGCCGGTGATCTGGCTGTCGGCGCGTGAAGACCATCGCGGCGAGATCAACCATCTGCTCGACGACAAGCGCAACTACGCCGAGGACAGCCCGATCTATGCGACGGTGGATGACGCCGGCCAGATGCGGCAGATCAACGTCAGTTCGCCTGAAGACGGCAACTTCATCCAGCCGATGGTGCTCAACGCCAAGGGCGAGCCAGTTCTGAACCGGGAGGCGATCCGCGGCTACAACAACGGCTCGACGCTGGAGTTGCGGGGCACGACGCAGGACGGCCGCCCCTCGCGCGTGGTCTACTCGCTGCAGGGCTATCGCAGCGCCGTGAACGCGCTGTCGCTGGCCTGCGGCCGCCGCGATCTCGCCAACGATCTGGTCTGGCGTTAGTCAGGCCAAGGCCAGAGCGATCCTGTCGGGGGCTCCGGCCTCGCCCATCTCCACCCTGATCAATCCCTTGCGGACGGCCGGAGCGCCGTCGATCGAAGGCAGATCGCGCATGATCGTGGCGAGCGAGCGGGCCGACCGCTCGAATACCGTCAGAAGCCCCGGCACGATGCGCGGATCGCTCCAGACCTCGGAGGCGCGCCGGCCGAATGGCGCCAGGAACGGCTCGATGCCGGCCCAAGCCAGGATCGTCTCGCGCCGCATGGCGCCGGCGCCCGCCAGCAGCCTTTCGATGATCGGGGCCCAGACGCCGTCGTCGAAGCGACCCATCGGCAGGAGAATGATCAGGCTTTCCGCTCCGGCATATGCGGTCTGGGCCGATGAAGCCGGACCGGATTGGCGCGCGAGCCGCGGCAGCACGCGCGGCGCCAGGAAGGCAGCGTCCAACTCTGCGCTCTCGGGTTGTGCATCTAGGCCCCGCAGCCGGATTTTCCGCGTCACGCTATCGTCGGACGGAGCCGAAACGGCGTCCTGGCGGGAGGTCGCCGGCCAGATCGAAGGTAGGGCACCCGGCAGGGCGGCAAAACAGATCTTCTCGCCCGCCATGTCCGATCTTCATCCCGTTGCCGCGCATCAGCATCGACGCTCTGCCGGCGTCTTGCAAGACGCCGGCCCATCGCGCAAGGTCAACCGTCATCCGGTCTCGCCGCGCGCCTATTCGGAGCCAGTTCCCGTGCATCCTTCCGAGGCGCCGGTCGCCATCATCTGGGACGGCTTTCGTCATCTCGTTGCGCTCTGGCCCGAAGGCGGGAATGCACCGATGCGTTTCCTCGCCGCAGAGACGCCGGGCGGCGAGGTCGCGCTGATCGCGGCGGCCGATGCCGGCGATGATGGCCGCAATACCCTGATCGGCGTGCTGCCGGCAGGTTGCCGCGCCGTGCATCTGGTAACAGTCACCGCGGCCGGCGGGCTCGATACGACCCCGGTTCAACTCGACGAGCGGCTGACGCTCGACCGGGCCGAGGCCGCCCAGGACGGGCTGGCGCTGCTGCACCTCCATGCTTTGCCGGGCGAGGGCGCCGGGTTGCCGGGCTTCAAGGCGGAGCGCGTTTCGGCTGGATTCGCCCCGTCGGACACCGTCGTGGCGCTCGGGCTGAACCGGGTGAATCCCGGGAGCGATGGCTCCTATCGAATCCTGGCCGGACCGTTCCTGCATCCCGACGACGACCGCTCGGGGCGAATCCGCGTAACGGGAGCGATCGGACCGGGCGGCGACGGGCTCGTGCTCGATTTCGGGGGCGAGGATGCGTCGGTGTCCGATCTCGCGAGCGGCGTCCTCGTGGCGCATCTCGCGGTCGCGATGCGGCAGGCGCGGGCAGATCTGGCTGCGCTCGATCCCGAGCTGCGGCTGGCGGTTGAGGCTGAGATCGACGGGCTGACGGTCGCGCCCGAGTTGGACGCTCTCGATGCATCCGGCGTTTCGCAAGTGGCCGCGTTCCGGCGCGGCTTCCGCCTTTTGCGCGCGAAGTCGGGCGAGACGCGGATTGCGATCCCGGATTGGCGCGAGGGCGACGAGGTGCTGCTGCTGGCGCAACCGCGCCTGAATCTTCTCTGGAGCGACGACGGTGAGTCGATTTCGGGGGCGCCCATCATGGTGCGTGCCGAAGCCGGGCGGCTCCATGCGATGTCGCTGCGCGAGGCCTATGCGCCTTCGGCCTCGACCGGGCTGACGACGGGCGCGCGCAGTTCCGGCGCTTTGGTGGCGGGCGGCGCGAGCCGCTTGGCCGCGCCGCTGGACGACGCTGCGCTGGCCGCGAGCCGGCTCGCGACCCGCTTGCTGGAGACGGCGGTCCCGGCGAGCGAGGCGACGAGGCTGACCGAGATGGTCGCGGGTTGGTCCGGTGCCATCGCCGCTGAGCCGCGTGGCGGGAAGCTGGCCGGTCTCGATGCCTCGCTGCGACGGCAGGCGCGCGCGGGCGGCCTGCTCGCCGGGCTTGTCGAGACGTCCGGCATCGATCCCTCGCGGATCGAGGAACTGGTCGAGCGAAACCTCGCCGAGCAGATCGCAACGCTGCTTTGGGCGCTATCCGCGCCGCGCCTTGCGGCGCGGGCGTGCAAGGCGCGCCTGCTGCTGCCTTTGCCGGCGGAAGGCCGGGCGGCCGAACTGGAATCCCTGCTCGCCTGGTACGACGACCCAGCGCTGCCGCAGCTTCTCAGCCGGGGGGCGATGGCGCTGGCCGGGCAGGATCGCAAGGCTGCGCGGCTGCTGCACGAGATGGCGGCCTGCGTGCATCAAGGCTGGGTCGATGCCGGCGAGGCGGCCGAGACAGGGCTGGCCCTGGAGGCGGTGCGCGGCCGGATGGTGGCGCGGCCGGTCTCGAAGCTCGAGGCGCTTCTGGCCGATCTGCGTCGGGAGGCGCGCCAGACGCCGCAGGCTCCGGCGCTGGATGTGCTGGGCCGGATGCGCAGCGAATTGCAAAGCGAGGCAAGAGAGGCCGGCGCTCCCGAGAAACTCGTCGAGGAGTTGGGCGCGCGGCTGGCGGATCTGAGCCCTGTCGAAATTCTGCTGCTGCACGCGCATTTTGCCGGTTTGCGGCGGGACGCCGCCCGCGCGGCTGCCGCGATCGTACTTCTGGAGCGCTGGGAGGCGCAGGCCGGCTGCGTCGGGCTGGCAATGCGTGCCAGCCGCAGCGGAGACGCCCTTGCGGGTGCGGCGCGGTTCGCGGCCAGCACTGCGGGCCTTGCCGCCACGCTGCTCCGGATCGAGACGCTTGCGCCCGCGTTGGCCCGGCTCGATGCGGAGATCGAGGCTCTGTCGGGCGCCGAAGACAGGGCTTCACCGCAGGCCGTCTTGCTGCGGGCCGCTCTCGCGGGTTACGGCCGGCTCGTCCTGCTGCATCGTGCGATGGGCGAGGCCGACGATGTTTTCGCTTCCGTCCCGTTCGCCCAGGCGGCATTGGCCGACCATGCCGATGCGGGGTTCGGCGCGGCCTATCGGCGGCTTCGCGCCGGTACCGGCGAGACGCTGGGGCGCTACCTCGCCGCCGCCGGGCTTGTCTCCGGCCGCGATCACGACTGGGGAACGGCAGACGCCGTGGCCCGGCCGGCCTCGTCCGCTTGAGCGAAAGACGGACGATGAGCCCGGTCGCCTGCTATAATCTCGATACGCGCCTGCCGCGCTTCGTCGCGACGGTCGCGCTCGACAGGGCCGACGCCCTGATCGATATCCTGGCCTTCGATGTGCCCGACGACATGGCGCGCTCGGCCACGGTCTCCTTCGTCGCCCATGCGGCGGGCCTCGCTGCCGGAACCGATATCGGGTGGCGGCAGGACAAGGCGCTCGTCGAGGCCCTGCCGGCCAAGGCCGGCGACCGGCTGGTGCTGGCCATCGCGCAGGACGCGGTGATGCGGGCCGTGGCGGCGTTCCGGGCGCAGGGCCCGAGCGATGGCGACGCCGCCGTCGAGATCGCCTTCACGACGATCGTGCAGACGCCGCAGGGCGCGCGGGCGTCGCCCAAACGCATCATCCGGGTCACGGTTATCGCCGCCGCCTCGGCCCCGGAATGGCGGATCGAGGCGGGCGAGATCGATCTCGATTCGGTTTCGAGCGGAAAGCTCATGAGCCTCGGCCAGCTCGCCGTGACCATCCCGTCCGATATCGTGCTGGAGGCGCGGCGCGGGCTGACGATCGAACTCGGCTGCGCCCGTCTCGATGCCAGGGCGCTGTCGCTCGGCATCGCGGCGCCGGCCGATCCGTCGGTGTCGCTGCGGCGCTATCCGGATACGGGGTCGGGCGGCTGCCGGCATCTGCTCTGGCTCGCGGATGCGGCG
The DNA here is from genome assembly GCF_001562255.1 of Bosea sp. PAMC 26642. NCBI lineage: Bacteria > Pseudomonadati > Pseudomonadota > Alphaproteobacteria > Hyphomicrobiales > Alloboseaceae > Allobosea > Allobosea sp. PAMC 26642. The sequence continues at coordinate 3,562,744 of NZ_CP014301.1, read as the reverse complement.
GCGCTGGCGGGCGAGACGGTTCGGCTCGACGTGATGGTCAATCGCGACGCCGTGCTGGATTTCGTCGACGAGACGGCGCAGGCCGACCGCAACGCCGCGCTCCAGCTGCGGCTGAGCGCAAGGCTGAGCGGATGGTTCGCGCAGGACGGCGCCGAGCCCAATCCGGCTGGTGCAGCTAAGCCCTGGCGCAGCCCACTGGAGGCGCGCTCGGTCCCGATCCGCAGCCATAACGAGGGCGATGTCGCGCTCGGGATCGCCGGGCAGGATCTGACCTGTCCGCTCGGCGGCGAGACGGCACGGTTCGATCTGGCCTCGGGGCTTTCGGCGGAGGTCGATCCTGACGACGAAAGCGGCATCGTGCGCTGCGGCGCCATCGCGATTTCGGTGCGGCGCTGGCCTTTGACGCGGACGGCGCCGCTGACCGTCGAGATCGTCAGCCGGGCGGGGGACCTGACGATCGCCGAGCCGCCCGTGCCGCTGGCGCTGGAGATCGTCAGGGCGGGCGATTTCGGCCGGCATGGCAGTGCTACCGTGCCGATGACGGCGCTGAGCCGGGCCCTGTCGGATCTTGTCCGGGGCGGTGGCGTCGACCGGCTCGGCCTGCCTGTCCGGGTCGAGGTGTCATTCAAGGCAGGCGACGATGCCGGGCGCGCCTTCGCCGTGGCGGAGCTGGCGTTGTCCTATGCGCGGCGCGTGCATCGCCTGCCAATCTGCATCGATCTCGGATCGTCGGCGACCTCGATCTGGTCAGGGCCGCCGCGCCCGGCGAGCCGCCCGATCGAGATCAGGCAGCTTGCGCTGGGCGCCTGGCTGGCGAGCCATGTCGATCCCGAGCATGACGAGGCGGGTACGCTCGAATCGGGCGCCTCGGCGCTGATCCCCAGTCCGGTCGGACTCGATTCGGCCAATCATCTGCGGGCCGATCATGCCCCCGATACGCTGCCCGATCTCGGGCTGATCGGTTCCGATCGCGCCGCCGCCGCTCGCCGGATGCAGGCCTTCGGCCGGCGCTACGACGTGTCGGTTCCGGCGCCGCCGTCGCAGGCCTTCGCCAGCGGCTCGCGCCGGGTGGACGGCTTGAAGCGCGCGCTGGTCTCGGGCGAGACCTCGCTGGCGCTCACGGATGCCGTGCATCGGTTAGACGCCGGGAGCGGGCGCGTCGTCGCCACGAATACGGTCGAGGTCGCGCCGCTCTTCGCCGACGTGCTGGACGAACTGGTCGATCTCTATGTCCTGCGTCTTGGTGAGGATCGCCTGCGCCTCGACGATCCTGCGCCCGCGCCGGTGGTGCCGCGCATCCTGATCGGCCGGCCGAGCGGCATCGGCGAGGAGGTCGCGGTGAGATATGGCGCGGCGCTGGCGCTGTTCTCGCAGAAGCTGGAACGGCTGTTTCCCGGCGCGAGCGGTTTCGACGATGTCGTCGTCACGGTGCCGGAGGCGGTGGCTGCGACGCGCTATGTCGCCAGCCTGCCGGAGACGCGGCAGGCCGTGCCCGACCATGGCGAGGCCCTCTTGGTGACGCTCGACATCGGCGGCGGCAGCGACGTGGCGCTGGCCCGGTTGCGGCGCGAGGGCGAGCGCGTCACGGCGACGACGCTGGCGACCTTCGGCCTGCCAGCCGGCGGCGACCAGATCGATGCGGCGCTGAGCGAGGTCGCGGCGACCCTGATCGACAAGGCGATGACCGGGCAGGAGGCGCATTGGCAGCCGAGCTTTCTGGAGACCTCGCTGATTCGCGCCCGCAGCCTGCAGGACGGCGCGGCGGTGGGCGCGCAGATCTTCCTGCGCCGCTCGGTGCAGGCGGCCAAGGCCTCGCTCTCCGCCCGCATGCTCGCGAAGGCCGAGGCGGCGGGCGAGCCCTATCGCTGGGGCGATGGCGAGAGCTTCGATCTGGTGCTCGCGGAACTGCGCGAGGATGGCGAGGCGAGGGGTTTGTTCGTCGCGCAGGGACAGCCGATTCTCGCAATCTCGCCCTACGCGGCCGAGCTCGAGAGTGCGGGCGTGAGGCTGGCGCTGGACGGCCCGGATGCGGCGGGCACGCGCCGGCTGGTGCTGCGGCTGACGCGGCAGGCGATCGAGACCGGGGCCGGCGAGGCCTCGACAAGGCTCTGCGAGATCGCGGCCGTTCTGGGTGGGCTGCTGCCGCGCATGGCGCGTGCCGCGGCGCCCAATCCGGTGAAGCGTCCGCAACTCATCGTCGTGCCGAGCGGGCGCGCGGCGCTGTGGCCGCCTCTGTTCGAGGCGATCGCGAGCGAGGCGACGGCGAGCCACAGCGCCTTCCCGTTCGCGCGGCCCTTCGGCCCGGCGGCGATGAAGAAGGCGGTGATCGCCGGCGCGGCGATGATCGGCATGGAGGGCGAAAGACCCGGCGCCGTGACATATCGCAATCCGCTCGGCATCGCCGCGATGGCGGTCAGGATGCGCGATCTCGGCGCGGCCGGGCTGCGCACTGAATTCGCCGCCGAGCGTATTCACTATCTCGGCTACGACATCGGCTCGGGCGACAGGGTTCATGCAGAGCATGACGAGACGGCGCCCAGCCTCGGCGCACGCACCGATCTCGGCCGGCGCTTCCAGTTCGTCCGGACGGTGCCGGGGCTCGATCCGCAGGGCAGGGCGCTGGCGCGGCTACGCCCGCTGCTCGGCGGCGAGGACCCGCTGATCGTGCTGGAGGGGGAGGCGGTGGTGGACGCGACGCGCGAAGGGCTCGGCAGCTTCGGCATCTGCGCGATCGCCAGCGAAAGCCTCGGACCTTCGCAATGGAAGATCACCGTCACGGCGGCGGATGAAGACTGGGAAGGTAGCTGGAGGATCGAGCATGACCGCGTCTCGCGCCTGTACTGACCCCTTGAACTCGGCGCGCCGCTCCGGTTCGAATCCGGTTCCGGCGCGTGCAAACGCGGCCGGTCGCCCGGTTTCGAGCGAACGCGCCTCCTCCCGTCGCCTTTCAACAGCGGACTGACTGCGCCATGGCCTTGCCCGATCTCATGGACCTCGTCATGCACGATCCGCGTCGCCTTGTGGCGCTGCGGGCGGTGGCGGGCGAAGCCGGCGGCGAGATGCCCAATGTCGAGCAGCTCTGGCGCAAGCCGAGCTTTTCCGTCGTCCAGGCGGGGCAGGCCGGCAAATCGGGGCTCGTCTCGCTGGAGGATCTGATCGACCGCAATCGCGGGCTCGCCCTGGTCGATGGCGGCAGCGGCCCGCAGCCGATCGACGTGCCGATCACCTCTCTGGTCGTGCTCACGGCCGAGGCGCTGCCGGGCGCCCAAGAGCTCGGGCGCTTCCTCGCCGACCGGATCGAGCAGCGCTTTCGCGACGTGATCGATCCCGATCTCGGCGTCAGCGTTCATGTCGAGCAGAGCCTGAACGCAGAGGCGCCGGTCACGGTCTATCTCGGCCATGGCGTGCATGCGCCGTCGGGCGACCGGCTCGCCCATGGCGAGGTCGTGATCCGCGACCCCTCGGGCGAGGCAGTCGGCCAGCCGACCATCGGCACTGGGACGCCGGGCGGGATCTATCCCGGACAGACCGGGTTCGCGTTCTCGCGCAGCGAGCTTCTGACGCCTTGCGTCCATCCCGACCTTCCGGCGGGCACGATCTTCTTCCTCGGGCGCTTCCCGACCGATGCCGGGACGCGGGACGGCGGTAGCGCGATCTCGCTCACGGCCCTGCCGCAGACGGCCGAGGCGCGGGCGCTGGCGATCCAGATCGAGCCGCTGCCGATCCCCGAACAGGGCGTCGATGCGCGCTTCGAGATCACCGGCATCCGGGCGCAGGCCGGGCGGGTCTCGCTGGGGCTGATCGACGTCGTCCTCGACCGACGCGCCTCGCGCCTGCACCATCAGATTCCCAAGGGGCCGCATCTGGCCGTCGTCGGCCTCGCCATCCCCGAGAGTTTCGGCGGCCGGCGCATGGCGCGCTACTGGGTCGACCGGAGCCAGCATGGCCGGCTGCGCTCCTCGGCGATCCTGCAGGCGCGCGACAGCATCGTGGTGCAGGGCCGCGACGCGCGGCGCTACGACCGGCGCGAATTGCGCTACACCCGCCTGCCGTCCGGCGAGATACGGGCGGGGACGCTGAGCTTCGACAACCGGCGGCGATCGCTGCTGATGCTGGAGGAGAGCGAGTTCGGCTACATCGCCCTGCCGAAGGACCTGACCGCGATCGGCTTCGGCCCGGATCGCTCGTCGCGCGGTTTCGGCGGGCTGGACTGGATCGGCGAATCCGTGCGCGTGCAGTTCGGCTCAGGCGAGGTGGAGCGGCTCGACGCGCTCTACGACCAGATGCCGATCGGCTTCATCGCCGGCGCGCCAGACGGTGTTTCGGTGCAGTCGGCCGGAGACATCTGGCTGCTCGGCAACAAGACGGCGCAGAATGCGGCGACGAGCACGATCCCCGCGGGCGCGCCCTTCGTGCTCGGACCCCTGGTGGTCGAGATGCGGGGGGGCGGGCGATGAATCATCCCTTGTTGCGCGGCCTTCGCAGCAGCCTGCTGGCGCTCGTAGTCGGCGGCGCCACCATCATCGGCTTCTTCTGGCTGTCGGCCGCGCTGATCGGCGAGCTGGCGGCGAGCCGGCTCTGGATCAAGCAGCCGGATTTCACCGAGACCAGCCGCTCGAACGAGGATCTGTTCGCGCAGGCGCTCGAGTCCGGCGTGATCTGGCTCGATCCGGCCGGGCCCGTCATCCGCTCGCAGCCCTGCGAGGCGCTCTATGATGCGAGCCTCGTGGTCAAGACCGCGCAGGATACCAAGCCGTTCTCGCGCACTTTGCTCGACCGGATGTGCAACCTGCCGGCGGGGCAGCAGATCCGTTCCGAGATGCTGGCCTGGAACAACTCGTTCCTGATCGCGGCGGCGCGCGACGACCGCGCGCTCGACCGGCGCTGCGCCGACGGCACGCCGCTCGACCTGCCGGTCGTTCCCGCCGGCTGCCGGCCGTCGAGCTGGACGGCGCGGGTCGCGCAGACGACCGATCTCGCCGCGCCGCTGAACACCATGCCCGGCGCGGTGCCGCCGCCGCGCGACTTCGCGGATTTCGCGACGCGGCGCGGCAACCAGCTCTCGGACTGGGCCGTGTTCGGACCCTTGCGGCAGCGCGACGACAGGCTGGCGCTGACGACGCGGCTTCCGGTCGGGACACGCAAGATCACGGTCGACGTGGTTCTGGACGCGGCGCGCATCGTCGCAGGCTCCGAGCGGGTGGCGCTCGATCCCAGGCGCGACGAGCAGACGATCCGGATCGCGGGGCTGAGCATCGCCGCCGAGCGCATTTGCTCCGACAGCGACGAGATCGCCTCCTGCGCCGAGGCCGCCTCGCAGGGCCTGCCGCATGGCTGGCGCTTCGCGATTTCGGGCCAGCGCCGCCGCGAGGTCGAGCTCGTCGTCGAGGGTTCGCCGGTGCAGGCGGTGCCGCCGAGCGCGCGCGACATTCTCGGCGGCAGCGGCGTCGAGACCTCCGACGGCAAGGTCCGGCTGTGGCGGAGTTCGCATATCGAGGCCAATTGCGAGCGCGCCAAGGCCAAGCTCGACTGCGAACTGAGCTGGCGCGGGGCGGTGACGCAAAGGCGCGGCGGCGGCGGGCGGCCGCTCAGCTTCGCCGACGGTTCGCCGGCGCTCGACCCTTCCGGCGTGCCGACACCGCTCGTGGACGAACTCGGGCTGACGGCGATGATCGGCTATGGCAGCGGCGATGTCGGGTCGCTGGCCTCTGCCGTCGGCCGGGCGCGGACGCGCGAGGACTTGGTCCTGACCATCGAGCCGCGTTTGCAGCGGCTTGTGCAGGAGGCGGTCTATGCGCAGATGGGCGAGCGCGTCGCGCGCGGCAAGCGGCCGCGCCGGCCCGGCCCGCTGCCGGTCAATCTCGCGCCCGAACAGGAGCCGCCCGACCAGGGCGACGGCCGCGCCGTCGTGCTGCTGATGGATGCGGCCGACGAGCCGGGCTCGATCCTTGGGCTGGCGAGCTGGCCCGATTTCGTGCCGGGCATGCATAGCTGGGACATCCAGGCGCTCTCGACCGGGCGCGACAGCGACAGCCCGCTCGCCGGCCATGGCTGGCGCGCCGGCGACGTCCACACCATGCCGGGCTCGACCTTCAAGCTCGTCACGGGGCTGGCCGGCGTGATGGCGACCAAGGAGCAGCCGCGCCTCGTCGATATCATCACGGGGCGGCTGCCGCCGGCGAACCAGGCGCAGATTTTCGGCATGGGCGGTGGTGGGCTCTCGGTCGATGGCGTCGCAATCGCGAACTATGGCGGAGCGGGCTTCAATGTCGGCATTCTCGCGCCCTCCGCCACGGGTTGCCCCGATATGGGGCGCGGCGCGCAGATCGGCTTTTGCGAGGCGCTGATCAAGTCGTCGAACCTGTGGTTCGCAGGCCTCGCCCTGACCATGGACGGCAGCAAGGTCGGCGGGCGGCCGACGACGCAGGCTGCGCGCACCGGCACGCTGCTGGCGAGCCTGACCGAGCATCTCTACCCGATCAGCCAGCCCGGCCAGCTGGCGCAGCCCGGCGTCGACATGACGCGCGGGATCGTGCCCGGCGCCCAGCGGCTGATGGCCGAGCCGATCGATCTCGCGGTCGAGGACAAGCGCAATGCGCGGCGCATCGACCTCGCGACCAACTCCTACGGCCAGGGCGTGCGGGCGACGCCCGTCGCGATGGCGGCGATCTACGGGTCGCTGGGCGCGCGCAAGGTGATCCGGCCGCGCCTGCTGAAACCGGTTTCCGACGTCAAGGAGACGCCCGAGCCGCATGAGGGCCAGCCGGTCATTCCGGGCATGGACCCCAAGCTCGCCGAGCCCTTCCTCGACGGGGCGCAGCGCGGATTGTTCGGCGTGGTGAACTCGCCGAGCGGCACGGCGGCCGGGGTGATGGCGAGCCTGCCGCCCGAGATCAGGCGGCGCATCTTCGGCAAGACCGGCACCGCCGACACGGTCGAAGGCATGAACTCGGCCTGGTTCGCCGGCTGGATGAACGACGTCGCGGGCCGCAGGCGGGTCGCCTTCGCCTGCCTTGTCTCGCATACGCGCGAGACCGGCGGGCGCGCCTGCGGCCGGCTGATGGCGGGCGTGCTCGCCAAGGTCGCGGCGCTCGGAGACAAGAAGTGACCGACGCCGTCGCACTGCGCCACTGGCTCGGCCGCTCGATGCGCCTGCGGCTGCCACGCCTGCCGTCGCTGCGCATGGGCTCCGCCGGCGGCACCGTGACCGGGCTCGTCCTGCTGGCTCTCGTGGCCGTGCTGCTCGCCTTCTGGTGGCACAACACTGGCAATCTCATTGCCACGGCGCGGCCGGTGGTCAGCCTGGAGCGGCTCGATCTCGCTCTGGCGCGCGGCGAAACGGTCGCGATCGGTCGGCGCGAGCTGTTGCAGCCGCAGCGCTTCGACGCGGCCGAGGTCCGCCACGTTGCCTTCACCCGGCTGGCCGACGGCTCGGTGACGATCCGCAATGTCGCGGCGACGCGCCGGCTCTGGCTCGACTATGCCAATGGCTCGGGCAGCTTTTCGGCGCGCTGGCGCTTCCAGACCGGAGACCGGATCGCGGCCGGCGCCTTCGCCATCGCCGTCGACGAGGCGAGGCCCGGCCGCCTGCAACTGACGCTGTCGGAGGCCGGGCGGCCCGGCCCGGCGCGGGTGATGACGATCGAGGCCGGCGGAACGGGGGCCGACCTCCGGCTCAATGGCGAGCCGCTCCCGGTCTGCCAGCCGCGCAGCGCGGCCGACCGGATCCGCCAGGTCGTGACGGGGATGATCGCGACGGGCGAGCGCGGCGAGGATCGCATCGTCCAGATCGGCGGGCGGCTGACCTGCTCGGTCAAGGAAGAGGCACATGTCGCCGCCTCAACGCTGCCGTTCAAGGCTTTGACCATCGTCACGCGCGGCGGCGGCTTCTTCCTCGCGCCGGGCGATGCGGTGGATGCGCCGCGCCCACCCGTCGTGTTCGCGCGCGGCAACAGCCGCGTCACCGATTTCGGCGATATCGGCTGGGAATTCGATCCCGACGGCCCCGCCGTGCTGAGCCATCTCATCATCGGGCGCACCCGCTATGCGATCGCGCGCGGCAACGAGGTGGGCGGGCGCCTGCCGATCACGTTGACGCCGATCTCGAAGACGCATCGCTTCGATCCCGCAGAGGCCGACGCCTTGCGCCAGGCCTCGACGACCGAGGCGGTGAAGCCGGTCGCGACGCCGCAGCGCCAGCCGGTGTCACGCGAGGAGATCGGCAATCCGCTCGGCTCGCTCAACGGGGTCGAGCGGGTGGTGCGGCTGGCGCTGACGCTGGGGCTCGCCTGTTTCGCGCTGCTCTCGCTCCTGCATCAGGCGACGGCCTATCGTTCCAGCGGGCTGCTGGTCCGGCTCGTCGGGACGCTGTCCTCGGCCGGGCTGATCGCCACCACGACGATCCTGGTGCTGGCGCCGGAGCTCAGCCGGCTCGGCGGGCTTTCGCTATCCTATCAGGAGGCCCTGCGCGCGACGATCCTGGCCTATGCCGTCGCTTCGCTGCCGATCATGCTGGGCGCCCGCTTCACCACGCCGACGCGGCTGGTCTGGCTCGGGCTGGTCGGGCTTTTATGCCTGGGCAGCCTGACGCTGCTGGCGCTCGGCATCGATGCCGAGAAGACCGATTTCTCGATCCATGCCGAGAAGAACAAGCTGCTCTTCTTCGACCTCGTGCCGGTGATCGCGGTGGTGGTCGCGCTGCAATCGGACCGGGCGGTCGTGGCGCTGCCGCGCTCCTTCTTCATGGGGGCGCGCTTCCGCGACCAGATGCTGCGGGCGGTGCCGGCGCTGCTGATCCTGCTCTCCTTCGTCGCCTGGGGCGTGCTCGGCACGGAGACCGGCGTCGCCGGTTTCCAGCCCGTCGAGCTCGGCAAGATCGCGCTCGTGCTGGTGCTGGCGCATATCTTTCTTGGCTTCTCGCGGATCGAATTCTTCTACAACCAGCGCCACTACATCTCCTGGCTCAGCGTCAGCCTTGCGACCGTGCTGGTCTTCATCGTCTTCCTGACGGCGATCCCGTTCCTGAAGAGCGACTACTCGCCGGCGCTGATCATCATCGTGACCTCGGTGGTGCTCGCCTTCGCCTTCCTGCTGCCGAGCACGCTGCGCCGGCTGATGGCGATGATGCGGATCTATCTGCGCCGCTCCGACGCGCCGCAGCGCCTGACGCGCAAGCTCGGCTGGCCGCGCGGCGGCGTGCTGGCGCTGGTTCTGGTCATCCTGCTCGGGATCAATGCCGCGCTGATCTACGCCTTCCCCGGCCTCGTCACCTATTCGATCTCGGGCCAATGGAGCCTGCCCAAGGAGCGCGTCGCGGCGATCGACCTGCTGGAGAAGGCGCGCGGCGGCCCGTTCCGGGTGCCGGCCGAGCGGCTGCTGACCTGGTACGATCTCGACCACAAGAGCCTGCGCCCCGTGGATCTGGAGGCCAAACGCGATCCCGACGTGATCCATCGCGATCTCGGCTTCCAGCTGCTGCAGTCGAAGGTGGCTCTGGCCGAGATGCCCTGCACGCTGGCGAGGCTCGATCTCGGCCTCGACCGGGCGCCGGGCGAGTTGCGCGAGACGATCGACCGGCTCGGGCCGTCGCCGCTCTCGCTCTGCGCCATGCTGCCGGGCTCACGCGAAGGGCCGATCGCCGAGCGCAAGGGCGAGGACGCCGATCCCGAGGCGCGGGCGCGCTTCACGGTCAGCGACCTCGTGCGGGTGCCGGTCGTGCAGAACGACTTCATCGCCACCTTCCTGCTGGTGCGCTTCGGCCTGCCGGCGGGCCTTGCCCTGCTGCTGGCTCAGGTGGTGACGACGCTCGGGCTGCTGGCGCTCGCCGCCTCGCTGATGCGCGAGCGGGCGCAAGGCTCGGCGCAGGAGGGCGCCCGCCGGGGCATGGCGATCGTGCTCGTCGGCATCGCGACGATCTTCGCGCTGCACTGGGGCATTTCCTGGGGCAATGCGCTCGGCCTGCTGCCGGTGATGGGCCAGCCGATGACCTTCATCGCGGCGGCCACCTCGCATCACATGCTGATGGCGCTGCCGAGCATCGCGATCGCGCTGATCGCGGGGCGGCTGGCGGCGGTCAGGCAGGTCTCGCCGACGAGCGACCCGCCCCCCTGGGGGCTATGGCGCGGCTTGACGCGGCAGGGGCTTTGAAGCGGCGCCTCAGCGTCGCTTGATCTCGATTCGAAGTGCCTTGGGCTCGTCGATCTGGATCGTTGGCAGGGCCGCCCGCGAACCGCGTGTGCCGGCTGGGTTGAAGATGATCCGTGTGGGGCTCGACTGCGAGGGCACGCCGGCGCTGCCGGTGCCGGTCTGGAAGCGCACCTTGCTTGCGCCCAGCGGCGTGATCGCCACGCCGCAGATCTCCTGCGCGTCGATCGTGACGGCGTCGGGCGCGTCGGGCACGTCGATCGCCGTCTCGACGAAGCGCGGCCGCATTTCATAGACTTGCGCATCGCAGCTGCTGCCGGTCGGCGGCGACAGCGTCACGAGCCGCGCCAATGCCGGTCCGGCGGCAGCCGGTGGCGGAGATGTCGGGACGGGCTGGGCCGTCGTCGTCGTTACGGGCTGTTGTGAGGCCGTCGGAGGTTGTGTAACGGCGGCTGCGACCGGAGCCGGAGCCGCTGGCGGCGTCGGATCGCGCATCAGTGTCACGGCGGCGGTGGCAGCGCCCATCAGCACGACCGCCACCGTCAGCACGAGCGGGACGGACAGGCTGGATTTGCTCTGCTCGCCAAGAACCGATCGGCGCGCGCTGGTCTGGGCCGAGGAATCTGCTGCGGCTGCTGCCGGCACCGGCTCGGGCGCGGCTTTCGAAGCGTCCGTTCCTGGAGCCTCCGCCTTGGGCGGGGGCACGAAGGGTTCGAGCGCCCTGGACGGCTCGGGCGGGGTCACGACGACCGGCACGAAGACGCCGCTGCGCAGATAGAGCTCGATCGGTGCGGTAATGTCGGCAAGGGAGGAGACGATCGCGACATGGTGCGGCTGGCTGCCGAGCACTTTTGCCATGATGCCGGCGGCGCGCTCCGCCTCCTCGCCCTGCGGGATCAGGGCCAGCACCGGCGTACCGGCATGGGCGGCCTCGGCGAAGAAATGGCGCGAGCGGTCGATCTTGGTGGTGAGGTGGTATTCCTGCGCGACGATGCGGGCTTCCGAGGCGGTGTCCGCGACGGAGATGTCGATCGCGCCCGTGCCCCAGATCAGCAGCCGTGCCTCGGCCGCCTTGTGGGTGATCGCCTCGCCCTGCGCCAGTGCGCAATGGGCGGCCGTGATCGGGACCATCCAGCTCTTGCCCTGGTCGATAGCGGCCGAAGCCGCGAGGCGGTAGCTGCCCCCGTCGGGCAGTCCCAAGATCGTGCGCAGCGGCTCGCCGGGACGCAGCATGTTGCCGTATTGCGTGCTCCAGGGTTCGCAGACCTCGGAGCTTTCAGTCACGAGCACGACGCGCGAGATCGGCACGCGCGCCGACCAGGCCAGTTTCTTGAGGACGATGGGCTGGTCGGTCGTCGGCACGACGACGAAGATACCGGCACGCCGGACGCTCTGATCGGTTGACGCCATCTTCTCTCTCGACCGGCTCCGCCGTTTCATCCGCCGTCGGCGACGGGCTGACGCAGTACCGCCCCCTACAGCGCTACAGCAGATAAACGCCCGCGAGCGGGTTGGCGAGCATCAATCGCAGCAGGTCACGCTCGGCGTCCTGACGGGGCAGGTCCATGACGATATGTCCATCGACAGGGGCCGGCAGCGGCAGCCGAACGACGCCCTCGATCGAGACCACCTCGATCAGCGTCGGGGCTGCGGCGGCACCGGGAAGCATCTGGATGATCAGGGCCGGAGGCGCGTCGTCCTCCTCGACGACGTCGAGCTCGAAGCTGCCGATGCGGCGATGGGTGGCGCTGCTGTCATAGGCGGCCGCCGCCATCTCGCTCAGCGCCACCGCCTGCAGCGACAGCAGGCGGCGATAGAGCCTGCCGGCGTCCGGGTTCGTGCGGATGACGCGCTCGGCGGCGAAATTCACCGGAGCGCCGGGCTCGCGCCGCGCATGGGCCCAGAGGTCGGCCCGCGATACGGCCGGAGCCGCCGCCTCGGGTTCGAGCGTCGCCATCTCGGCCAGAACGAGCCTTGCGATGGCGCGGCCGATGCGCGGATCGTCCTCGGCCGGACCTTTCTGAGCGAAATCTGTCATTGGCGTTTCATCCGTCCGAGATAGCGCACTGCGAAGACAGCCCCGAAACGCGACGCATCGCGTTCGGCCTGTGCGGCGAGGTCCGTCGTTTCACGCAAACGCCTCTGCTGACGGACGATCCGGTGCAATGCACCCGCGACCGTCCTCAACCCGCTCTCATGCCTTGCGAAGATCAGGGCGAGTTTCGCATCCTCCATCCGAAAGCTGGCGCGGTCGTGGCGCCAGCGCTTGAGCAGTTTGGGTCCCTCGGCCGCGACCGCGTCGTTGGCCGTGCCCTTGATCGCGCCGAGCGCCCAGCCGATCAGCAGCAATTCGTCGAAGCGCCGGCACAGGGCCGCGAGACCCTCGCCGATGCCGGGATAGTCGAACGGCTCCATGCTCTGGTCGACATCGCCGCGCAGCGAGCCGACGGCGCGCCTTGTCGCCTCGACGAGACGGTTCTCCCAGGGCGCGACCGCACGCGACCGCACCAATGTCAGCGGCTGCTCATGGGCGATCGGCAGCAGCGCCAGCGCCCGCCCGACCGCCTCGCGTTCCTCCTTGTTGAGGAATTTCGGCTCGGCCGGCAAGCGCGACAATGCCAGCGAGACGCGCTCGCGCAGGCCGTCCTCATCCTGCTCATCTTCGTCTTCCGGCGGCTCGTCGTCCTCGCCGATGTCGATCTCGTCGTCATCGCCGAGCGCGGCCTGATGATCGAGCCAGGCGATCAGCGCCTCCTCGGGATTCTCCGAGGGCTGGTTACCCATCAGGGTCTCGATCGCGACCGGCGCGAGCATGTCGCGGCGGCCGACGCCGGCGCGCTCCTCGCGCAGCAAGGCACAGAAGCGCTCGGCAAAGCGCGCGAAACTCCAGGTCTCGCCGTTCTGCAAAGCGAAGCTCCAGAACGACATCAGATCGTCGGGATCGAATTCGCGGCCGCGATCGCGCCGGCCCTGCTCGTGAAGATAGGCCTCGCGCTGCCGGATCATGTCGGCGAAGGCGAGCAGCGGCAGATGCTGCCGGCGCCAGGCGCGCATGAAGCGGGCCGGCTCCTGCACCGCGCGCTTCAGGCAGTCGTCGCCGAAATCCGAATCGGAAAAGACGATGTCGAGCGCGCCGCGCAAGGCGACGAGGCCGCTTTCCGTTTTGCCCGGCGCCTCGGCGGCGAACAGGAAATCGGCAAGGCCGAGGCCGCGCCGGATTCGATTCCAGGAGAAGGTGCGAGTCTTGCCCGGTCCCATCGCCAGGGTGAGTTCGGTCGCGGAGGACTCGACCGCGACGCCGGCGAGCGTTACCGCGACGGGGCGCTCCTGCCGCAGCGGCCGAAGCAGCATCCCGGTCTCGTCGAGCATACAGGCGATCGCGGCATCGCGCGGACCCATGCCGCGGCCCGCCGTCAACGCTCCGAGCGCGAACAGCACCTGCAACATGTCCCAGAGCGGCATGTCCGCATTCTCGGAGCCGCCGCCCGTGATCGCCAGAATGAATTTCTCGGTGTCCCGCGCGGAAAATCGGCGCGACGATGCGACCTGGCTGATCTCCGCGACCCGTGCCGGGTCAATACCCCAATCCATATTCGCGTGCCCGCAACCGCCCCCCCGAGACCGCAGCGATCCCCGTGCGCCGTCTGGCGCCCGTGTCGTCGCGGCGATCTCCCTGTCAAAACAGCGTAACAACCCGGTCCGCCTCTGTCGACGGGTGGGATTGCGCGACCTCTCCCGTCAGCGCGGCCGGAAACCGCCGCGACAGTTGATGATCGGGCCGCCGCGCCAGTAGTCGTCGATGACGATGCTGGGACGCCGGCAGGCACCGTCGTCTCCGCGGTTCCATGAGCCAACCGGACCGGCAGGCGCATAGGCCAGGTTTGCCGTGCGGCGGGCGGGCTGCGCTTCAGCAGCCAGGCGGTTCGAGCGCTTGGCGCGCGGGGCCGGCACCTCGTCGTCTTCCGCCTCCGTCCGGGCGGGACGGGGGGGCGGCAAGGGCGCGCTGACGATGTCCGAGATGGAGGAAGGCGCGCCCGCTTTCGCGGTGGCGATCTCGTCGGTCGTGGCACGCACCAGCCTGGCCGCGCCGCTGTCGAGCGCGATGGCGCGCAATGTGGTCTCGCCGCAATCGCCGCAGCGGGCGGGATCGAGCGTCACGATCTCGACACGGACGCGTCCGTCATCGCCGGCAGTCCCATTCGAAACGAGGGCGGCTGCGACCAACCGCTCCGACGTGAACACGCCGCGCGCGATCCAGTCGGCGCGCAGGGCCTTTGCCCGGCGGTGGGCCAAGGCTTCGTTGCTTCCCGAAACCAGAATGGCGAAGGCTTTCGCGTTTGGAACGTCGCGCCGTAGCAGTACGCGCAGGGCGTCGAGGCCGCTGCGCGTCTCGGCCGTCAATTCGGACGAGCCGGCGGCGAAGCCGACCGTCGCCGCGATGGTCGGCGTGAGAGCCGCGTCCGGGATGTTCAGCGAAACGGTGCGCGCCGGAAATTCGAGACGCAGCCGGCGCTGGCTTTCGACAGCCCTGGCCTCGGGCTTGGCCGGCTGGGTGTCGAGGAAATCGGACGGCGGCGGGAACGAGGGCGCGGTCTGCGCCTGCGCGAAGGCAGCCGACAGGGCCAGGCCGAAGACGACGGCGGCGGCGGCCAAAGCCGGGATGGTCGCCCGCCGATTGGCAGCGACGCGATCCGAGACGGTGTGGAGAAGTTCGACGCGAACGCTCATGGGCTCATGCCTTTGCACGAAGAAGGTACGCATGATTTGGGCTGGTCTGACGGGTTTTCGCAGGCATCACGGAGCTCTCTTTATATCCGCACTACTCTGCCCCGGCGGCGGTGAATCCAGCCCGAATCATCGTCCGTGCGAAAACGTCGCTGAGCACGACAAGGCCGACCCGGAAGCAATGCTTCGACAAGGGTTTTTTGACTCATCCCGTTATTGTCGAAGTAATCATCTCATGAGATACGGGCATAAGCGGGGGAGCTGACATGATCATCGACGTGAAAGACAAGAAGATCGACTTATCCGAACGCGGAATGACTCGGCGGACGCTGGGCGGCCTTTTCGTCACGCTGCCTCTGATGGCGGCAACGCAGTCGCAGGCGCAGACCGATCAGGCGGCGACAAGCATCCTGCGCTCACTCGCGCCCCATGATCGCCGGCAGGGCGGCGGGCGCTCGGTCGCCGTCACCCGCAGGGTCAGAACTCGCGGTCGCGAGATCGAGATCGATCTCAGCCGCCGCGTCGAGATCACGGTGTTCTTCGCCAACGATTCGACCGCCCTGCGCGCCGGCGCCCAGCAGTCGCTGATGCGGCTGGCCGACGCTCTGCGCGATCCGATCCTTGCAAACGAGACCTTTCTGATCGCGGGCCATACCAACTCGGTCGGCGGTTACGACTACAATGTCGAATTGTCGGCAGCACGCGCCGATGCCGTCCGGAATTGGCTTGTCTCAGAAGGCGACATCGCCTCCAGCCGCCTCCAGGCCCACGGCTTCGGCCCCGACATGCTGCGCAACCCGCGCGATCCGGCTTCTCCGGTCAATCGTCGCGTCGAAGTCATCGCGGTCACGGGCTGATGTCCGCCCATTCGTCTGTCCTCACATTTCAACCATCGGCTCCAGGGGGCCTCGTCATGTCCATCGTCAAACATCTCTTTCTGGCTCTCGCGCTGCTGCTGTCGGCCGCGCAGGGAGCCTTCGCCCAGTCGGCCAATTCGCGCATCAACCTGCTCGTCATGTCCGACGATGCCGATCCCGACACCGTCCCGCGCAACAACCGAATCTTCAACCGGGTCCAGCTGCAGCTCTCGGAATATCTCAATACGCGCGGCTTCCAGGTCTATGACGAGACGAGCCTGGCTCTCGGCATCACCAGGACCGACCGCGTCCGCCGCCGCGACGCCGAACTGATCGAGATCGCGCGTGCCGTCTCGACGCCGGTCGACGCGATGGTCGTCTATCAGATCTATGCCTCGGCGCGCCGGGCCAATACGGTCGACATCCGTTTCCCCGAGATACGCATCGCCGGCCGCGTGCTCAATGTCCGCACCGGCCAGTTCATCGCGGCCTTCGAAGTCGGCGGGTTCCAGCTGCCGGCTCTGCCCAACCCCTGCGGCGCCGAATGCCTGCTCGAGACAGTCGGTGCGCATTCCCGCGTCATGGCGACCGATCTGGGTGCGGCGATCGCCCAGAAGCTCGAGGGCTTCTCGCGCCAGTCATCGGTGGCGGGTGCGGGCGGCGGCAAGGATGATGGCGGCAGCGCGCCGCTTGCAGTGGCCAATGCCGATGGCTGCGCCAACCTGCCGACCGATTTCGAGATCCGGCTGCGCGACTTCACGCCCTCCGAGATCAGCCGCATCGAGAGCGAGTTCGTGCGCTGGGGCTGCTACCGCACTCACCGGACGGTGACGATGAGCGACAGTTCGGCCGACTTCTTCTACAGCACCTCGTCCGATTCGGCCCGCCTGACCCGCAATTTCCGCCTGATGATGGAGCTGGTCGGCCTGAACGGCCAGGTGACCTTCACCGGCAACCGGGTCATCGTCAACAAGGTTTCGACGCGCTGAGACGGCTTTCGGAAGGCGCCGCCCTCGCAGGAGGGCGGCGCCTTTTGTGCGTTTCCGGACCGGTTGAGGGCCGTTTGAACGTTGCCGGCTTCGTTTGCCGCCGGATTTCCTAGTGACCGCGAGCGGTATCGTGCCGGGGTGTGCGCGAGGAGGCGGGATCAGCGAGTCGGGATCATCAGGGCAACCATGATCACCGTCAGGAAAGTACTTGCGATATAGGGGCTGACAAGGTTAGTCATGTCATCATGAATGCGAGGTACAGGTTGCGTTTTTGCACTGATACCCCCGATGAATGTCCAAACACTAGGAACGCAAATGTCCGGCAATAACGAAGAACTGCTCGATCTCTCGGCGATGATTGTTTCTGCCTATGTCGCGAATAATAATGTCGCGCGCGGAGACCTCGCCGGGTTGATCGCAAGCACATATGCTACCTTGGGTGGGCTCGGCGAGGCGCCTGCGCCAGCGCCTGCCGCACCGCTCGTTCCCGCCGTGTCGATCCGGAAGTCGGTGACCGCCGACGCCATCATCTGCCTCGAAGACGGTAAGTCGTTCAAATCGCTGAAGCGTCATTTGAGCAGCAAGTTCAACATGACGCCGGAGCAGTACCGCACCAAATGGGGCCTGCCGGCCGATTACCCGATGGTTGCGCCCGCCTACGCCGAAGCACGTTCGGCCCTGGCCAAGTCGATGGGCCTCGGCCGCAAGGCTGCCGCAGTTCCGGTTCCGGCCAAGCCCAAGCGTGGCGCGAAGGCGAAAGAGACGGCCTGAGCCTTTGCGCCCGACAGGTCCGGGTCATAGCTGCGACTCGATCGGCAGGAGGCGGATGGCGAAGGCCGCCAGCCGCCGTCCCGGACTCGCGTCCGGTTCGGCATGGTTCGGCTGGCTCGCTTCCGGGTCGCCGCTCCAGACGATGCGATCGTCCGCCACGCTAAGCTGCCAGGCGTTCGCGGCAGCCGTCTGTCGCAGGATGACGGCCCGGACCTGATCGACGAGGCCCGGGTCCGAAAAGAACACGCCCATTTCCGTGTTGAGCGAGGCCGATCTCGGGTCGAAGTTGAACGACCCGATGAAGCCTGTGCGGCGATCGATCGTGAAGGCCTTCGCGTGCAGGCTTGCGCCGCGCGAGCCGAACAGGGACGCGCCCTCGCGCAGGGCGATCGGGCGTAGCTCGAACAAACTTATGCCGCTTCGCAGCAGGCTCTTGCGGTACGAGGCATAGGCGCCGTGCACGGCGATGACATCGGTGGCGGCCAGGGAATTCGTCAGGACCTGGACCTTTGCGCCGCGGGCCGTAAGCCGCCGCAGCGCCGCCACGCCTCTCTCGCCGGGAATGAAGTAGGGCGAGACGATGCTGAGTTCGCTGCGGGCGGCCGCGATCGTCCGGTAGATCGTGGTGGCGAGACGACTGGCTCCGGCTATCGCCATCGCCTTCTCAGGGTGATCCGAGACGACCTCGACGTCGGAGACCCAATCGAGGCGTCCGACCAGGGCGGCGAGTTCAGCAGGGGCCTTCATCGCGACAAGGCGCTGCCGATAGAGATCGGCAACCTCGGGCCGTGGAGGCACCGACGGCCCGACAGGCTTGTGCCGCAGCCGGCGCGCGATCGGCCGGCTCAGCGCGTTGATCGGGATCGCAGCGGCGCTGTTCCAGAAATCGTCGAAGATGGTCTGCGTCGCCGGCAGGGCGGCGCCGACGAAGAGCAGGTCCATGTCGTGGAAATTCATCGCGTGGGATGCATCGAAATAGGCATCGCCGATGTTCCGGCCGCCGACGATGGCAAGCCGCCCGTCGGCGATCCAGGCCTTGTTGTGCATCCGCCGCGTCGTGCGGAAGGCGCGCAGCGCGAGCTCGAGTCCGCGCCGCAGGCCGCTGGAGCGGTTGCGACTGGGGTTGAACAGCCGGACCTCGATGTTGCGATGGCTGTCCAGCCTGAGATAGGCCGAATCATTGCCGCGCGTGTTGATGTCGTCGATCAGCAGCCGAACCCGCACGCCGCGATCGGCAGCTGCGACGACCTCCCTTGCGAGGAGATCCCCGGTCAGGTCCTCGAGCCAGTAATAATATTGCAGGTCGAGACTGCGGCCCGCCGTGCGGGCGGCCAGCACGCGCATCTCGAAGGCCTGCAGGTTTTCGGCGAGCAGCAATAGGCCCGACCGACCGTCCTTCTCATGCAGAAGAGGGGCGATGGCGCGATCCAGCGGCGTCGCATCGTCACAGACCGGCAAGGCATGGGACGGCCTTGCCTCTGCGCGCCGGGCGAAGCGTCCGTAGGAGGAAAACGCCGCCAGCGCAGCGAGGGCCGTGACAACCAGGCCGACGACCAGAATTTCGATGACAGGCATTCCAATAACCGCCGCAACCTATCCCCGGCACAACTCATGCAGGGCACATTCGTTCGACCTTACACGAACCGTTACATCGTTCGGGCATTGATCAAGGCGGACCCCGCCTGCCGCCGCCTGAAGCCTCTGGGACTGTGTTGATGCACGATGCCGACCCTCGCGACCTGCGCCGCTCCCGGCGGCTGCGTCCACCGCAGATTTCGAGCTGGAGCAGGGACCATTCGGTCGATACGCGGTCGGGGCGGCCGCCGGCTGCCGGTGATCTGCTGATCGCCTCCTACAACATCCACAAGGCGGTCGGGCGCGACCGGCGCTTCGATCCGGAACGTATCGTCGGGGTGATCGAGCAGATCGGGGCCGACGTCATCGCCCTGCAGGAGGCCGACCAGCGCTTCGGCGACAAAGCGGGACTGCTGGATCTGGCGCTGCTGCAGCGCCGGACGGGCTTGCAGCCCGTGCCGGTGCAGAGCCCATGGCAGGGCCATGGCTGGCACGGCAATGTCGTGCTGTTCCGCAACGGCATCGTCACGGCCAGCCGGCAGCTCGTCCTGCCCGGCGTCGAGCCGCGCGGCGCGCTGATCGTCGACCTGACGATCGGCAATACCAGTATCCGCATCGTCGCCGCGCATCTGGGGTTGCTGCGGCGCTCGCGCTCGCGGCAGGTGGAGGTGCTGATCAATGCATCGAAGCCGACCGATGGCCGGCCGATCTTCCTGATGGGAGATCTCAACGAATGGCGCCTGGGCAAGAAATCGTCGCTGCATGGGCTCGCGCCGAAGTTCGGGCCGCTGCAGGCTGCGATTCCCAGCTTCCCGGCCCGTTTCCCGCTCTGGGCGCTCGACCGGATCGTGGCCTATCCGGCCGACAGCATTGCGCGGGTGGAACTGCACGACACGCCATTGTCGCGCATCGCCTCCGACCATCTCCCTATCAAGGCGGTGATCAACCTGCCGGGCGGAGCGCGCCACGCGCATTGAGAGTGGGAGTTTTGTCAAAAGAAAACGGCGGCCCCGTCGGGCCGCCGTCGATGTTTCGCCGATCAAGCCGCCTTCGGCTGCGGGTGGGCAACCGGTTCCTCGGCCGCGATCGTCCGGAGCGGCCGGTTGCCGGTCAGCGCCCGCATCAGGACGTAGAAGACCGGCGTCAGGAAGATGCCGAAGGCGGTGACGCCGATCATGCCGGCAAAGACCGCGACGCCCATGGCGTGGCGCATTTCCGCACCTGCGCCTGTGGACACGACCAGCGGGACCACGCCCATGATGAAGGCGAGCGAGGTCATCAGGATCGGACGCAGACGCAGGCGGCTGGCCTCGATCGCGGCCTGGACCGGCGTCTTGCCCTCGAATTCGAGTTCGCGGGCGAATTCGACGATCAAGATCGCGTTCTTGGCCGACAATCCCACCAGCACCACCAGACCGATCTGGGTGAAGACGTTGTTGTCGCCGGCCGTCAGCCAGACGCCCGTCATGGCGGCGAGCAGGCCCATCGGGATGATCATGATGATTGCGATCGGCAGGGTCAGGCTTTCATACTGCGCCGCGAGCACGAGGAAGACGAGCAGGATGGCGATCGGGAAGACCAGCATGGCTGAGTTGCCGGCGAGGATCTCCTGATAGGTCAGCTCGGTCCACTCGAAGGCGAAGCCCTTGGGCAGGGTTTCGGCCGCGATACGCTCGACCGCCGCCTGGGCTTGTCCCGACGAGTAGCCCGGGGCGGGGCCGGCGTTGATGTCGGACGCCAGGAAGCCGTTATAACGCATCGCCCGTTCCGGGCCGGCATCGGCACGCACGTTCAGCACGGCGCTGAGCGGCACCATCTCGCCCGAGGACGAGCGTACGCGCAGCTTGCCGATCTGCTCCGGATAGGCGCGGAAGGCAGCGTCGGCCTGGGCGCGGACGGTGTAGGTCCGGCCGAACTTGTTGAAGTCGTTGACATAGGACGAGCCCAGATAGATCTGCAGCGTGTCGAAGACGTCCGTCACTGCGACGCCGAGCTGGCGCGCCTTGGTGCGGTCGATATCGGCATAGAGCTGCGGAACATTGACCTGGAAGCTCGAGAACATGCCGGCGATCTCGGGCGCGGTCGCGGCCTTGGCCATGAAGGCCTTGGTCGCTTCGTCGAGCGCCTTGTAGCCGAGGCCGGCGCGGTCCTCGATCTGCAGCTTGAAGCCGCCGATGGTGCCGAGACCCTGGACGGGCGGCGGCGGGAACATCGCGATGAAGGCCTCCTTGATCGAGGCGAACTGGCCGTTGAGCTGCATCGCGATCGCGGCTCCGCCCAAGGACGGGTCCTTGCGCTCCTCGAATGGCTTCAGCGTCACGAAGACGATGCCGGCATTCGAGGAGTTGGTGAAGCCGTTGATCGAGAGGCCGGGGAAGGCGACCGCGCTCTGGACGCCGGGATGCTTCAGGGCGATCTCGCCCATCTTGCGGATGACGTCCTCTGTGCGGTCGAGCGTGGCGGCGTCGGGCAGCTGCGCGAAGCCGACGAGGTACTGCTTGTCCTGTCCGGGCACGAAGCCGCCCGGCACCGTGCGGAAGAGCACGGCGGTGAGGCCGACCAGCACCAGATAGACCGCCATCATCACCGCCTTGCGCGAGAGGATGCGGCGCACGCCGTTGCCATAAGCCTGCGACGAGCGGTTGAAGAAGCGGTTGAAGCCGCGGAAGAACCAGCCGAGCGTTGCGTCCATGAACCGCGTCAGCGCGTCCTTGGGCGCGTGGTGCGAGCGCAGCAGCAGGGCTGCCAGCGCCGGCGAGAGCGTCAGCGAGTTCACCGCCGAGATCACGGTTGAGATCGCGATGGTGAGCGCGAACTGGCGGTAGAACTGGCCGGTCAGGCCGCTGATGAAGGCGAGCGGCACGAACACCGCCACCAGCACGAGTGCGATCGCGATGATCGGGCCGGAGACCTCGCGCATCGCCTTGTAGGTCGCCTCGCGCGGCTCCAGACCCTGCTCGATGTTGCGCTCGACGTTCTCGACCACGACGATGGCGTCGTCGACGACGATGCCGATGGCGAGCACGAGGCCGAAGAGGCTGAGCGCATTGATCGAGAAGCCGAAGAGATGCATCACCGCGAAGGTGCCGACGACCGAGACCGGGACGGCAACGAGCGGGATGATCGAGGCGCGCCAGGTCTGCAGGAAGACGATGACGACGAGCACGACGAGCGCGATCGCCTCCAGCAGTGTGGTGATGACGGCCTTGATCGAGGCGCGCACGAACTGCGTGGTGTCGTAGACGATCGAGTAGTCCACGCCCTCGGGCATGTTCTGCTTGATCTCCTCCATCGTGGTGCGGACCTGGTCGGCGATGGTGATGGCGTTCGAGCCCGGCGCCTGGAAGACGGGCACGGCGACGGCGGGCTTATTGTCCAGCAGCGAACGCAAGGCATAATCGGCCGCGCCGAGTTCGATGCGGGCGATGTCGCGCAGCCGCGTCACGGCGCCAGACGGGCTTGTCTTGACGATGATCTCGCCGAACTCCTCCTCGTTCTGGAGGCGTCCTTGCGCGTTGACGGAGAGCTGCAGGTCAAGGCCCGCCGCGCTGGGCGAAGCGCCGACGACGCCGGCCGCAGCCTGGACGTTCTGGGCGCGGATCTCGCGCACGACATCCGCAGGCGACAGGCCGTGCTCGGCGACCTTCTGCGGGTCGAGCCAGACGCGCAGCGAATAATCGCCCGAGCCGAAGAGCTGGACCTGGCCGACGCCGTCGATGCGCGCCAGCCGGTCCTTGACGTTCAGGACGGCGTAATTGCGCAGATAGGTCATGTCGTAGCGGTTGCTGGGCGAGGTGATGTGCACGACGAGCATCAGATCGGGCGATGACTTGATCGTGGTCACGCCGAGACGGCGGACCTCCTCGGGCAGGCGCGGCTCGGCCTGGCTGACGCGGTTCTGGACGAGCTGCTGCGCCTTGTCGGCGTCGGTGCCGAGCTTGAAGGTGACGGTCAGCGTCATGACGCCGTCGGTCGTCGCCTGGCTCGACATGTAGAGCATGTTCTCGACGCCGTTGATCTGCTCCTCGATCGGCGTCGCCACAGTCTCGGCGATGACCCGGGGATTGGCGCCGGGATATTGCGCCCGCACGACGACGGAGGGCGGCACGACCTCGGGATATTCCGAGATCGGCAGGATGCGCAGCGAGATCAGG
The DNA here is from genome assembly GCF_001562255.1 of Bosea sp. PAMC 26642. Taxonomy (NCBI): domain Bacteria; kingdom Pseudomonadati; phylum Pseudomonadota; class Alphaproteobacteria; order Hyphomicrobiales; family Alloboseaceae; genus Allobosea; species Allobosea sp. PAMC 26642. The sequence goes on along the minus strand of NZ_CP014301.1, from coordinate 3,539,530 downwards.
CCCGCGAGCAGGATCAGGACGGAGAGGACGCCGGCGAAGATCGGCCGGTCGATGAAGAATTTGGACAGGTTCATGGCACGCCCCCCTTTGGAGCGGATGTTTTTGTGACGAAACGTGCCGTCATCCCGGGCGACCGAAGGGAGACCCGGGATCCATGCCGGAACGGTTCAGACATGGATCCCGGCTCTGCGCTGCTGCGCAGCTTCGGCCGGGATGACGGCGTTTCCTGTGGTGATCGTCCTAGCGCTGGGCGATCTCGGTCTTGGCGTTGCGCCCGCGCAGCTCGGACTTCTCCGCCATCGGCACGGATTCGGGCGCGACGGTCGCGCCGGGACGGATGCGCTGCAGGCCGTTGACGACGATGCGCTCGCCCTGGGTCAGACCGCCGGTGACGATCCGGAGGCCGTCATTCGAGGCGCCGAGCGTGACCTGGCGATAGGTCGCCTTGTTGTCGGCGCCAACGACGAAGACGAATTTCTTGTCCTGGTCGGTGCCGACGGCGCGTTCGTTGATCACGAGTGCCGGCTCGGCGCGAGCCTGGCCCATCTGGACCCTGACGAACTGGCCGGGCATCAGCCTGCCGCCGGGATTGTCCACGATGGCGCGGACCCGCACCGTGCCGCTGGCGGCATCGATGCCGTTGTCGACGAAGCGCAGCCTGCCGGTGAAGGTCGCACCCTCGCTGGTCGCTGTCGCGATCTTGACCGGAATCTGTTCGAGCGAGCGGTCGTTCTGCGGCAGGGAGGCCAGCGCGTCGAGTACGGTGCGCTCGTCGGCATTGAAGGCGGCGTAGATCGGATCGACCGAAAGCAGCGTCGTCATCACCGGTGCGCCGGCGCCGGCCGCGACGAGATTGCCGATGGTGACGTCGAGCCGGCCGATTCGGCCGCCGATCGGCGCGCGGATCTGGGTGTAGTCGAGGTTGAGCCTCGCCGTCCGCTGCGCAGCCTCGGCGGCGCGCAGATTGGCCTGCGCCTCGCGCAGCGCGTTGTAGCGCGTGTCGAGGTCGCGCTGCGAGACGTTGCGGCTCGCCATCAGCTGCTGGCCGCGCTCGTTTTCGCCCGCTGCCAAGGCGACGCGTGCTTCGGCGGCGACGACCTGCGCCTGCGTCCGCTCAAATTCGGCGAGATAGGGTGCCTGGTCGATGCTGATCAGCAGGTCGCCCTGCTTGACCAGGCTGCCCTCGCGAAAGTGCACGGCCTCGACCACGCCGGAGACGCGCGAGCGCAGTTCGACGCGCTCGATCGCCTCCAGGCGGCCGGAGAATTCGGCCCAGGCGACGAGATCGCGCTGCTCGACAGTGGCGACCGAGACAGGCGTCGCTGGCGGTGCGGCAGGGGTCGCTTCGCCCTGGGCGCGGTTGCCGGCGACAGTGAAGGTGATGATGGCCGCGAGCGAGACGCTGGCGGCAAGCCCGCCCAAAAGGCCACGACGGTTCGTTCCCTGAATCATGGGTTCATTCCTTGCTGGAGATAGAGGTTCGGTGTGGGTCGGCGCCGGTCAGGGCGGTGCGGTCAGGGCATAGAACTCGATGACATGGTTGCAGGCCTTGCAGAGGCAGGAGCCCTCGACAGGCGCTCCCGCATAGGCATCGGGCCATTGCGTCGGGCCAGTCTGCACATGGTGGCGGACGGTCACACCCGCTTCCTGCAGGCGCCGAGCATAATCGGCCGCCTCGTCGCGCAGAGGATCGTCCTGCGACGAGATCAGAAGGGCCGGCGCGAGGCCGGCCAGCCGGGACGCATTCAGTGGGGCGGCGTAAGGATGGGCGGCCTTGTCGGGCGTGCCGAGATAGTCGGCCCAGCCATCGGCCCAGCGGCAGCCCACAGGGCCGGCCTCTGCCGCCCGCAGCGAATAGGTGCCGAGGCAGGCATCGAGCATGGGTGAGAACAGGATCTGGCCGGCGAGCGCGGGACCGCGCCGGTCGCGCGCCATCATGGCGAGCGCGGCGGCGAGGTTGCCGCCGGCCTCCTCGCCCGCCACATAAAGCGGCGCGTGCTTCGACACGAAGCGGGCGCGGCTCTTGTCGAGGGTGCGCAGTGCGGCATAGGCGGCTTCCAGCGCTTCGGGAAAGCGGTGATCAGGCGCCAGCGGATAATCGAGCGAGACGACGACGGCGCCGGCCTCGGCCAGCGCGGTCGCCACCGCCTCGCCCTCACCGAGCGAGCCGCTGCTGAAGGCGCCGCCATGGAGATGCAGGACGAGCCCGGCATCGGGATGAATCTCGGCCGGGGCATAGAGTCTGGTGGCGAGTTGGTCCGATCCTGCGGCAATCGTCTCCTGACGCCAGAAGACGGCGCGCCGGATACGAGGTTGCGGATGGACGGCGGGAGACATTTGGAGCGACCATTTGTGTTGCGTTGCAGCGTGATTTAAGTGATCATGTCTCGGCAATAAATGACTTGTTTGCTCATTCATTATTTCTGCAGGGAAACAATGACGGGTCTGTGAGGAGGCGGAGATGGATCAGCTCAGCGCGATGCGGGCCTTCGTCAGGGTGGTCGAGGCGGGAACATTCACCCGCGCCGCGGACCTGCTCGACGTGCCCAAGCCGACGGTGACGAAGCAGATCCAGCAGCTCGAGGCGCATCTGCGCGCCAAGCTTTTGAACCGCACGACGCGGCGCGTGACGGTGACGATGGACGGCGCGGCCTATTACGAGCGGGCGCTGCGCGTCCTGAATGATGTCGACGAGCTCGATTCAAGCATGGCGCTGTCGCAGGCGCGGCCGGGCGGCAGGCTTCGCGTCGATTGCAGCACATCGCTGGCCATGGCGGTCATCATTCCGGCCCTGCCGGCGTTCCATGCGCGCTATCCCGAAATCCAGATCGATCTCGGCCTGAGCGACCGGCCGGCCGATCTGTTGGCCGAGAATCTCGACTGCGCCATCCGGGCCGGCGAGATTCAGGACCAGAGCCTGATCGCGCGGCGCATCGGGGAAATGTACCTGCTCACCTGCGCGACGCCCGACTATCTCGCGCATCATGGTATCCCGCAGCACCCCAAAGACCTCGAGACCGGCCATACCGTCGTCGGGTATCGGCTCGCCGGCACCAGCCGCGCGATGCCCTATACCTATGTCAACGACAAGGAGACGGTCGAGGTCCAGGGCGAGTATATCGTCTCGCTGAACGAGGGGATGGGCTATGTCGCCGCCGCGCTGGCGGGCCTCGGCGTCATCCAGGTGCCGACCTTCATGGCGCAGGAGCATATCGCAGCCGGCAGGCTCGTGCCGCTGCTGACGGGCTGGTGCTCGGCGCCCAAGCCCCTGCACATCGTCTATCCGCCCAATCGCCATCTCAGCAACAAGGTCCGCGTCTTCGTCGACTGGCTTGCCGAACTCTTCGCCAGGGACGACCTGATCCAGCGTCGCTCCAGCCTGCCCCATGCCGAGGCCTGCGCGGCCGGCTGATCCCCGGTTCGGTCCTGTCAGGCCGTCTTGAGACGGGGCATCGCTGTGCCGCGCAAGGTCACGACCGCGGCCGAGGCGAACAGACAGAGCGCGCCGGCGATGAAGAAGGCCGGCAGGTAGCTTTCATAGACGGTCCGGCTGAAGCCGGCGCCATAGGCGGCGAAGGCGGCGCCGAGCTGGTGCCCGGCGAAGATCCAGCCGAAGACGAGGTTGGCCTTGTCGCCGAAACGATCGGCCGCGATCTTGATCGTCGGCGGCACGGTCGCGACCCAGTCCAGCCCGTAGAAGACGGCAAAGAGCGACAGGCCATAGAAGGTGAAATCGGTGAAAGGCAGATAAAGCAGCGAAAGGCCGCGCAGCCCGTAATACCAGAACAGCAGCCAGCGGCTGTCGTAGCGGTCGGAAAGCCAACCGGAGCCGACCGTTCCGGCGAAGTCGAAGATGCCGATGATCGCCAAAACGCCTGCCGCGGTCGTCGCCGCCATGCCGTAATCGCCGCAGAGCGAGATGAAATGCGTTTGGACGAGGCCATTGGTGCTGGCGCCGCAGACGAAGAAGGTCCCGAACAGAACCCAGAAGGTGTGGGTGCGCGAGGCTTCCCTGAGCGCGACCAGCGGCGACATCAGCATCGCGCCGAAGCCGGCGACCTGGGCCGGAGCCGGCACGATCGTGTCGGTGCCGTAGGGGGCGAGCCCGATATCGGACGGACGGTCGCGCATCAGCGCCAGAACGGCGACGAAGGCGACGACCAGCATGACGAGGACGAGGATCAAGGCCTGCCGCCAGCCGACGCTCTCGGTCAGGCTCGCCAGCAGAGGCAGGAAGACGAGCTGCCCCGTCGCGGTGCTCGCGGTCAGCAGCCCCAGCACGAGGCCACGGCGCTGCGCAAACCAGCGCGTCGCGACGGTGGCGCCGAGCACCATCGCGGTCAGGCCCGTGCCCAGGCCGACGACGATGCCCCATAGCAGGACGAGGTGCCAGAGCTTGGTCATGAAAAAGGAGCCGAGGATGCCGGCGGCGATCAGGGCAAGCGCAACGCTCGCGACCCTGCGGACGCCGAAACGGTTCATGAAGGCGGCCGCGAACGGCCCCATCAATCCAAACAGCATCAGCCGGACGGCCAGGGCCGAGGAGATGTCGGCTGTCGCCCAGCCGAATTCGCGCTGCAGCGGCGCGATCAGCACGCCGGGTGCCCCGACCGCGCCGGCCGTCACCAGCATGGTCAGGAAGGTGACGGCGGCGATGACCCAGCCGTAATGGACGCCGCGACGCGCCAGCAGCCTGACCGCGGATGACGAGGGGGAGGGGGTATCGGTCGATGCTGTCATGACGGCGTCCTGTTGCGGGTAGATGCCCGCATCACGTTAAAGAGATTAGATCCGGCTTAGGGTTTCGCGCAGGGCTTGGGCGGTGTCCGTTCCAAGGCGGGTCTCGAAGGCAGCCTGTTCGGTCTGCCAGAGCGGCACCGCCTCGGCGAGTACCGTATGGCCGGCCTCGGTCAGTGTAACGTTGGCCTCGCGCTGGTCTTCGCCCCGGCCGAGCTTCACCAGCCCGAGCCGTTCGACCACGCGGACATTGCGCCCGACGGTCGAGCGATCGAGTTCCAGGCGCCGGCCGATCTCGGTCAGCGTCACCGGCTCATTCCGCGAGATCGTTCGCAGCAGGCTGTATTGCGCGGTGTTGATCCCGAGCGGCGCCAGCATTTCGTCATAGCCCGCCGTCAGCCGCCGGGCGGCAGAACGGAGCATGGCGGAGTAGCAGGCGATTTTCATAATTGCGGGTATATGCCCTCATCTGCCGTTTGCCAAGGGGTCTATGCGCCGGCCTTGCCGTCGCCAGGGATTGCGCGAGTGGACGGCGTCCGAACCGCATGGCAATGCCAGACGGCAGGTAAGGCCAGCACGTCCATGACCGGGGATGCGTCAGCGTCCGGTGATGGGCAGGACGTGGCCGCCGATCGAAGGAGGATGCGCCATGGCCCTGATGACCTATCTGACCACCGTGAAGTTCGGCTTCGGCGAGATCGCCGGCATCGAGGCCGATCTCGCCGGACTCGGCATCAAAAGGCCGCTGATCATCGCCGACAAGGGCGTCGTCGCGGTCGGGCTGATCGCGGGGGTGCAGGCGCAGTCCGCGACCCTGCAGGCGGCGCCCGTCTTCGACGCGACGCCGACCAATCCGACCGAGGAGGCTGTCGAGGCCGCGCTCATTCTGTATCGCCAACACGCTTGCGACGGCCTCGTCGCGATCGGCGGGGGCTCGCCGATCGATCTCGCCAAGGGCGTCGCTTTGCTCGCGACCCATGCCGGGCCGCTCGAAACCTATGCCGCGATCCTGGGCGGCATCCCCAGGGTGACGGCGGCCGTCGCGCCGGTCATCGCCGTGCCCACGACCTCGGGCACCGGCAGCGAGGTCGGCCGCGCCGCGCTGATCACACTCAGGGACGGCCGCAAGCTCGGCTTCATCTCGCCGCATCTGATCCCGCGCCTGGCGATCTGCGACCCCGAGCTGACGCTGGGCCTGCCAGCCTGGCTCACCGCCGCGACGGGGATGGATGCGGTCACCCACTGCATCGAGACCTATCTCAGCCCGCGCGAGAACCCGCCCGCCGAGGCGATCGCGCTCGACGGGCTCAAGCGCGCCGCAGCCTTCATCGAACGTGCGGTGAAGGACGGCGGCGATCGCGAAGCCCGCAAGGAGATGATGATGGCGGCCCTGCAGGGAGGGCTGACCTTCCAGAAGGGGCTCGGCGCCGTGCATGCGCTGTCGCACCCACTCGGCGGGCTGAAGCAGGTCTCGCTGCATCACGGCACCTTGAACGCGGTGCTGCTGCCGGCCGTGCTGCGCTTCAATGCGCCCGGAGCCGAAGTCAAATACGCCGAGATTCGCCGCACGCTCGGATTGGCGGCCGATACCGACCTCGCCGACTGGATCGCCGGCCTGGTCGCACGCCTGGACATGCCCAACAGCCTCTCCGCGATGGGAGTGCCGCGCGACGTCATCCCCGCCATCGCCGAAGCCGCCGTGCAGGATCATTCCAGCGCGACCAACCCGCGCGCGGCCAGCGCCGCCGATTATGCCGCGATGCTGGAAGCTTCGTTCGGCTGAGCCCGCTCGCTACGACGATCCTGGTCGGGGATGCCGTTTGCATCCGGCCGGCCGGCACGGAACAATGGCCTTTCGATCATCGCGGATAAAGCAGCAGTTTGGATATGAGCCTCATCGACAGCCGTCGCCACCAGATATTTCCCGTGCTCGATGCGGGTCAGGTCGCCACGGCCCGGCGCTTCGCCAGCGGTCCCGAGCGTCGCTTCGCAAGCGGGGAGCTCGTCTACGATGTCGGCGAGCGCAATGCGTCGGCCTGGCTCGTGCTGGACGGCTCGATCGCGGTCGTGCGGCGGGACGGGCTCGGCCATGAGGAGCCGATCACCGTCCATTCCGCGGGCCAGTTCAGCGGCGAGGTCAGCCAGCTTGCCGGACGGGGTTCGCTCGCGGCCGGCCGTGCCGGCCCCGAGGGTTGTCTCGCTGTTCCGCTCGACGCGGCGCATCTGCGCGCGCTGATCATCGGCTCCGCCGATCTCGGCGAGATCATCATGCGGGCGCTGATCCTGCGCCGTGTCGGGCTGATCGAGGGCGGTGCCGCCGGCTCCGTTCTGGTCGGGCGTCCAGGCGAAAGCGGGCTCGTGCGGCTGCAGGGCTTTTTGGGGCGCAACGGCTATCCCTATACGACGCTGGATGCGAGCAAGGACGAGGAAGGTCGCGCCCTCGTCGAGCGGCTCGGCATCCAGCCCGACGACCTGCCGCTCATGGTCTGCCCGACGGGAACGGTGTTGAAGCACCCGACCAATGCGGAGGCCGGTCTCTGTCTGGGCCTCATGCCGGACCTCGACCCGGGCAAGGTCTATGACGTCGCGGTGGTCGGAGCCGGCCCGGCTGGTCTTGCCACGGCAGTCTATGCCGCGTCCGAGGGCCTGAGCGTTCTGGTGCTGGACCAGCGGGCGACCGGAGGGCAGGCGGGGGCGTCGGCACGGATCGAGAACTATCTCGGCTTCCCGACCGGTATCTCGGGCCAGGCGCTGGCCGGCCGTGCCTCGACGCAGGCCCTGAAGTTCGGTGCGGAGCTGGCTATACCGCTGGAGGTGACGCGGCTCGACTGCGAAGCCGACGCTGCGTCCGGTGGCGATCCCCTGCGGCTTGCCCTGTCCGACGGACAGACCATGCAGGCGACCACCGTCGTGATCGCTTCGGGCGCCCGCTATCGCCGTCCCGACATCGCCAATCTCGCGACCTTCGAAGGCTCGGGCGTGTCCTACTGGGCCTCGCCCGTCGAGGCCAGGCTTTGCCAGGGCGAGGAGGTCGCACTGGTGGGCGGCGGCAATTCGGCCGGGCAGGCGGTCGTGTTCCTGGCCCCCAAGGTGAAGCGGCTGCACCTGATCATCCGTGGCAAGGGGCTGGAGGCCTCGATGTCGCGTTATCTGATCGATCGCATCGCCGCGCTGCCCAATGTCGAGATTCACACCGGGACGGAAATCACGGCTCTGGAGGGCGACAAGACAACGGGGCTCAGCGGAGCGGTCTTGCTGAACCGCGCGACGGGCGAGACCTGCCGGCGCGCGCTGCATCACGTCTTTCTGTTCGTCGGCGCGGACCCGAATGCTGAATGGCTTGCCGGCTGCGTCGCCGTGGACAAGGGTGGCTTCGTCGTCACCGGGGCTGCTCCGGCAGGATCAGGGTCGCGGGTTGTCCAGCCCCTCGAAACCGACCGCGCAGGCGTCTTCGCGATCGGGGACGTCAGGGCCGGCTCGACCAAGCGCGTCGCTGCCGCCGTCGGAGAGGGAGCGGCCGTCGTCGCGCAGATCCATGCCTATCTCGCCGCCCGGCATCACGGCGTTCCGCGTTCGTGAGGGTGCTCGACACCCCGGCGGCATGGGGACGGACCTGCGTTGCCGGATGCTCGAAAACGCGCTGGCCGATCTCTACCTCTCACCTTGGAAAGAAGGACATGCCGCCATGCCGAAGGGCTCTGATCTCCTTGTAGCGGCGCTCGAGAACGAGGGCGTCGATCGCATTTTCGGCGTGCCGGGCGAGGAGAACCTCGACGTTCTCGAGTCCCTGCGGACGTCCAAGATCAAGCTGATCCTGACGCGGCACGAGCAGGCCGCCGCCTTCATGGCGGCGACCCATGGCCGGCTGACCGGCAAGCCCGGCGTCTGCATCGCGACGCTGGGTCCGGGTGCGCTCAACTTCTCGACCGGGGCGGCCTACGCACATCTGGGCGCCATGCCGATGATCATGATCACCGGGCAGAAGGCGATCATGACCGCCAAGCAGGCGCGCTTCCAGATCGTGGATGTCGTCGCCTCGATGAAGCCGCTGACCAAAATGACGCGCCAGATCGTCAGCGCCGCCAGTATCGCCTCGGTGGTGCGCGACGCCTTTCGGGTGGCGATGGAGGAGCGCCCGGGACCGGTCCATCTGGAACTGCCCGAGGATGTGGCGGCCGAGGAATTCGACGATGCGTCGTTGATCCCGATTCACCCGCTGGAGCGGCCGATCGCGCAGGGCTCGGCACTGGACAGAGCGGCGGAGATGATCCTGGCGGCGAAGCGCCCGCTCGTCATGATCGGTGCCGCCGGGAACCGGCCGCGCCTCGTGGAAGAGCTCTCGTCCTTCGTGCGGCGAACCCGGCTGCCGTTCTTCAACACGCAGATGGGCAAGGGCGCCGTTACCGGCGGCTCGAACCTCTATATGGGCACGGCTGCGCTCTCGGAGCGCGATTACGTCCACCAGGCCGTCGACCATGCCGACCTGATCGTCGCGATCGGTCATGACACGATCGAGAAGCCGCCCTTCCTGATGAAGAGCGCCGGCGGCTCGAAGGTGATCCATATCGGCTATCAATCGGCCAATGTCGAACAGGTCTACCACCCCGATGCCGAGGTGATCGGCGATATCGGCGCGACCGTGACGGGTTTGGCCGACCGGCTCGAGGGCAAGCTCGAAGCCGATCCGTCGATGCTGGAGATGCGCCAGACAATCCTGGCCAAGATCAACGACCGTGCGGAGGAAGAACGCTTCCCGATCACGCCGCAGCGCATCGTCCATGATGTCCGCCAGGTCATGCCGGAGGACGGCATCGTCTGCCTCGACAACGGCATGTACAAGATCTGGTTCGCCCGGAACTACCGCACCCATGTCGCCAACACGCTGCTGCTCGACAATGCGCTGGCGACGATGGGCGCAGGGCTGCCCTCGGCGATGATGGCGGCGATGCTCTACCCCGAGCGCCGCGTCATGGCGGTCTGTGGCGATGGCGGCTTCATGATGAACTCGCAGGAGATGGAAACCGCCGTCCGGCTGAGATTGAACCTCGTCGTCGTCATCCTCAACGACAACGCCTATGGCATGATCCGCTGGAAGCAGTCGGTCGACAACTTCCCCGATTTCGGGATGACCTTCGGCAACCCGGATTTCGTCCGCTATGCCCAGGCCTATGGCGCCAAGGGATCGCGGGTCACCGCCGTCGAGGAGCTGGTGCCGACGCTGGACGCCGCCTTCGCGGGCGGCGGGGTGCATCTCGTCGAGATTCCGATCGATTATTCCGAGAATACGCGCGTGCTGGTCGAGGAACTGCGCAACCGCAGCCCCGATATCCAGCTCGCCTGATCAGGAGACGCGTCATGCTACAGGTCGTCCAGGCCTTCGACCGCGTCGCGATCACCGAGATCGCGACCGATGATGCAGCCGCGCTGGAGGCCAAGTTTCAGGCGGCGCAGCGCGTCTTCCGCGACCGCGACGGCTGGCTCAAGCCGCACCAGCGCATGGCGATCCTGCGACGTCTGGCCGCTTTGGTCGAGGGCAAGCGCGACCATCTTGCGCTGCAGATCGCGCGTGAAGGCGGCAAGCCTTTGCCTGATGCGATCGTCGAGGTGACGCGCGCGATCGACGGCGTCCACAACGCCGCCGACGAGCTACGCAACTTTGCCGGGCGGGAGATTCCGATGGGATTGTCGCCCGCCGCCATCGACCGCTGGGCCTTCACGACGAAAGAGCCGATCGGCATCGTTGCGGCGATCTCCGCCTTCAACCACCCGCTGAACCTGATCGTGCATCAGGTCGTGCCGGCGATCGCGGTCGGCTGCCCGGTCATCATCAAGCCGGCTGGGACGACGCCGCTCTCCTGTCTCGACTTCGTCGCGCTTGTCCATGAGGCCGGGCTGCCGGAAGCGTGGTGCCAGAGCTTCATCCCCGAGACGACAGAACTCGCCGAAAAGCTCGCCACCGATCCGCGCGTCGCCTTCCTTAGCTTCATCGGCTCTGCCAAGGTGGGCTGGTATCTGCATTCCAAGCTGGCGCATGGCGCGCGCTCGGCCTTGGAGCATGGCGGCGCAGCGCCCGCTATCGTCGACCGCAGCGCCGATCTCGGCAAGATCATCGAGCCGATCGTCAAGGGCGGCTACTATCATGCCGGTCAGGTCTGCGTGTCCACCCAGCGCATCTTCGTGCATCAGGACATTGCAGGCAACTTCACCGAGCGGCTCGTTGCGCGTGTGAAGGCGCTGAAGACCGGCGACCCCGCCCTGAAGGACACCGAGGTCGGCCCGCTGATCCTGCCCAAGGAGGCCGACAGGATCGCATCCTGGATCGACGAAGCCGTCACGGGTGGCGCGCGGCTCGCCCTCGGCGGCGGGCGGCTCTCGGAGACGACGCTGGAACCGACGGTGCTGGTTGCGCCGCCGACAGATGCCAAGGTTTCTCAGCTCGAAATCTTCGGGCCGGTGGTGTGCATCTACCCTTATGTGAAGCTCGATGACGCCATCGCGCAGGCGAACGCCCTGCCGGTCGCCTTCCAGGCCAGCATCTTCGCTCAGGACATCGATATCGCCATGCGCGCGGCCAACCAGCTCGATGCCTCGGCCGTGATGATCAACGATCCGACCACCTTCCGCACCGACTGGATGCCCTTCGCCGGGCGCCGCGAATCCGGCTACGGCACCGGCGGCATCCCCTTCACCATGCGCGACATGACGCAGGAAAAGATGATCATGATGCGCCGGAGCTGAGCAGCGCACATTGCGCAAAGGCGCAGCGACGGTCGATTTCAAAGGCGTCGAGTTCAGAACTGTTCGGAGTTGCGTTTTTCCAGGCGCTTTATCGCATCGGATCCGGGCACGAACCTCGCCTTGTCCCCGTCCCACGCGTAGATGGCGCTGATGGCGCGAACGAACGGCGGTCGCGGCTTTTCGCCGGCGCACTGCTTTGCCGCGACGGCCCTCTTATGCGTCACGCGGACCGCGACATCCTTGTACCGCTTCCTGTCGGAAGCCAGTCCCTTGAACGACAGGGTCTGGGTCTCTTCGACGCCGCAGAACCTTACCCCATAGGTCGAGAAGGTATCGACGAGCACAATTCGGGCGCCGCGCATGAAAACCAATGCGGTTCTCGCGTAACTTTCGTTCGAGTTGAAGTGCTGGCTTCTCGTCACGATGGCCTGATCGCCCTTGCCGATCTGCACGAGCGCTGGAATGACGAAGCCCGTCAGTCTGTCCATGCCGACATCGACGGCATCCAGAAGCTTCGGGAGGTCGCCATCGTCGAAGACCGCCAGCAATGCAGGGCGCTCCGCGTCGTCGGTCCCGGTATCCAGCGGCGCGAGAAGCGCGATGCGCTTCTTGCCACCTTCGACGAAATTCACTGTCTGAAACGATCGGATGTGAACCGGGGTTGCGATCGTGCCGCCAGCGTCGGCTCCGGCGATATGCCGGATCGCGATGACGCTCTTTGCCGTCGCACCGTTTTCGCCGAGGGAAATATCCGGCATGATCTGTTTGAACAGATCAAGATAAGTCACGCTGCGGCGGCCCTGTACCGCCTTTGCGAGCTTCACCGACCAGGATGGATGATAGCTCGCCTCGCCCGCCAGCGATGTCGTGCAGGTTGAAAAGAAGCATAGCAGCACGATAATTCTGGAAATAGACTTCATTCTTGCCTGCAAACGCATGCACCCGTGTGCTGTATCAAGGCTTTCACGGGCGCTGCAGCGAATGCCGTTCGTCGGGATCTCACGCCAAGGGCGCGTCGATCCGGCCGTCACTGCCTGCATTCGGACAATGTGAACACGTCGAAGGCGGCCGTGCCCGGGTTGGCGCTCGCAAGAACCCTTGTCGTGGCCAGCGAGCGTCCGAAATCGACGAGCAGGATGGCCTTCGGCGCGCTCATATCCGCGTCGTCCAGCAGGCCTGCTCCTGCGTCTCCCAGACCATAGGCGCTGCCGGCCCAGAGGCGGCAGGCGCTCGCGTCCGCGCTTTCGTCACGAAGACATGCGTGGCCCATTTCCCCTGCGGGCCGCGCATGGCTGCCTGCATTCCAGGCGATATCGCCCTCGAAGGTCTCGGAGATGTTCGGCAGCCGCATCTGAAACGGCCCCACCGACATCCCGGCATCCCTGGCCGAGTCCTTGGGCTGAAAGGCCAGTACGGCACCGGATACGCTCTCCCGATACGTGGCGTGGTCCAGGCGGCAGTCCAGTGCCACCGCCTGGTGGACCGGCAGGATCAGAATGGAGAGAAGTGCGGCGCGACGGAGCATGATGAAAGACCTCATTTGGAAGGGACATGTCGCAGCAGGCGGGTTGCCTTGCGGCAACGGAGCGAGCTGAGCAGGTGAACGATGATCTTCTTGCCGGCGGCTGCCCCGTCAGGGCAGGGAGAGCCGGCCGATCTGATCAGGAGGCGATCGAAAGCGGCTCGGCGTCCTGCTGCTCATGGACGGCATCGATCATGATCGTGCTGACGATGCCATAGGCCTCGCTCCAGACGCGCCGCAACTCAGGCGTGAAGCGCTCGCCGAAGAACAGCGACAAGGTCTCGATGAGAGCGGTGCCGACGGTGGCGTAGTGCTCGTCGCGCACGCCGTAGCCTGCGTGCTTGACGGCGAGAAACCGCAGAGCGGGTTTCACGGTGTCGATCTTTCGGATGGTGACCACGACGAGCTGCAAGGCCGACATCAGCTTCTTGCCCTGCTCGCGCATGTCGGTCTGAGCGAACATGCGCTTCAGCGATGGGTCGTTGGCGAAGAGCCGCTCGTAGAACAGGGCGGCAGCGTCGTCGCGGACGCTGAACACGGCTGAAAAGCTTTCTTCCAGCATGACGATTTCTGTTTCGTGCATCACCGATCTCCCCCGGATGACTTTGATCATTCGCAAGGGATGACAGGCCGATGTTTCAGTCAGAGTTCTCGCAGTCGGCGAGAATGTTTCAGTTGTTTCAGTGAGCGTTTTTTTCGAACCCGCTCCGCTTCAGGTGAGCCCCGCCGTCAGGGACGTGAGTATCCGCGCGATGTCGTCGGGCGTGAACGGCTTCTCGATCATCGGGCAGCCGGAGCGCGCCAGAAAGCGACCGGCCGCCGGTCCCAGCGTATCGCCGGTGACGAAGCCTATCCGGGTCGCCAGCTCAGGACGGGTCTCCCTGAGCCAGTCATAGAAGGCAGGTCCATCGCCGTTCGGCATCCGGATATCGCACAGGATCGCACTCAGGGGGAGGTCGCCTTGCTCCAGCAGCGCTTTAGCCGCCTGCCCGCTGCCGGCGACAGAGACATCGAAGCCCAGCGATCCGGCCATGTCCGAGAGAAGTTCGGCGATGTCCGTCTCATCGTCGATGACCAGCACATGCCGCCTCGCAGCCGCTGGCACGGCTTCGACCCTTGATGACACACCGTCGCCGGTGCCAGGCGTACTTTCTCCGACCGGCAACCGGATCACGAATCGCGCGCCGCCGGTCGATGCCTCGTCGATATCCAGCGTGCCGCCATGGGCTTCGATCAGGCCGCGAGAGACGGCGAGGCCGATGCCCGTACCGGTGCCTTGCGGTTTCGTCGTGAAATAGGGGTCGAAGATGCGTGACCGGATGCTGGCCGGAATACCGGGACCATTGTCGGAGATACCGAGCAGAACCATTCCGGCGCCGATAAGAGGCTCCGCGGCGATTCGAATGCGGCGGTCTCCGTCGCCCTTCTCCTCGAGCGCCTGACAGGCGTTGATCACCAGATTGACGACGACCTGATGGATCTGGTCGCCGTCGACCCAGATCGGCGGCAGGCCGCCGGGAAAGTCGGTTTCGACGATCACGCCGGAGCTCTGCAGATTGTAGCTCAGCAGATCCAGGGCTTTCCCGACGAGGTCCGGCAGCAGGATAGCCTGCCGTTCGGTCTTCCGCTGCCTGGCCATATCGAGAAAGCTGCGTACGATGCGGGCGCAGCGGTTGGCCGCCTCCTCGATCTTGACGCTCCGCTTGGCCAAGTCCTCGCTCTGCGTCAGGCTCGACGGCCCGTTTGCAAGTTTTTCGCGCAGCATCATGGCGTGGCCCATGACGATGGACAGCGGGTTGTTGAGCTCGTGGGCAACGCCGGCCAGAAGCGACCCCAGCGCTGCGAGCTTCTCCTTCTGATGCAGCGCGTCGCGTTGGCTCGCGATCTCCGCCTGCGCCTTCCGCGCGGCGGTGAGATCGCGAAGATGCGCAGCGAACAGGCGTTTGGGCCCGCGCGTGACATCGGTGATGGTCAGTTCAATCGGGATCAGTCCGCCATCTGCTCGGAGGGCTTCCAGTTCCAGACGCTGGCCGAGAACCCGGCTGACACCGCTCTCCAGGTAGGATTTCATGCCGCAATCATGGGCGGAGCGCAGGGCCGGAGGAATGATCAGGTCGGCGATCTGGGAGCCCATGGCCTGGTCCCGGCTATAGCCGAAAACCGAGACGGCAGCGGGGTTGAAATCGACGACGATGCCGGCTTCGTCGATCACGACGATGGCGTCGAGTGCCGTGTTGACCACCACCGCATGATAGGCCTCTACGGCGTTCTGCGCCTCGACACGCTCGAGCAGGTCCTGCTCGCGGTTTTTGAGTTCGGTGAGATCGCGCGAGAACACGATGACCCCTGACGGGGGATCGCCGTCCGGCGGATAGGCCGTGATCAGTTCCTCGACGTAACGCCT
The DNA here is from genome assembly GCF_001562255.1 of Bosea sp. PAMC 26642. Lineage (NCBI taxonomy): Bacteria > Pseudomonadati > Pseudomonadota > Alphaproteobacteria > Hyphomicrobiales > Alloboseaceae > Allobosea > Allobosea sp. PAMC 26642. The sequence continues at coordinate 3,524,129 of NZ_CP014301.1, read as the reverse complement.
GCCGAAAGAGCCGTAATCCGTCCAACCCTCGCGCCTGACGCTTTCGCCCGGAGGCAGGCGCTCCAGCATCTGCGCGTAAGTCGCGTGGAGCGCATCGCCGAGGACGGCCGACACCTCGCGGCCGATGACGTCCCCATCGGATTTGCCGATGAAATCGAGAAATTCACGGTTGGCAAAACGATAACGGCAGGATCTGTCGAGGAACACTGCATGGCCGAGGCTGCCGCCGAGACATGTCTGCATGATCCGGAGATCATTTGCCGGCATAGGGTTTCCTGTCGGAGCGCTTGAACGGCTATCGCGAACAGGTGGAGACACCGGTGTCATAGCGGCCGTTTCCCGGGCGTGTAGATGTAGCCGGCGCCGCGCACCGTCTTGATCGTCTGCGGCTTGGCGGGGTCGATTTCGATCTTCTTGCGAATGCGCGTCACGCGAACGTCGATGCTGCGATCGAACGGGCTGTTGTCGCGATTATGCGCGAGATCGAGGAGGCGGTCGCGCGTCAGGACGCGGTCGGGATTCTGGACGAAGACCTGGATCAGGTCGAACTCCATCGCGGTCAACGTCTCGCTTGCGCCGTCGTCGCGCAGAAGACAGCGGGCTTCGACGTCGAGAAACACCTTTCCGAATGGAAGCTTCTTCAAGCGCTGGGATTCGGCGACGTCGTCTTTCGAGACTGCCGGAACCGCCAGGTGTCGGCGACGCAAAAGCGCACGGACGCGGGCCCTGAGCTCACGGAGATCGAAGGGCTTCGTCATGTAGTCGTCCGCACCGATCTCCAGGCCGACGATCTTGTCGACGATGTCGCTGGCCGCGGTCAGCAGAATGATCGGCACGGTGCTGCCCGCGCGGATACGCCGTGCGATCGACAGCCCGTCCTCGCCGGGCATGTGAACGTCAAGAAGAAGCAGATCCGCGTCGTCCTGCCCCAAGAGCAGATCGAGCGGGCCGCCTCCGGAGGCGGTGCGCACCGAATATCCGCTCTGTTCGAGATACTCGGCGACCATGTCGCGCAGATGCTCTTCGTCATCGACGACAATGAGGCGCGGCGGTCGAGCGTTCGGACTTCCACTCATCCCTGCCCCCAAGGAAATACGAGACAATATCCGGCAAACCGCAGTCTCCGGTGGCCGCTCTCAAGGGTTGCAAATGCAAAAACCACGCCCACCGTAAGGGAAGGGTGATGGACGTTGCCGGTTCTGATTTCAAGGGTGCGCGGGCCGGCGGAGATCATTTGTCGTCGTCCGTGCGCATCACAAACCGCGATTGCCGGCGACGATGGTCACCCGGTGCGTCCGGTCGAAAGGCGTCATGAAACACGACTGAAACATGGACGAAATCCGGCCGCAACGTCGGCGGAATAGTCATGTCGCCATGATGATCCCCCTCGATCTCCCGCCAAGGGCACTCGTTCCGCTCCCTGCAACAGATGGTGCCTCAGGGCGTCCCTTGCCGTTCATCGCGGCGGGGATGCGGAAAGTCATCGCGGCAGTCTGCAATCTGGCCCGTGCTTACTATTCGTCGCGCTTTCGCGCCTCGTCGATGCCCCCTCGAATACGGTTGACGATCGTCCACAGGAGAAGCAATGCCGCCAATGCCCACAGCCAGTACGTCCACGCGCCAAACGTGCCGCCGCCGCCGATCCACGCACCTAGCGCGCCGAAAAGCAGCGCCCGGTCGCTCTTTCCGAGCGGTCCGTCGTAACGTCTGCTCGCGCCGACCGTCTGGCCCAGAACGCCGGTGAATTCCGTCAGCGCCGCCAGCAGGACGACAATGACGACCCACCAGATACCTGCGGGATCGATAAAGGCGAACGGCAAATAGAGAGCAATATCGGACACCACATCGCCGATCTCGTTGAGATAGGCGCCAAGCACGCTTTTCTGCCCATGCTCGCGGGCCAGCATTCCATCGATCGCATTGAGGCCCATGCGCAGGAGGAACCAGACCGGGACCAGCAGGAACCACCGCGGATGCTGGGCAGAGATCAGAACAAGGCCGAGGGCCACCGAGATGGTGGCGGAGGCGAGCGTAACCTGATTGGCTGTGATCCCGCCGGCGGCAAGGCGGCCCACGAGCGGACGAAGCAGATTTTGGAAGCGAGATTTCAGTTGGTAGATCGACATGATGTCTCTATAGGTGACGCATGGAAAGTAAAATTTATATCAGTATAAAATATATGTACATCGTATAGATTCAGCAGCATTTAAATAGATATGCAAATTGTATAAACCTTACTCTCCGCAACTGACGAGGAATCGCGCTTCCTGTCAATGGTTGAAACCCCCTCGTCCGTAGGAGAAAACATGCAACAGACTGCAGATGACGAGCGCGTGCCGCCAGCCATGAGAACAGCGAATGAATCCGAATTCGTCTCCCATGACGGGGCGCGTCTGTTCTATCGCACATGGCCCTGCCTGAGCGGCGCTCCGAAAGGCGCCATCGTCCTTCTCCATCGCGGTCATGAGCATGGCGGGCGGGTCGCACATCTCGTCGCCGAACTGGGGCTCGACGACTATGCCTTCTATGCCTGGGACGCTCGCGGGCATGGCCGGTCGCCTGGCCAGCGTGGGTATTCGCCCTCCTTCGCGGCGTCCGTCCGTGACCTCGACTGCTTCGTCAGGCATATCGGCGAGACGGACGGTCACCCTGTCGAGGGTATCGCGGTCATCGCCCAGAGCGTCGGTGCCGTGCTGGCTGCGACCTGGGTCCACGATTATGCGCCGCCGATCCGGGCGCTGGTGCTCGCCTCGCCGGCTTTCAGCGTCAAGCTCTATGTCCCCTTCGCGGTGCAGGGCATCGCGCTCTGGCAGAAGCTGAAGGGAACGTTCTTCGTCAATTCCTATGTGAAGGCGAAATTCCTGACGCATGACCCCGAGCGCATCGCCTCCTTCGAGGCCGACCCGCTCATCACCAGGCCGATCGCCTCGAACATTCTGCTGCAGCTCTACGAGGCCGGCGACCGCGTCGTCGCCGACGCCAGGGCGATCACCGTGCCGACGCAACTGCTGATCTCCGGCAGCGACTGGGTCGTGCGTCATGGGCCACAGCATCGTTTCCATGAAAATCTGGGCAGCAGGACCAAGGAGCGGCATGTTCTCGACGGCTTCTACCACGACACGCTCGGCGAGAAGGACCGGGCGATCGCGCTGAAGAAAGTTCGGACGTTCATCGAGGATCGCTTTGCCGAACCGGTCGACACGGCCGATCTGCGTCATGCGGATCGGCAAGGCTATACGCGGGACGAGGCGGACCGCCTGGCGAGCCCGCTCGGCGCCGCATCGCCGCGCGGCCTCTACTGGGCGATCAACCGGGCGTCGATCCGCCTGGGGGCGCTGCTCTCGAAAGGCATCGAGACGGGGACGAAGACGGGGTTCGATTCCGGCTCGACGCTGGACTATGTCTACGAGAACGATCCGCGTGGCGCGGGCCCGGTCGGGCGGATGATCGACGGGATCTTCCTGGAGGCAATCGGCTGGCGCGGCATCCGGCAGCGTAAGGTTCATCTCGAAGAGCTGTTCGGCCTTGCCATCCAGCGCCTCAAGGCAGCCGGCCATGGCAGCCATGTCCTCGATATCGCGGCCGGGCATGGTCGTTATGTGCTCGACGCCATCGCGAAGGCCGGCGTCCGCCCCGACAGCGTGCGGCTGCAGGACTATTCGCCCGTCAACGTCGAGGCCGGGCGAGAGAGCATCGCCAAACGCGGACTGGCGGACTATGCGAGCTTTCACCAGCAGGATGCCTTCGACGGCGACGGGCTGGCGCGGATATCGCCGGCGCCCGATCTCACCATCGTTTCGGGCCTCTACGAGCTGTTTTCCGACAACGCCATGATCGGGGCCTCGCTCGGCGGGCTGGCGCGCGCGATGCGGCCCGGGAGCCTGCTGATCTACACCAACCAGCCCTGGCATCCGCAGCTGGAAATGATCGCCCGCGCGCTGACATCGCATCGCGGTGGTCAGGCCTGGGTGATGCGGCGGCGGACGCAAGGCGAAATGGACCAACTCGTCGCCGCCGCGGGCTTCCGCAAGATCGAGCAGCGCATCGATCAATGGGGTATTTTCACCGTTTCCCTCGCCGAGCGGGTCTGAGGCGCAGGATGGCGGACGTATCCGTGGACGAAGCAGGCGGGGCCAGAAACGCCGTCTTGAGACGCGCGGCGCTCTGGCTCGCCTGTCTGGCTCCGTTTTTCTACCTCAGCTATGGCGGCGCCAACTGGCTGGCCTCGCTGCGGGCCGGCGTTCCCAATCTCGCCTTCGCATGGGAACACTTAATCCCGTTCATCGCCTGGACGATCGTGCCCTACTGGTCGATCAACCTGTTCTACGCGCTGTGCCTCTTCATCAACACGACGCCGGACGATGTGGACACGCTCGGGAGGCGGTATCTGACGATCCAGCTCGTGGCGGTGTCCTGCTTCGTCGCTTTCCCGCTGCAGGCGATCTTCGTCAGGCCGGAAACAAGCGGGTTGCCCGGCTTCATGTTCGAGGTGCTGGGTGGGTTCGACAAGCCGTTTAACCAGGCGCCATCCCTGCACATCGCATTGCTCGTAGTGATCTGGGACCACCTTAGCGGCAAGCTTTCCGGCACAGCCCGGCTCGCCTGGCATGTCTGGTGCGCCCTGATCGGTTTGTCCGTCCTGACCACCTGGCAGCACCATGTCATCGACATTCCGACGGGTGTCCTGCTGGGGCTTTTCGCGGCCTGGCTGTTTCCTCGGGGGGCGCCTTCGCCGCTTGCCGGCTTCGCCATGACGGCCGATCCGAAATCCCGACGGCTCGGCCTGTATTATGCCGGCGGCGCGTTACTGCTGGTGATCATCAGTGCGGTTAGCGTCCGCGTGTCTCCGGCGGCGCTGTTCCTGCTCTGGCCGGCCTTGGCGCTGGCGATCGTCGCAATGGGCTATTTCGGCGCCGGACCGCAGGTCTTCCAGAAGCAGGCCGATGGGTCCGCCACGCTCGCCAGTCGCTGGCTGCTGGCGCCCTATCGGTTCGGGGCTGCCGTCAATATCCGGTTCTGGACACGGGCCATGCCCGCCTCGATCGAAATTGCCGATGGGGTTCATCTCGGCCGCTTCCCGAAGCCGCGCGAGCTCGACGCCTTCGCCACGGTGATCGACATGACCGGGGAACTGCTGGCCCCCCGGAAAGTCCGTCCGAACTGGAGCAGTTTTCCCGCGCTCGATCTTTTGCCGCTCAAGGCGTCCGACATGCAGGCCGCGGCCAGCGCCGTGGAGACGGCCCGACCGCAAGGCCCGCTTCTGGTCTGCTGCGCGCTGGGCTTCCAGCGCAGTGCGGCGGTCATCGCCAGGTGGCTCATCGTCAGCGGGCGGGCGCAGAATGCGGAGGAGGCGATCAGCATGATCGAACGGGCCGGCCGGTTCGTGCGGCTGCGCCCGGACATGATCGCGATCGAGGAGCCGGTCGAGCGATGATGGTTTGGCCCACTACCGCCGAGATCGCCGCACGCAATCTGCGTCAGAACGCTGTCCTGTGCGGCATCGCAGCGCTGTTGCTGATCACCTGCGGACCGCTGGCGATCGGGAATGGGGGCCTTGCCATCCGCCTGAGCTGGCTTGTCCTGTCCGTACTCTGCCTGAGTGCCATCGGGCTTTCCGTCCACCTGCTTTTGGATGCGGCGCTTTTCCGGCTCGCGGGATCGTATCCGGACGAGGCGGAAGGGCTGACCGCCATCGACGACGTCCTGACCCGCATGGGGTTCGGCAAACCCGCGCGCGGCCGCTCCCTCGGAAGCCGGATCGCGGGGTCGCGGCGCATCGTCCTGAAGCAGCGCATCGTCCTGGCCGGCGGCCTGGTCGCCGCTGTCTGCCTCGTTCTCGGTAACGCCAACGGGCTGATTCAACGATGAGATTCGATTATCGCCCCGTGCTGAAATCCCTCGCGGGTTCGCTTTTCGCCGGAGTGGCGCGGGCGATAACCGGGGTCGTTCCGATCTGGCAGGGGACGACACCGTCGCGCAATCAGCGCATCTACTTCGCCAATCACGCCAGCCATGGCGACTTCATCCTGCTCTCGTCCTGTCTGGAACGGGAGGAACGCGGCCGAACCAGCGCGGTGGCCGGGGCCGACTACTGGAAGGCGAACAGCATCCGGCGCTTCATCGCCCGGGACCTGCTTCATACGGTGCTGGTCGAACGCAGCGGGGTCGCGCGCAGCGAGGATCCGATGGCCGTGATGCTGGACGTGCTGGCCGATGGGCGATCGCTGATCTTCTTTCCCGAGGGCACGCGCAACATGGGCGACGAGCCGCTCCTGCCTTTCCGTTCGGGCCTGTACAATCTCGCGGCGGCCCGACCGGATGTCGAACTGGTGCCATGCTGGATCGAGAACATGTCGCGGGTGCTGCCCAAGGGCATGTTTTTGCCTGTGCCGATCCTTTGCCGCGTCATTTTCGGCGAGCCGATCGGCGTCCTGGCCGATGAAGACCGCAAGGTCTTCCTTCAGCGTGCCCGGCAGGCGCTTCTCGATCTGAAGACGCAGTCGAGCGGAGAGCGGCCATGATGCCGGAAATCCACAGGCTCTTCATCTGGCTGCTTGCTGTTCTCGGCACGGCGAGCCTCGTGGCCGGAATCCTGACCTGGCGCAGCGCCGGGCCGCTCTCATCGACCCTGAGCAACCTCAATGCCCGCATCCGTGCCTGGTGGATCATGGCGGCAGCCATGTCGGTCGCCTTCGTCTTCGGGAGCGGCGGCGTTATCGTCCTGTTCGGATTCGTCTCGTTTGCCGCGCTTCGCGAATATGTGACGCTGACCCAGACCCGGCGCAGCGATCACTGGGTGCTGATCGGCATGTTCCTGATCGTACTGCCGCTGCAGTACTACCTCGTCTGGACGAGCTGGTACGGGCTCTTCGCCATCTTCATTCCGGTCTACTGTTTTCTGGCGATGCCGGCGCTGACGGCGCTCTGGGGCGACACGTCGCGGTTTCTCGAGCGCATCTCCGAACAGCAATGGGGCCTGATGCTGTCGGTCTATTGCATCAGTCACGTTCCGGCTCTCGTGACGCTCGAGATTCCCGGCAATGAGGGGCGCGGATTGCTGCTGATCGCCTTCCTGATCGCCACGGTCCAGGGCAGCGACGTGCTGCAATACATCTTCGGCAAGCTGTTCGGCCGGCATCGCATCTCGCCCAATGTCTCGCCCTCCAAGACCTGGGAGGGGTTGATCGGCGGGATCGCCAGCGCCTCGCTGCTGGGAGCCTCGCTGTTCTGGCTGACGCCTTTCTCGCCGACCGAAGCCGGCGTGCTGGCCGGGATCGCCTGTATCATGGGGTTTCTCGGGGGGCTCGTCGCCTCGGCGATCAAGCGTGATCGCGGGGTCAAGGATTGGGGCCACATGATCGCCGGGCATGGCGGGATGCTGGATCGTACCGACAGCCTGGTCTTCGCGGCGCCGATCTTCTTCCATATCGTCCGCTACGCCTGGACCTGACCCGGGAATTCGGCCGCTGCGAGGCGATTGAAACCTGAGTGAAACCCGGCTGACATCGCCGGAAAACACGGCCGCGCTATCGGATCGCCATCGCCACGGACCCACAGAACAAGGATGCCACGCCATGACCCAATCCCGTTTCTCATCGGCTGCCCCGCTGCTTTGCGCCGGCATCATCGGATTGGCGATGGCCTTCGCCAGCGCGACACCCGCCAAGGAGCCGGTTTCCCTGTTCAAGATCGTCACGGTCAAGGACGAGATCGTCGTCGGCCTGGCGCCTTCGGATGTCGGTGAGTTAAAGGGCAACGACGCCAGCGCGATCGGCAAGGCGCTGGTCACCCGAGGCGAGCTGTCATTGTGGCAATTCGCCGTCCGCAAGGGCAAGGACGGCGAACTCGAACAGGCGCCGTTGCGGCGCGTCAGCATCCTGCGCCACGATTCGATCCGCGTGGAACCCTATACGACGCCGCTGAAGGTGGTCCCGGCGGAATAGCGGACGCGCCGCTCAGTCTCAGCTCTCGGCAAATTGCAGCCGGTGCAGCCGCGCATAGGTTCCGTCGCGCGTCAGCAGGGCGTCGTGGCTGCCGGTCTCGATGACCTTGCCTTCCTCCAGAACGACGATCAGGTCGGCCTCGCGCACCGTGGAGAGGCGGTGGGCGATCACCAAAGTGGTGCGGTTCTTCATCAGCCGCGCCAGCGCCTGCTGGACGAGGCGCTCGGACTGGGTGTCGAGCGCGCTCGTCGCCTCGTCGAGCAGCAGGATCGGGGCGTCCTTCAGGATGGCGCGGGCGATGGCGATGCGCTGGCGCTCGCCGCCCGACAGTTTCGAGCCGCGCTCGCCGACCTGGGCATCGTAGCCGCCGGGCATAGCCATGATGAAGTCGTGGGCGGCGGCGTCCTTTGCGGCTGCGACGATCTCGTCTCGCGTCGCACTCGGGCGGCCGAAGCTGATATTGGCGCGCACGGTGTCGTCGAACAGTACGACATCCTGGCTGACGACGCCGACCTGGGCGCGCAAGCTGTCCAGCGTGACGTCGCGGATGTCCTGCCCGTCGATCTCGACGCGGCCCTCATTGGGATCGTAGAGGCGCGGCACCAGCGCCAGCAGGGTCGACTTGCCCGAACCTGAGCGACCGACGAGCGCGGTCATCGCGCCGCCCTGCGCGACGAGGTCGATGCCTTCGAGCGCTCGCGAATCGTCGCGATAGCGGAAGCGCAAGGACCGGAAAGCGATCTCGCCCGCGCCGACGGCAAGTGGCCTGGCGTCGGGCCGTTCCGCGATCAGCGGTTTTTCGTCGACGAGGGCATAGTAGCGCTTCAGCGAGGCGCCGGCCTCCTGGACGATGGCGTTGAGATTGCCGAGCGAGCGCAGCGGCTGCGCCGCCAGCAGCAGGGCCGAGACGTAGCCGGTGAAATCGCCAACGGTCGAGCCGCCCGAGGTGATGCGCACGCCGATCGCCGCCAGCACGCCGGCGACCGCCATGCCGCCGCCGACCTCCAATAGCGGGTCGAGCCGGCCGCGCGCATTGGCTGCCTTCATCTTGAGCGCCCGGATCGATTCGAAGGCGGCTGCCGCGCGCGCCTTGAGATAGGGCTCGAGCGAATCGGTCTTGGCGGCGCGGGCGCCCTGCAGGCTCTCGGTGACGAGGCTCGCCATCACGCCGGTTTGCTCCTGCTGCGAACTGGCCATGCGGCGCAGCTTCTTGCCGATCCGGCCGATCGGCTGGGCGACGACAGGCGCGATCAGGAGCACGACCAGCGTCATCTGCCAGTCGATCCAGAGCATGGCGCCGATCAGAGCGAGCGCGGTCAGCACGTCGCGCACGGCGATGTTGACCAGCCGGGTCAGCGCCTCCTTGACGAAGGTGAAATCGGTGGTGAAGCGCTGGGTCAGCGAGGCCGGGTTCTCGCGCTGGAGCTGGGCGAGGTCGGCATCGATCAGGTGGCCGTAGAGCGTCGTCTGCATGTTCGCCTCGACGCGGCTGACGACGCTGTTGGTCAGCACCGTCTGGGCGAGCAGCGAGAAACCCTTGATCGCGGTGACGATGACCACGACGATCGCGACCGCGTTGACGACGCCGATCTCGATGCCGATCGATTTCGAAACGAGCCGCTCGGCGCGGCGCACGAATCCGGTGGATTCCGCCGTGAGCGGGTCGGCGAAGGCGTCGAAGGCCGCCTTGATCAGCAGCGGATAGAAGCTCGTCGTCGCGGCGATCACCACGACGAGGGCCATGATCATCGCCATTTGCGTGAGATAGGTCTTGCCCTGCTCGCGCCAGACGCGGGCGAAAAGTGCGAAGGTGTCGTCAGTGACGCGGCCGATCTTCATGGGGCGCGGGGTATCATGGCGGATGCGACAACGCTACTAGGACTGCCCATTGCCGACCGCCGCATCTCGGGTCTTGCTCGCGACACGAAGCTGGCGTCCCATGGCCGCTATTGATTTGAGGAGCGCGCGACAGTCCATGCCATTGCCACCGTCGGCCCAAGCCGGCCAGAGTTTCGCCGAGATCGATACGCCGGCCCTCGTGCTCGATCTCGACGCCTTCGAACGCAATCTCGTGACGATGGCGGCCTATACGCAGGCCCATGGCGTGCGCCTGCGGCCCCACGCCAAGACGCATAAGAGCCCCGAGATCGCGCTGCGCCAGATCGCCCATGGAGCGGTCGGGCAATGCTGCCAGAAGGTCTCCGAGGCGGAAATCCTGGTGGCCGGCGGCGTCCAGGACGTGCTGGTCTCCAACGAGGTCGCGGGCGCAGCCAAGCTCGACCGGCTCGCGGTGCTTGCGCGCAACGCCCGGATCAGCCTGTGCGTCGATCATCTCGACGGTGTACGCGAGGCGGCGGAAGCAGCGGCGCGCCATGACGTGGTGTTCGACATCCTGGTCGAGATCGATATCGGCGGGCGGCGCTGCGGCGTCGCGCCGGGCGAGGCGGCGGTCAGGATCGCCGAGGCCGTGGCGCGGACCAACACGCTGCGATTCGGAGGCCTGCAGGCCTATCATGGCTCGGCGCAGCACATGCGCTCGATCGACGAGCGGCGCGAGGCGATCGAGCGGGCGGGGCTGCTGACGCGCAACACGATCGAACGGCTCGGAAATGTCGGCCTGGCCTGCGCCACGGTCGGCGGGGCCGGGACGGGCACCTACGAGATCGAGAGCCAGTCGGGCATCTGGAACGAGATCCAGGCCGGCTCCTACATCTTCATGGATGCCGATTATGCCCGCAACCGGCAGGCCGACGGCACGCCGTTCCGCAGCTTCGAACACGCGCTCTTTATCCTGGCGGGGGTGATGAGCAAGCCGGTGCCCGACCGCGCCATCGTCGATGCCGGGCACAAGGCGGCCGCGATCGATTCCGGCCTGCCCGTGCCGTTCCAGCGCGAGGGCGTGGTCTATACGAAACCCTCCGACGAGCATGGCGTGCTGACGGGCGATCCTGCGATCCTGCCGCATCGCGGCGACCGGCTACTGCTGGTGCCGGGCCATTGCGACCCGACGGTCAATCTGCACGACTGGTATGTCTGCGTGCGGGGGATGCACACGCCGGATGCCCATGTCGAGGCACTCTGGCCCGTCGCCGGCCGCGGCGCGCTGACCTGATCAGGCGGTGCTGGCCGAATTCGCGCTCAGGCTGCTGATGCCGGCGGGAAGGATGACGCGCCGGCTTGGGCTGGTGCAGGAGGCCGTCGCGCTGTGGTCGCGTGGGCGACGGCAGCGCAATCCATCATGCTACAAGGGGTTGCCTCAGCAGACCTCTTCCGGCATCGGCGCGATGATCGGGTCGATGCAGAGCAGGCGTGACGGCACTTCGGAATGGATCGAGCGGCTGATGAAGGATTTGTAGCCCAGCCAGGTGCCGATGACGCCTTGGCAGCCGGAACACAGCACCGGGGCATCGTCGGTCAAGGTCGCGGGAATGATGATCGAGGGCGAATCGCAGCTGCTGCAGGCGAACCGGGCCGTCCCATCCATTCCCGTCATCGGCGATGTCCTGACATGCGTTGGCCAATGCTACACGCAAGATCGGGGCCAGTCAGAATTTGTCGAAATGACTTCATACGCATTCACAATCCCATCGGCGCAATCGTCGAAAACAGGCGCCATACTGCGCGGGATGTAGCGGTCTAAACCATGAATGGGACCAGAACGATTTTAAGCGAAACCGTTTTTGCCCTGCACCGAAACGACCGGTTTCCCGAGACGGGACAGTTACGCGAGTTTCCGGGACACCATGGAAGGCCTCACATGCGTTGCGGATCGTTTTCCAGCAGGATCGGCTTGCCATGCGGGGTCGCTTCGGCCGCGCGCGCCCAGGAGGCTGCCAGAGCATCGATGCCCTGATGAGAGGCGTGGCCCTTGGCGATCAGGAGATGCTCCAGCGCCTCGCACCAGCGCTCGTAATAATCCGAACCGTCGCGGCAGCCGCCGGCCTCAACGGCCTCCCGGATTTCTGCGCCGAGCGCATCCGCCCACTCATCGGCCGTGAACACGCCCTTGTTCTGCAGGGCGACGACGAGCGCGAAAGCCTGCGCCTGCCAGGGCTGCGCGAAGACCGGGCCGTCGGCATCGCGCGGGATCGGTGTGCCGGCGGCGAGCGTTTCCGCCAGATCGGTGTCAAGCCGGCTCAAGATAGCTCTCCCAGGCTTCGATGCTGACCCGGCTGGTCGGGTCGGCGTCGCCGCCCCAGAGTTCTCGCCCGGTGAAGACGACGGTGTAGAGCCACTGCGCCGTCTCGGCGTACCCTTGCGAGCCGGTGTCCGGGAAGACGTGGCAGCCGGTGACGCGCTCGATGATGCCGTGCTTGCCGCGGGCATAGCGTGGCAGGCGCGTGTGGTGGGCCGGGTGCATCACGATGGTGCGGACGGCGTCGCCGACGGCGAATTGCGCCGGGGCGGAGGCTTTGCGCTCGAAGGGAAAGCCGCGGCGCAAGACGGCCGGCACCTCGTTACCCTTCAACACGCGCTTTGGCGTCCTGGCGGGAGCGAGCGGCCGGCCCTGCTCCAGTTCCTCCTGTGTCAGGAAGCCATGCTCGGCCAGGACCTTATGCAGACCTGCGAGCCATATTTCGTAATAAGAGAACGACAGATAGTCGGCCGGGGGCAGGCTCTCGCGGGCTGCGCGGATGCCATCGATCGTCCAGGCGCCCATGGCGCCGGCGGCGACATTGATCGCGAGCACGCGCTTTTCCCAGTCCGCGTGGAAGATCGGCTCGTTCGGTTCGGGCATGACAGGGCCGAAGCCCATCTGGCCGCCGAGGTCCTGTCCGCCGTTCATGACGCTTGCTCCGCTGGCGCATCCTCCACCCGGGGCAAGCCGGTGCCGATCATCGCATCGCGGTTGACGATCGAAGCCAGTTTCTCCTCCGACCAGCCTTCGGTGCCGGCCGGACGCATCGGAATGACGATGAAGCGGGTTTCCGCGGTCGAATCCCAGACGCGGATGCGCTGGCCCTCGGGCAGCGTCACGCCGAAATCGGCGAGTGTGCCGCGTGGGTCGATCACGGCCTTGGAGCGATAGGGCGGCGATTTGTACCAGACCGGCGGCAGGCCCAGCACCGGCCACGGATAGCAGGAGCAGAGCGTGCAAACGATCAGGTTGTGCTCGTCTGGCGTATTGAAGCAGGCGACGATGTGCTCGCCGCCGCGCCCGCCGTAATCGAGTTCGGCGATGGCGGCGGTGCCGTCCGCCTTGAGCCTTTCGGCAAAGGCGGGGTCGGTCCAGGCCCGCGCGACGATGCGGGCGCCGTTGCGCGGGCCGATCTTGGTCTCGTAAGTCTCGACGATGGCGTCGAGGGCGGCGGGATCGACATAGCCCTTGGCCACCATCAGCGATTCGAGCGCCTTCACACGGGCTTCGATCGGGGTGAAGTGGTTGTCGTGGCCGTGGTGGTGATGACCGCTCATGTCAGCTCCTCATAACGCGTCACGCGATCCGTACTCTCGCCGCCCGCTCGAACCTGACCGCGAAGGCGACCAGCGACTTGTCCGAGCCTTTCGGGCCGATCAGCGACAGGCCGAGCGGCGCGCCTTCCCGCTGCGCCACCGGGATCGTGACCTGAGGGAAGCCCGAAAGACCGGAGAGGCAGAGCAGGCGCAGTGCCCGGTTGCGGAAATCGTCGAGCTCGGTCTCGTCGGCGCTAACCAGCGGCGCGATGTCGGGCACGGTCGGCAGGAGGAGCACGCCGTCGCTGCCGAGCAGGCGGGCGAGCTTGGCGCGAAAGCCCTTGCGGACGGTCTCGCCCTTGGCGACCTCGGCGTCGCTGACCGATTTCGAGAAGGCGAAGCGCTCCGCCACGCCCGGTCCCAGCGGCGGCGCGAAGCGCTCGATCATGGCGCCGTCCGAAATCCACGCTTCGCGGCCCTGCAGCCAGCGGAAGGCCCAGTAAAGCGCGTCGAGGTCGCGCGCGACCTTGACCATCTCCGGCGGGCCGAGCGCCATGACGGCGCGTTGCACGACATTGCGCAGGATGGTCTCGGCGTCGGGCACCGCCTGACCGAACATGTCGTCGGCCAGCAGCAGGCGTGGCGTCTCGGGCAGGGCGATCCTGTCCTTGCCGAAAACGACGTCGGCGACCTTGGCGAAGGTCTCGCCGTCGCGGGCAAACCAGCCGGGCGTGTCCAGGCTCTCGGCCAGCGGCCAGGTGCGCTTGAGCGAGAGGCGGCCATGGCTCGGCCTGATGCCGAAGAGCCCGCCATAGCTCGCCGGCGCGCGCACTGAGCCCCCAGTGTCGGAGCCGAGCGCGATGTCGGCGAGACGGCCCGCGACCGCCGCCATCGAGCCCGAGGAGGAGCCGCCGGTGATGCGGTCGGGCGCGGATGGATTGATCGGCGAGCCGAAATGCGCGTTCTTGCCGTTGAGCGAGAAGGCGAGTTCGTCGGTGTGGGTCTTGCCGACGAAGCGGGCGCCGGCATCGAGCAGCGTCTTCACGATCGGGGCGGTCTTGGTCTTGATGCCCGATTGCGCCAGCACGAAGGGCGAGCCGGCGCCGGTCGGGTACCCCTTGATGTCGAAGAGGTCCTTCACCGCGAGGGTGAGCCCGGCAAGCGGGCCCGACGGCGCGTTCTTCACAGCCACCTCGGGATAGGGCACGAAACAGCGGAAGGGATCGTCGATCGGCGTGGGCATAGGCTTCAATGTCCCTTGGCGTCGCCGTCGGAGCGCGGATCATGCGTTGCCTCGACGTGACCCTTGGCGTGTTTCACCAGCATCCCGGCATGGCCGAACTGGTCCGAATAGGCTTCCGAGTACTCCTCGACCGGGTGGCCGGCGGCGGTGAGTCTGGCCAGCAGCATCGGATCGAAACGGTTCTCCAGCTTCAGCGAGATCGAGCCCTCGCCCCAGGTCTTGCCGAGAAGCCAGCGCGGCGCGTCGACGGCAGCGGCGGGACCCTGGCCGAAGCGGTAGCGCGTCAGGATCTGGGCCTGGAACTGCGGCTGGCCGTCTCCACCCATCGCACCATAAGACATCACGCGGCCATCGGCGAAGCGGGCCAGCGCCGGGTTCAGCGTGTGGAAGGGTTTTCGGCCCGGCATCAGCGGGTTCAGTGCGCGCTTGTCGAGCGAGAAGGAGACGCCGCGATTTTGCCAGTTCACACCGGCGCGCGGGAGGATGCAGCCCGAGCCGTATTCCCAGTAGAGCGACTGGATGTAGGAGACGGCCATGCCGCTGCCGTCGATCGCGCCCATCCAGACCGTGTCACCGTCGCCGGGCTTGGGCGGCCAGGGGGCGGCGCGCTTGCGGTCGATCGCGGCGGCCTCGCGGGCGAAGACCGCGTCGGTCAGGAAGCTCGCCGGGTCGAGCTTGAGAAAAGCCGGGTCGGTGATGTGGCGGTCGCGGATGAGGAAGGCGCGTTTCACCGCCTCGACCAGCCCGTGATGGTGGTCGAATCCCTCGGCACGGGCGACGCCGAGCTTCTCGAAGATGCCGAGGATCAGCAGCGAGGCCAGCCCCTGCGTCGGCGGCGGGAAATTGTAGGCGGTGAGGCCGGGCAGCTGGACCGCCAGCGGCTGGACGAGGCTTGCCCTGAAGGCGGCCATGTCCTGCCGCGTCACCGGCGCGCCGATCGCATCCATATCGGCGCCGATCTCGCGGCCGATGTCGCCGCGATAGAAATCGTCGAGCCCGGCATCGGCCAGATGCTTCAGGGTAGCGCCGAGCGCTTCGGGCTTTCGGCGCGCGCCGGCTTTCGGCTGCTCGCCGCCCGGCCAGAAGAATTCGCTGAAGCCGGGCGCCAGCTTAGCCGCCTCGATCTGCTGCGGCCAGGTCCGCAACTCAGAATCGGAAATCGCATAGCCTGTATCGCAATGTGCGATGGCGTCGCCGAGCAGGTCCTTCAGCGGCATCCGGCCGCCAAGGTTTTTCGACAGTTCGAGCGCGACCTGCCAGCCGCCGACCGCGCCGGCGACCGTGACGGCGGCATCGGGACCGCGTGCCGGAATCGTGTCGTGGCCCCTGTCGCGGTAGCGCTCGATCGTGGCGAGCGCGCCGGCCGGGCCGCAGCCCTCGATTGCGTGGACGCGGCCCTTTCCGCCGGCCTCGTGCACCAGCCAGAAGCCGTCGCCGCCAATCGCGTTCATATGCGGGTAGACCACCGCGATCGTGGCTGCCATGGCGACCATCGCCTCGATCGCATTGCCGCCCTCGGCCAGCACGGCGCGCCCGGCTTCCGACGCGAGGTGGTGTGGCGCGGCGACTGCGCCGGAGCCGAAGACAGGCGTTTCGATCATCAGGGTCTTTCAATCTCGCCTGAATCAACCATTTGTTGAAGGGGCGCGATTTTGTTACACGCCTCGGCAGCGTCCGCTAGGCGGTCGTGTGCATAAGGCTTTGAGGAAGACGAGATGGCCGCAAGGCGCAACAACGGGCGGCCCCTGATCATGGTGGTTTCGCTGGGCATCCTGATCGCGGTCGAGCTTTTCGGCGTGGCGCTGGCTTCGGGCTGGGCGCTGGCCGGGCTGTTCGAACTCGGACACATCGTCGGCTATGTGCTGATGGCGCTTTTCTCCGGTCTTGCGGCCTACGCCATGTTCAACCTGATGCGCCGGGTGCTCAAGGTCGAGCATATGACCGATCATTGAGCTCAAGTCGGCTTCGGGCGGTGCAGTTCGCCCGATCCTTTCGACATCGCCCGGCCAGGAGCCACGCCAGACATGAATGCCCGCAACACGCCGCCTCTGCTCGACCGCCGCACGCTGCTTGCCAGTGCCGGCGCGACCGCGACGCTGGCGGCGCTGGGCTTTTCGCCCGAGGCGCTGGCCCAACAAGGGCTGAAGCTCGGCGAGGCCGAGGCATTCGGTTTCGAGGCGCTGAAGACCCGGGCGCGCGCCCTCGCCGCCCAGCCCTATCAGGCGCCGCCTTCGCCGCGCGCCGACGTGCTGGAGCGCATCGACTACGACGCCCATGGCAAGATCAAATTCAAGCCGGAGATGGCGCTGTGGGCGAACGGGCCCTCGCCCTGGCCGGTGACCTTCTTCCATCTCGGCCGCTATTTCCAGAAGCCGGTCAGGATGCACGTCGTCGATGGGGGGCAGGCCCGCGAGATCGTCTATGACGAGAGCTATTTCGAGATGCCGGCGGATTCGCCGGCCAAGGAGCTGCCGGCCGGCGCTGGTTTCGCCGGCTTCCGCTTTCAGGAAAGCCGCACCGGCCATCCCGGCCGCAAGGGCGAGAAGCTCGACTGGAAGAAGAACGACTGGGTCGCCTTTCTCGGCGCCTCCTATTTCCGCGCCATCGGCGAACTCTACCAGTACGGCCTGTCGGCGCGCGGCCTCGCGATCGATCCGGCTGTCGCCGGCAAGCCGGAGGAGTTTCCCGACTTCACCCATATCTGGCTGGAGACGCCGCAGGCGGCGTCCGAATATGTCGTGGTCTACGCGCTGCTCTCAGGGCCGAGCGTGGCCGGCGCCTATCGCTTCCGGATGCATCGCGCCAAGGGCGTGACCATGGAGATCGAGAAGGCGCTGTTCCTGCGAAACGACGTCGCCCGGCTCGGGATCGCGCCGTTGACCTCGATGTACTGGTATTCGGAGACGGCCAAGTCCACCGCCGTCGACTGGCGGCCCGAGGTGCATGATTCCGACGGTCTGGCGCTGTGGACCGGCGCGGGCGAGCGCGCCTTCCGGCCGCTCAACAATCCGGTGCGTACCACGGCGTCAGCCTTCATGGACGAGAACCCGCGCGGCTTCGGGCTGCTGCAGCGCGACCGCGAGGTCGGGCATTATCTCGACGGCGTGTTCTACGAGCGCCGGCCGAGCTTGTGGGTCGAGACGCAAGGATCCTGGGGGAAGGGTGCGGTCCAGCTGATCGAGATCCCGACCGACGACGAGATCCACGATAACATCGTCGCGATGTGGGTGCCCGATGGACCGGCGCGGGCCGGCGCATCCTACGCCTATCGCTACACGTTGCACTGGCTCGCCGACGAGCCCTTCGTGCCGGCTCTGGGGCGCGTGGTGGCGACGCGACTCGGCAATGGCGGCCAGCCCGGCACGGTGCGCCCGAGGGGCGTGCGGAAATTCATGGTCGAATTTCTTGGTCCGGCACTGGAAAAGATTCCCTTCGGCGTGAAGCCCGAGGTGGTGCTCTCGGCCTCGCGTGGGAGCTTCTCCTATGTCTTCGCCGAGGCCGTGCCCGACGACGTGCCCGGCCATTGGCGGGCCCAGTTCGACCTGACGGTCGAGGGCAACGACCCCGTCGAGATGCGCTGCTTCATGCGCGGCGGCGACGCGGTGCTGACCGAGACCTGGCTGTATCAGTATCTGCCGTTCTGAAGGCTTTAGACCGCCTTGCGCAGAGCGTCGTTCATTCTTGCCTGCCAGCCCGGCCCCGTCGCGCGGAAGCGATCGATGACATCGGCGTCGAGCCGCAGGGTGATTTGTCGCTTCGGCGTTTCGACCTTCGGCCGGCCGCGACCACGCCGTACGAGTACGCCGTCCTTGTGAACGTCGGCAGTATCGAACCATGCATCCGTCAGTTCGGGCGCATCGTCCGGGTCAACCCAATCGGCTTTGGTAGCGGGCTTGTTCTCGGTCATTGGCTTTTCTCATGCTGATGATGCGACGTTTATCGCCGCGCGGAGTCCAGACGATCACGACCATGCGACCTTGGAGCAGGCCGGCCGTGATGAACCGGGCCTCGCCGTAATCCGTCCGCACATCCTCCGGCGTGAAGTCAGGCCGCCGAACACCTCGCCAGCACGCGCAAAATCGAGACCCCGATGGGCAAGGCATTCGGCGCGCTTGATCTCGTCGTAGTTGAGTTTAACGATTTAATGTAACTCCAAATAATCGCAAAGCCAAGAGTGGACGATAGACGATTGCGCTTGCGGATCACGCTTGCCTCCGCTTCTGCGTAACATTATATCATTCCATATGAGCCATCCGCACGCCCCCGCCCATCGCGCCGCTTCGGAGGATCCCGGCTGGTCGCTGTTGCGGCTGTCGGCGGGCCAGCGGCTCGGGCTGGCGCTCGTCGTCATCGCCGCGGTCTGGGCCGCGACGCTCGCTGTCATCGTTTGAAGAGAGTTCGCGTTCGTGCCCGCTATCCGCCTCGACGATCTGACGCTCGGCTACGACCGCCACCCTGCGGTGCATCATCTGTCGGGAGAGATCGCCTCGGGCAGCCTGACCGCGATCGTCGGCCCCAATGGTGCGGGCAAGTCGACCTTGCTCAAGGGTATCGCCGGAGCGCTGTCGCCGCTTGACGGCGGGCTGACGCTGGCCCGGGGCAAGCGCCTCGCCTACCTGCCGCAATCGGCCGATCTCGACCGCTCCTTCCCGATCCATGTCTATGATCTCGTCGCCATGGGTCTGTGGGGCTCGGCCGGCATCTTCGGGCGCATCGGGCTGGGCGCGAAGGCAAAGGTCGAGCAGGCGATCGCGGCTGTCGGCCTGACCGGTTTCGAGCGCCGTCCGATCGGCAATCTCTCGGGTGGGCAGATGCAGCGGGCGCTGTTCGCGCGGCTCCTGCTGCAGGATGCGGACATCATCCTGCTCGACGAGCCCTTCACCGCGATCGACGCTCGCACCACGGCCGATCTGCTGGCGCTGGTGCAGCGCTGGCATGGCGAGGCGCGCACGGTCGTCGCCGTGCTGCACGACATCGAGACGGTGCGCCGCGCCTTCCCGCAGACGCTGCTGCTGGCGCGCGAGACCGTTGCCTGGGGTGCGACCGCCGATGTGCTGACGCCGGACAATCTGCTGAAGGCGCGCCGCATGGTTGAGGCCTTCGACAGCCACGCCGCGCCGTGCGAGCGCGACGCGGCGTAGCTCTTTCTCTGCGTCCACCCTGTCTTCAAGACAAGGACGCCGTCATTCCGGGCGGAGCGCAGCGGAGACCCGGAATCCATTCTAGAGCACCGATGGTGCCTTATGATGGATTCCGGATCGGCGCCGCTTCGCGGCTTGTCCGGAATGACGGCGTCAGGAAACCACACCGTTGATCGCGCTGCTCTACGACCTCTTCATCGGTCCCTTCGTCGAATTCGACTTCATGCGCCGGGCGCTGGTTGGGATCATTGCGCTTTCGGTGTCGGGGGCGCCGATCGGCGTGTTCCTGATGCTGCGGCGGATGAGCCTGACCGGTGACGCCATGGCGCATGCCATCCTGCCGGGTGCCGCGATCGGCTATCTCGTCGCCGGCTTCTCGCTGCCGGCGATGACGATCGGCGGGCTTGCGGCGGGCTTTGCTGTCGCACTGGCGGCAGGCGCCGTGGCGCGGCTGACGGTGATGAAGGAGGATGCGTCGCTCGCCGCCTTCTACCTGATCTCGCTGGCGCTCGGCGTCACCATCATCTCGCTGCGCGGCTCGGCGGTCGATCTCTTCCATGTGCTGTTCGGCAATGTGCTGGCGCTCGACGACGACGTGCTGGTGCTGCTGGCAGGCGTTGCGACAGTGAGCCTGCTGACGCTGGCTGCGCTCTATCGCCCGCTGGTGATGGAATGCGTCGATCCCGGCTTCCTGCGCTCGGTCAGCCGCTCGGGCGGCATCGTGCATCTGACCTTTCTCGGCCTCGTCGTGCTCAATCTCGTGGCGGGCTTCCATGCGCTGGGCACCCTGCTCGCGGTCGGGCTGATGATGCTGCCGGCGGCTGCGGCGCGCTTCTGGACGGCAGACATCACGCGGCTGATCCTTCTTGCCTCGGGCTTTGGCATGGTCTCCGGCTATGCCGGGCTCGTCGTCTCCTATTCGGCTGGGAGCAATCTCCCGGCCGGGCCGGCGATCATCCTGGCGGCCGGTGCGCTCTATCTCGGCTCGCTTCTGATCGGCTCGCAGGGCGGATTGCTGAGACGCCTCTTGCCTGCCCGCCATCTCCAGCGCTAGTAATGTTATAGTGTTTCATTATTCGCTGGAGAATCGCTATGTTCAATCGCCTTGACCTGATCGCGAGCCTTGCCGCCGGGCTGCTGCTGGCCGGTGCGCCGGCGAGGGCGCAGGAGAAGCTGCCGGTGGTGGCGAGCTTCTCGGTGCTGGGCGATTTCGTGAAGGAGGTTGGCGGCGACCGCGTCTCGGTTTCGACGCTGGTCGGGCCCAATGGCGACGCGCATGTCTATTCGCCGACGCCGGCCGACGCCAAGAGCATGGCGGCGGCGAAGCTCATCGTCGTCAACGGACTGAAGTTCGAAGGTTGGATGACCCGCCTGATCAAATCCTCGGGCGCCAAGGCGACCATCGCCACCGCGACCACCGGCATCACGCCGCTGAAGGCCGATGACGATCACGACAACGCGGGGCATGGCCATGATCACGACGTCGATCCCCATGCCTGGCAGAGCGTCGCCAATGCCAAGATCTACGTCGCCAATATCCGCGGTGCGCTGAGCGCCGCCGATCCGGCCGGCAAGCCGGTGTTCGAGGCGAATGCGGGCGCCTATCTGGCGAAGCTCGATGCGGTCGAAGGTGAGATCAAAGCCGCGGTCGCACGCATTCCGGCCGACCGGCGCAAGGCGATCACCTCGCACGATGCCTTCGGCTATTTCATCAAGGCCTATGGCATCGCGTTCATCGCGCCGCAGGGCGTCTCGACCGAGGCCGAGGCCTCGGCCAAGGATGTCGCGCGCATCATTCGGCAGATGAAGGCGGAGAGGATCCCGGCCGTCTTCCTCGAAAACGTCACCAATCCGCGCCTGATCGAGCAGATCGCCCGCGAGACCGGGGCCAGGGTCGGCGGTCGACTCTTCTCCGATGCGCTGTCGGACGCATCGGGGCCGGCGGGGACTTACATCGCGATGATGAAACACAATATAAGCCAGATCGAAAAGGCGCTCGGCGCCGGCCCGGTTTAAAGGATAGCCCGGAACCACACCGTCATCCCGGACAAGCCGCGAAGCGGCGCCGATCCGGGATCCATTCCTGACCCGTTCCGGAATGGATCCCGGCTCTCCGCTTCGCTTCGGCCGGGATGACGGGCGGAGGGTGTATGCAGGTTGCGGGACCCACGGGCCGCTTAGGTAAAGCAGGATCGACCATGTCCGAGAAAATCCCCGTTACGGTGCTCACAGGCTATCTGGGCGCCGGCAAGACCACTCTGCTCAACCGCATCCTCACCGAGGATCATGGCAAGAAATTTGCCGTTATCGTCAACGAGTTCGGCGAGGCCGGCATCGACGGCGACCTCGTCGTCGGCGCCGACGAAGAGATCTTCGAGATGAACAATGGCTGCATCTGCTGCACCGTGCGCGGCGACCTGATCCGCATCCTCGACGGGCTGATGAAGCGCAAGGGCAAGTTCGACGCGATCATCGTCGAAACCACGGGGCTCGCCGATCCGGCGCCGGTCGCGCAGACCTTCTTCGTCGACCAGGACGTCGGCGACGCGACGCGGCTGGACGCCGTCGTCACCGTGACCGACGCCAAATGGCTGAAGGACCGGCTGAAGGATGCGCCCGAGGCGAAGAACCAGATCGCCTTCGCCGACGTCATCGTCCTCAACAAGGTCGATCTTGTCAGTGCCGAGGAACTGGCCTCGGTCGAGGCCGCGATCCGCGCCATCAACCCCTATGCCAAGCTGCACAAGACGACGCGCTGCGAATTGCCGATCGACCAGCTGCTCGACCGCAACGCCTTCGACCTCGACCGGATTCTCGACATCGAGCCGGATTTCCTCGAATCCGGGCACCATCACCATCATTCCGACGAGGTGCGCTCGATGTCGTTCACGCTGCAGGGCGATGTCGATCCGGAAAAGTTCATGCCGTGGATCAACGACATCAGCCAGGTGCAGGGCCCCAACATCCTGCGCTCCAAGGGCATCCTGGCCTTCAAGGACGAGCCGCGCCGCTTCGTCTTCCAGGGCGTGCACATGATCCTGGACGGCGACCTGCAGCGCGACTGGAAGGCGAACGAGGCGCGCTCCTCGCGGCTGGTCTTCATCGGTCGCGACCTCGACGAAAGCGAACTGCGCAAGGGGTTTCTGGCCTGCGCGGCGTGAGGTCCTGCCTCTTCAGTTTATCCACGCGCCGTCATCCCGGACAAGCGGCTGAAGGCCGCGCCGATCCGGGATCCATGCCTGAACGGTTCCGGCATGGATTCCGGGTCGGCGCTTCGCTCCGCCCGGAATGACGACGTGGTTTCCTCGCCGAACAAGCTGCGCTAGACCCGCCACATGGACACCACCCCCAAACCCGTCTCGCTGCGCGAGCATGTCGTTGCCGTCGAGGCCGGGGCGCATGTCGTCGCGGCGCTCTGGATCAAGAATACGCTGATGCTGGCGCTTGCCGATGGCGCCGTGATGCGCTGGCGCGATGGCGAAGCTGAGACCGTCGAGGCCCATTCCGGCGGCATCCTCTCGGCCTGCGGCGATGGCGAACGGCTGATCACGGGCGGCGATGACGGGCGCGTCGTGTCGCTCGGCGTCGAGGGCGTTCCCAGCGAGATCGCGAAAGACCCCAAGCGGCGCTGGATCGACGCGGTGACGCTGTCGGCTTCGGGGAGTCTCGCCTGGAACACGGGTCGCACCGTCCATGCCCGCGACGACAAGGGCCGGGTTCGCTCGCTCGACGTCGCCTCGACGCCGCAGGGGCTGGTCTTTGCGCCCAAGGGCTACCGGCTGGGCATCGCGCAGATGAACGGGGTCGCGCTGTGGTATCCCAACACCGAGGCCAAGCCCGAATTCCTCGAATGGAAGGGCTCGCATCTCGACCTGACCTGGTCGTCTGACGGCCGCTTCGTCGTGTCCTCGATGCAGGAGAATGCGCTGCATGGCTGGAAGCTCGGCGACAAGCCGACGCATATGCGCATGACCGGCTACCCGTCCAAGCCGCGCTCGCTGTCCTGGTCGCATGACAGGCTGTGGCTGGCTTCAAGCGGCGCGGACGCCGCGATCGTCTGGCCGTTCCAGGGCGAGGGGCCGACCGGCAAGGCGCCGCGCGAATGCGGGGCGCGCCACGCCAAGGTCTCCCAGGTCGCGTTCCATCCGAAGGCGCTGGTGCTGGCGGTCGGATATGACGATGGCTGCATCCTGATGATCCGCCTGACCGACGCCTCGGAACTGCTGGTACGGCCGGCGCTGAAGGCCAGCGGCATCACCGCCTTCGCCTGGGACAAGCTCGGCAAGCGCCTCGCCTTCGGGGCGGAGGACGGCCTGGCCGGGGTGTTCACTCTGCCAGCGGCCTGAGCGGCGATGCGCTTTGGTCTGTTCGGCAAGAGCGCGGCGGAGAAGGCGAAAGCCTCGGCGGAGGCGGCGCGGATCAAGGCCGATGTGCGCGACATTCTCGGCCTGCCGGAAGCCGCCGCCATTGCCGTCAACGAAATCCTCTGCGCCGATCCTGCCTGTCCGGGCAACGAGACCGTCATCCTGGTGATGAACCCCGGCGAGAAGACGAAGGCCTTCAAGCTGCAGATGGGGCTGGCGGAGGTAACGCGAGAGGCGCTGATGGCGGCTCTGGACGGCGCCGCCAGGTGACGGCGGAGCCGACTGCACCCCCAAAGCCCTTCACCACCGCCATGGCCTGTCAGGAGGTCGCGCGATAGCTTGCCTCATGTCGCCCCGCTCCAGATCCCCGCTCACCCTCTCGACCCCGCAGGCGCGCCGCATCTGGCTCCAGGCGCAGCGGCTCGACAGCCGCGAGCCGTTCGGCTCCGGCCCGCAGGCGACAGCGGCGGCGGTCGCGCATCTGGGCTATGTTCAGATCGACACGATCAACGTGATCGAGCGCTGCCACCACCACATCCTCTACAGCCGTATCCCGGACTACCGGCGTATTGACCTGCAGCAGGCGCAGTCCATCGACAAGACGGTGCTGGAATACTGGACGCACGCGCTGTCCTATGTGCCAGCCGCAGATATCCGTTATTTCCTGCCGGCGATGAAGGCGCATCGCGAGGAGCCCACACGCTGGTCGGCCGTCGGCGGGCGCGAGGACGCGCGCAAGCTGCTGCGCCGCATCCGCCGCGACGGGGCGCTCACGATCCGCGACATCGACACCGACGTGCTGATCGAAAAGGCCCATCTCTGGGCCAGTAAGAAGCCCTCGAAGGGCTTGCTGGAACGGGCCTTCTACGATGGCGAACTGGCGATCTCGGCGCGCGCCGGGATGCTCAAGACCTATGAGCTGATGGACCGGCATTTCGGCTGGGAGAAGCGCCCGGCGCCGGCGTCCGAGCGGCAGGTCATCGCCTACAAGCTCGACCGGGCTTTACGCGCGCAAGGGATCGTAAGCCTCGATTCGATCTGCCATCTGGATGCGCCGAGCAAGAAGGCCGTCGCCGAGGCGATCGCGTCGCGCGTCAGGCGCAAGGAGCTTGTGCCGGTCCATGTCGAGGGGGCGGAGAGGGTGCCGCACTGGGCGCGGCCGGAGGTTCTGGAGCCGGCCGAACCCGTAGCGGGCGATCTCGTCCATGTCCTGTCGCCCTTCGACCCGCTGATCATCCAGCGCAAGCGGCTGAAGGCGATCTTCGGCTACCAGCATCTGTTCGAGGCCTATCTGCCGAAGGAGAGGCGGGCTTACGGCTATTTCGCGCTGCCGGCGCTGGTCGGCGACGCGATCGTGGCGGTGCTCGACCTCAAGACCGACCGTGCCGCAGGCAAGTTGCTGATCCAGCAATGGACATGGCTCGATGGCGGCGAGACGCCGGACCGGAAGGCGCGGATCGAGGAGGAATTGGCACGGTTCGAGCGGTTTCAGCTGGCGCGTGACGAGTTTACAACCCCCGGTATATTGGGCATGACGCAGGGAGAAAACCTAGCGACCCAAGGCGATTTAACATGCCAGAACCTCTGATCCGCGACATCAATGAAGGCGATCACGACGAGGTCATAGCCCTGTGGCGCGCGGCGGGCGTCGCCCGCTCATGGAACGACCCAGCAACCGATATTGCCTTTGCGTGTCGTGATCCGCATTCGACTATTCTTGTCGCTTTGCAGGATGGACGTGTTGCCGCGACGGTGATGGTGGGCGAAGATGGCCATCGTGGCTGGGTCTACTACGTCGCAGCCGCACCTGAGCATCAGGGGGCTGGCCTTGGACGGAGTGTTATGGCTGCGGCCGAGGCATGGCTCGTAAAGCGGGGCGTATGGAAATTAAATCTGCTCGTCCGCGGGGACAATGAGCGCGTCAAGCGGTTTTACGAGCATCTCGGTTACACCGACACGTGCTCAAGCTGTTTTCAGAAGGTGATTGGACCGCAGGCAGCCTGAGCTGAGCGGCGGATCACACCCCCAGCAGATCGACCAGATGCGCGATCAGCGGCTCGTCTGCGGGCGGCATCGCTAGGTCCCTGAGCTTGCCCGGGCGGACCCATTTCAGCGCCTGGCCTTCGCGCGAGGCGACCAGGCCCTGCCAGCGCCGGCAGATGTAGAGCGGCATCAGCAAATGGAAGTTGGGATAGGCATGGCTGGCGAAGGTCAGCGGCGCCAGGCAGTCCTCTTTGACGGAGATTCCGAGCTCTTCCGACAGTTCGCGGATCAGCGCCGGCTCCGGGCGCTCGCCGGGCTCCAGCTTGCCGCCGGGGAATTCCCACAGGCCCGCCAGCGACTTGCCTTCCGGCCGCTGCGCCACGAGCACGCGGTTGTCGGCATCGATCAGGGCGCAGGCGACGACGAGGAGGAGGAGCTTCACGAGGATTTCAGTTTCCGGAGAGGACGACGCTGACGGGCTCCTTCTCCTTACCGGTCAGGGTGACGGTGTCATAGACCATGCCGCCGAGGCGGAACAACTCCTCCTCGTCGCCCCAGATCACCTGCGTCGAGACGATGTAGTCGCCGGGCGGGACGTTCTCGAAGGCGAAGCGTCCGTTGGCCTCGGCCTTGGTGTTGCGTGCGTATTCGGCATAGCCCGGGTCGGGATTGTCGTCTCGCGGATAGCCCGCATGGGGCAGGAACTTGCTCTTGCCGAAGAGCAGCGTGAAGCGCTCGCGCGAAAAGGCGGTGCTCGGGATCAGGCGCACGATTTCGCCGGCTGCATTGACCACGACGCCGCTGGGTTTGGTGCGGAAGGCATGGCCGACGATCACGCCCGTGCCGGGCTTCTTGATGAAGGCGGCTTCCTCGGCCGAGAAGCTCTCCTTGCCCGGTTTGCGATCGACGCAGGCTGCGAGAACGAGCAGCACGCCAAGCCCCAGCAACAGCCTCATGTCGCGCCCCCACGCCATGCGCCCGATGCCAAAAGGACGCCGGTCGTCATGATGCAACCTCCGATACGCGGCCGCAACTGGGGCTTTGCGCTCAGGCGACGCCGAGCGTCAGCAGATCGTGGACATGGACGAGGCCGACGGGGCGGTCCTCTTCGTCGGCGACGATCAGGGCAGTGATGCGCAGGCGGTTGACCATCTCCAGTGCTTCGACGGCCAGCGCGTCGGGTGCGATCCGGCGTGGGTTGGGCGTCATCACATCGCGGGCGCGCTGGGCCGTGACGACGGCCGACGTCAACTTGCGGCGCAGGTCGCCATCGGTGACGACGCCGGCCAGGCGTCCGTCGAGATCCACCACGATGGCGCAACCGAAGCCCTTGGCCGAGATCATCGCGACGACATCGGCGACAAGGGCATCGAGCCCGATGCGGGGCAGGGCCTCGTCGCGGTGCATGATGCTCGCGACGGTCTTGAGCTGGGCGCCGAGCTTTCCGCCGGGGTGGTAGACGAAGAAATCCTGCGGGGAGAAGCCGCGCGCCTCCAGCAGCGCCACGGCCAGCGCGTCGCCCAGCGCCATCTGCATCGTCGTCGAGGTGGTCGGCGCGAGCCCGTTCGGGCAGGCTTCCGGCGCTTTGGGCAGCACCAGTGCAACATCGGCCTCGCGGCCGAGCGCGCTGTCGGCATTGGCGGTCATGCCGATCAGCCCGACGCGGAAGCGGCGGGTATGGGCGACGAGGGCTGCGAGTTCTGCCGTCTCGCCCGACCAGGACAGCGCGACCACGACATCGTCGGGCTGGACCATGCCCAGATCGCCATGGCTGGCCTCGGCCGGGTGAACGAAATGGGCGGGCGTGCCGGTCGAGGCCAAGGTCGCTGCGATCTTGCGGCCGACATGGCCGGATTTGCCCATGCCGCTGACGATGACGCGGCCGGTGGCAGCCCGGATCATCTCGACGGCGGCCGCGAAGGGCTCGCCCAGACCGTCGGCGAGGGCGGCGTGGAGGATGTCCAGGCCGGTCCGTTCGGTCGCGATGGTGTGCAGCGCCGAGGCGCGGATATCGGCTGTCATGGGCAGGCGCTCTAGCATGTCCGGGGGCGCGGACGCCACCACCGGCGCACGACCAGGCGGGCCGCATTGACGGGCCATTAACCCTCTTCGTTCTAACTCCGTTAACCATGCGCGCCGTGACGGCGCGCGGGCCCTGTCGCCTGGAGCATCGAGTCCCCGCGTGTCCTGCCGCGTCACAAACCTGCTGCTGTCGGGCGTCGCCATGGCGAGCCTCGGACTCGCCGTGGCCGACGCGCAGGCGCAGCAGTCGCGGTCGAGCGGTTTGCGCGCGGGCACGCCGGCCTATGTCGCGCAGCCACCGGTCGCGACGCCGGCACCTGTCACGGGGCTGGCGATCACACCGACCGGCACGCAGGAGCCGGCCGCCCTGATCCAGGGGCAGAATTCGGTCGTCTCGCGCAAGGCGCCGTCGCGGGCAAGCCGGCCGGTCCAGGCCCGCAATACGCGCGGCGTGACGCAGCGCCAGTTCCGGGCGCCGCAGGCTGTCGTCACGGGCCTGCCGCCCGTGCCCGAGCCATTGCCGCAGCGCAAGCGCAGTCCCGTCGCGGACGACCCTTACGCGCCGCTCGGCCTTCGGTTGGGCAATGTGATCCTGCGTCCCGCGATCACCAACTCGACCGGCTACGACAGCAATCCGCAGCGTCTTTCAGGGCCGGCTGCGAAGGGTTCGGCCTTCGGCCGCTATGAGGGCGAACTCGACGTCCAGTCCGACTGGAACGTGCATGAGCTCAAGGGCAAGCTGCGCGGCGGCTACAGCGACTATTTCCGGGACCGCGACGCCTCGCGGCCCGATGCCGAGGGCGGGCTCGATCTCAGGCTCGATGCCTCGCGCGACACGCGCATTCTGCTGGAATCCCGGGTGAAACTTGACACGCAGCGCCCTGGCTCACCGGATCTGACCGCCTCGGTGACCGGGCGGCCGCTGATCTACCAGTACGGCGCGTCGGCGGGCGTGACGCATGACATCAACCGGCTGCAGCTCACCCTGCGCGGCTCGGTCGACCGCAGCGATTACGAGGATGCGCAGCTCACCAGTGGCGCCATCCTCAGTCAGCGCGACCGCAACCAGACGCAATACGGCCTGCGGCTGCGGGCCGGCTACGAGGTGACGCCGGGCTTCAAGCCGTTCGTGCAAGGTGAGATCGACACGCGCGAATTCGACGAAACCTTCGATTCGAACGGGTTCCAACGCTCGTCGCAGGGCTATGGCGCCCGGGTCGGTTCGACCTTCGAGATCAGCCGGATGCTCACCGGCGAGGTCTCGATCGGCTATCAGGACCGGGCCTATGACGATGCGCGGCTGAAGAACCTGCGCGGGCTCATTGGCGATGCGGCCGTGCTGTGGACGCCGACGCCGCTGACTACGGTGACGTTGCGCGGCAGCGCCGAACTCGGCGACACGACCATTCCCGGCAGCAGCGGCACGACGGCGCGGCGCGTCAGCCTTGAGGTCGCCCATGCGCTGCGCCGCAATCTGACCGTGACCGGCTTCACCACCTTCGGCCGCACCGAATATGACGGCCAGGGCCTGCGCGAGGATTTTTCGACCGTCGGCGCACGGCTCGAATACAAGCTAACCCGCACGGTTGCGGTCAGGGCGAGCTTCACCCATGAGCGGCTGAACTCGACCGCGCAGGGCTCGGACTATACGGCGAATGTTTCGATGGTGGGGCTAAAGCTGCAATTCTAGAGCCGTCATTCTCGGGTCGAGCCCGACCATGACGTGGAGGCCGCGCCCCTAATCCATCCCCTCCAGCTCCACGATCATCCCCTCGATCATCCTGAGCCCGATCTGCCAGAAGGCGGGGTCGCGGGCGTCGAGGCCGAAGGGGGCCAGCAGCTCGGAATGGTGCTTCGTGCCGCCAGCCGAGAGCAGGGCGAAATAGCGCTCCTGGAAGCCGTCCGGCGCGTTCTGGTAGACGCCGTAGAGCGAGTTCACCAGGCAATCACCGAAGGCATAGGCGTAGACGTAGAAGGGCGAATGGATGAAGTGCGGGATGTAGCACCAGAACGGCTCGTAGCCTGCGCCCAGCCGGATCGCCGGCCCCAGGCTTTCCGCCTGCACGCTCATCCAGAGTTCGCAGAGCGCCTCGGCCGTCAGTTCACCGCCTTTGCGCGCCTCGTGAACCTTGCGCTCGAAGGAGTAGAAGGCGATCTGGCGCACGACCGTGTTGATCATGTCCTCGACCTTGGCGGCGAGCATGGCCTTGCGCTGCTTCTGATTTTTCGTGCCGTCGAGCAGGCGGCGGAAGGTCAGCATCTCGCCGAAGACGCTCGCGGTTTCGGCCAGCGTCAGCGGCGTCGGGGCCATCAGCGCGCCGTTGGGGGCGGCCAGGACCTGATGCACGCCATGGCCGAGCTCATGGGCGAGCGTCATCACGTCGCGCGGCTTGCCCTGATAATTGATCAGCACATAGGGATGCACTGACGGCACCGTCGGGTGGGCGAAGGCGCCCGGCGCCTTGCCGGGGCGCACCGGTGCGTCGATCCAGCCCTCGTCGAAGAAGCGCCGGGCTATGCCGGCCATTTCAGGCGAAAACGCGCCATAGGCGTCGAGCACGGTGTCGCGTGCCTCGGTCCAGGGGATCGTGCGCTGCTCGACCTGCGGCAGCGGGGCGTTGCGGTCCCAGAAATCGAGCTGCTCGCGGCCGAACCACTTGGCCTTCAGCTTGTAGTAGCGATGCGACAGCCGCGGATAGGCGTCGCGCACGGCTAAGACCAGCGCATCGACGACCTCGCGCTCGACGCGGTTGGCGAGGTGGCGGGAATCCGCGACATCCTCGAATTTGCGCCAGCGATCGGAGATCTCCTTGTCCTTGGCCAGCGTGTTGGTGATCAGTGCGAAGGTGCGCAGATGTGCGCGAAACACCTCGCTCAGCGCCTCGGCCGCGGCCTTGCGGACAGTGCCGTCGGAATCCTGCAGCTTGTTCAGCGTCAGTTCGAGCGTCAGTTCCTCGTCGCCGAGCTTGAAGCGCAGCGAGGCGATGGTCTCGTCGAAAAGCCGGTTCCACGCGGCGTGGCCGGTCATCGACTTCTCGTGGAAGAGCGCCTCGACACGATCCTCGAGCTGGTGCGGCTTGTCCCTGGCAAGATCATCGAGCCAGGGCTTCCAGTGCGAGAGCGGCGCCTGAGCCGAGACCTGTGCCATCACCTCGGGCGCGATGCGGTTGAGCTCGAGTTCGAAGAACAGCAGTTCGGTCACGGCCGCATTCACGCGATCCTGCGTGTCGCCGTAGAACTTGGCGCGGTCCGGGTCCGTCGTGTCGCCGGAATAGACCAGGCCGGCATAGGCGCCGATCCGGCCGATCAGGTCGCTGAGCGACTCATAGGCCGCGACCGCTTCCGCCAGCACGGTGGCCGCATCCTCGCTCTGTGCCAGCGCTGCAAGCTTGCCGCGATAGAGTTCGGCGAAGCGCTGGGCCTCTGCAAGCGCCCGGTCGAGATCGGCGTGGAAGAGGGGGGATTCCATCCCCGGATAGAGATGGCTCAGATCCCATTCCGGCAGAGCCCCCAATGCGTTCGCCATTCGGGCGGTGCTTGTCCCGGCGTGCGCCGCCGCGCTTTGGACGAGCGGTCGGTCGAAAGCAGTCGTCATGGTTCAAGCACCTTGCTGGCGAAACGGGCCGTCCGCCTCATATGCGCGGTCGAGGCCGTGCGATCAACGTCGGGCGTTTCGGGCAAATAGGTCGAAGCGCCGCAGGCCTGCCAAGAAATGGCCCAACCCGGCGAACCGAACGAGCGCGCTTAAGAGCCGCTTAACCGATTCTGGCCGAGTATGCCCCAGAACGGAACAGCCGATTCCGTTCTGTACTGCATCGCCTTCGGCTTGCCTGGCCTTCGAGGTTCCATGACCGCCACCGTTCTCGTTGTCGATGACGATCCCGTCCAGCGGCGGCTGCTCGACGCCATGCTCAAGCGTTTCGGCTATGATGTCGTGACCGCCGCGAGCGGCGACGAGGCGGTCCAGATCCTCGCGCATGGCGAAGGCGTGCGGTTCGATGCCGTCGTGCTGGACCTCGTCATGCCCGATCTCGACGGCATGGGCGTGCTGGCGATGCTGCGTGAAAAGGCGATCGAGACGCCGGTGATCGTGCAGACCGCGCATGGCTCGATCGAGACCGTGGTCTCTGCGATGCGCGCCGGAGCGGTCGATTTCGTGGTGAAGCCGGTCGGGGCCGAGCGGCTGCAGATCTCGATCAAGAACGCGATGAAGCTGGGGGCGCTCGAGCACGAGCTACGCCACATCAAGCGCAGGGCCTCCGGGACGCTGGGCTTCCGCGACCTCGCGACCAAGAGCGCCGACATGGCGCGCGTGGTGCGGCTGGCCGAACGGGCGGCGAAATCCAACATCCCGATCCTGGTCGAGGGTGAATCCGGCGTCGGCAAGGAGGTCCTGGCGCGCGCGATCCAGGGCTCCAGCGACCGCAAGGGCAAGCCCTTCGTCACGGTGAATTGCGGCGCAATCCCGCACAACCTGGTCGAATCTATCCTCTTCGGGCATGAAAAGGGCGCCTTCACCGGTGCGACCGAGCGCCATATCGGCAAGTTCGTCGTGGCCAATGGCGGCACGCTGTTCCTCGACGAGGTCGGCGAACTGCCGCTCGACGCGCAGGTCAAGCTGCTGCGGGCGATCCAGGAAAGCGAGGTCGATCCCGTCGGCGGCAAGAAATCGATCCGCGTCGATATTCGGATCATATCAGCCACCAACAAGAGCCTGCTCGACCAAGTCAAGCAGGGCGAGTTCCGCGAGGATCTGTATTACCGGCTCAACGTCTTTCCGATCACGCTGCCGCCGCTGCGCCAGCGCCGCGAGGACATCGCCGACCTGGCGCGCGGCTTCCTGGCCCGTTTCGCGGCGGAAGAAGGCAAGAAGCTGCGCGGCATCGCGGCCGAGGCGCTGGCGCTGATCAGCGGCTACGACTGGCCGGGCAATGTGCGTCAGCTCGAGAACGCGATGTTCCGTGCCGTGGTGCTGGCCGATGGCGACGAATTGACCGTCGCCGAGTTTCCGCAGATCGCCGCGCAGGTGGAGGGGTTCGACGTGCGCATCCCACCTGCGCCGGCCGCGATCGCGCGCAGCGAGGGTCAGGGCGACACACCGCGCATCATCCAGGTGCCGGTGCGCGACCCCAATGCGATCGATCTCGTCTCCGGCTCCGACATGCGCAAGCTCGACGACCTCGAGCGCGAAATCATCACCTTCGCGCTGGCGCATTATCGCGGACACATGTCCGAGATCTCGCGCAAGCTCGGCATCGGCCGTTCGACGCTCTACCGCAAGCTCAAGGATTATGGGCTGATCGACGGCGAAGACGCCTCAGAAGACTCCAATGCCGCCTGAGAGTTCGTCTGGCGATCTCTTGGGCCTGACCATTCGACATACCGCTTTCATGGTGGTCGAGGTCCCGGCGGGAATCTCCAGGCAAGCTCCAGGCACGTTCCATGGGTTTTGAATGATGTCGGCTGTTGCTTTGCCGCATCTTGTCGGGGTCGCGCGAGTCACGCAGAGATGGCGTGGATTCGGCATCATATCGGGGATTTCGGGCATGCGTCGTCTGCTCTGGACGCGTTCGGTCTCGGCTTTGGCCGTCGGGCTCGCGCTGGGTACCACTCTGGCCTTCGCGCAATCCGCCGCCGAGGCCGATCCGACGCTTGGCATACCGCTGCCGCAGCCCCAGGAATTGATCATCCTGAAGACGGACAGGCCGGTCGACCTGCATCTGCCGCCGCTGCCCGAAGTCGTCGTCGATGTTTCTCCGACGCCGGAGCAGCGTGCCTCCGAGCGCGGCATGGTGACCGGCACCGTAGCGCCCTCCGCGCAGCCGCAGCAGGGCAGCCTTGCCGCTCCAGAGGTGCCCGCGACGCCGGTGTCGGTGCCCGCGATCGAGGAGCACCCGACGGCCCTCGACATCCCCACGATCGAACTGCCGCCGACCGACCCGGGGCTGGTGCCCGTGGTGACGCCGCCGGCGGCTGCCCCGTCCGCGCCGGAGCCCCTGCGTTCGGCGGAACCGATCATCCCGCCGCCGGACCTGCCCAAGGTCGTGGTCGAACTGCCGGCAAGCCCCGATTTCGCCGCCGACATCGCCGGGCGTCTCGGCGAGGGACTGGCGCTGCCGCGCCTGGCCGAACGCGAGCGCAGCGAGATCGTCGCGGCCTACCAGGCGAATCAGAACCGGCCGCTCTGGATCGACGGCAAGGGCTGGAGCGCCGCCGGCCAGAAGCTGGTCGCGCAGCTCGGTCGCGCCGGCGAGGACGGTCTGCGGCCGACGGATTATGCGCTGCCTGTGTTCGAGGCGAGCGACAAGGGCGGTCTGGCCGAGGCCGATATCCGGCTTTCGGCGCTGGCCGTGCTCTATGCCCGTGACGCGCGTGGCGGACGCATCGATCCGCGCCGACTGTCGAAGCTGATCACGCCAACGCTCTATCTGCCCTCTGCGACCGAGGTCCTGTCCGAGCTGACGGCGGCGTCCGATGCCGGCGCGGCGCTGGCGGCCTTCAACCCGCCCCATGAGGGCTATCGCCGGCTCAAGGCCAAGCTGGTCGAATTGCGCGGTCATCTCGACGATACGCCGCTGGTTCGCATTCCCGCCGGCCCGGCGCTCAAACTCGGTATGCGCGACGAGCGCGTTCCGCTGGTCAGGGCGCGTCTGGGCCTTGGTTCGTCGAGCGAGCCGGTGTTCGATCGTTCGACCTCGCTTGCGCTCGCCGATTTCCAGAAGAAGGCAGGGCTGCCGGCCAATGGCGTCCTCAGTTCGCAGACGCTGGCCGCGCTCGGCACGCCCGCCACGGCGCGCGGCGAGCAGGACATCATCGCGCAGATGGAGCGCTGGCGCTGGCTGCCGCCCGATCTCGGGGCAAACCACATCATCGTCAACGTGCCGGAATTCCAGGTGCGCGTGTTCCGCGACGGCAAGCTGGTTCACCAGGCCCGCACGATCGTGGGCAAGCCCGAGAGCGCGACGCCGATCTTCTCGCACAGGATGGACCACGTCATCGTCAATCCGTCCTGGTTCGTGCCGCCCTCGATCATGAAGAAGGAGTTCCTGCCGGGCCTCGCGGCCGATCCCGAATACGCTGCCAAGCGCGGCTATGTGGTGACACGACGGGGCTCCAGCATCTCGGTGCGCCAGCCGCCCGGCGAGCGCAATGCGCTGGGCTGGATCAAGTTCATGTTCCCCAACGACCATGCCGTCTATCTGCACGACACGCCCAACCGCAGGCTTTTCGTCAACGAGCGGCGCGCCTTCAGCCATGGCTGCGTCCGGGTCGACAACCCGTTCCTGCTAGCCGATCAGGTGTTGGGACCGGAATGGACGCATGAGCGGCTGAAGAAGCTGATCGGCTCGGGCGAGCGTCGGATCAACCTGCCTGCGCCTCTGGCGATCCATCTGGTCTACAACACCCATGAGGTGGCAGCCGATGGCAGCCTGATCATCCGCGAGGATATCTACGGCTTCCACCGGCTGGTGCGGCAGGCGCTGGAACAGCGCGGCTGAAGTGGCGCCGAACGGCCGCGGCACGGTTTTGCCATGATCGATCGTTAGCCAGACTTGGTCGGAGATTGATGACAAGCCGCTTGCCGACTTGGTAACGTGTCGTTAACGCTTCTCGGCAACTGTTCGTTCACGTTCATCGCGCCGCGTCGCAGCGGGCACCGAGACGGGTCAAGCAGATTGGGCAGGTCGATCTCCACGCGTCCGTCATGGCGTTTGCCGCGAGTCAAACCCGTTTTGCGCCGTTGTCTTGCGCTGGGCGTCGCCGCAGTGACTCTTCTGCTGGGTGTGCGCGGGACGCAGGATGCCGTCGCCAATGGCGACACCCGCACGATCACGATCAAGCACATGCACACCAAGGAGGAGACGACCGTCACCTTCAAGCGTGACGGCCGCTATGTCGCCGAGGCACTGGAAAAGCTGAACTGGGCCCTGCGCGACTGGCGCATCGACGAGCCGATCCGGATGGATCCGCGCCTGTTCGACCTGGCCTGGGAGGTGCAGCGCACGGTCGGCTCCGAGCAGCCCTTCCATGTGGTCTCCGCCTATCGCTCGCCCGGCACCAATTCGATGCTGCGGCGGCGCTCGCGCGCCGTTGCCAAGCACAGCCAGCACACGCTCGGCAAGGCGATGGATTTTTACCTGCCCGATACGCCGACGGCCCGGCTGCGGGAGGCCGGGATGCGGCTCCAGCGCGGCGGCGTCGGGTTCTACCCGGGAGCGCATACGCCTTTCGTGCATCTCGACGCCGGCTCGGTTCGGTCCTGGCCGCGTATGACCCGCGACCAGCTGGTGCGGCTCTTCCCCGACGAGAAGACGGTGCATCTGCCCGCAGACGGCCAGCCGCTCGCGGGCTACGAGCTGGCAAAGGCCGACGTGCTGGCGCGCGGCGGCGCCGTGGCCGGCTACGAGGCCGCCGATCTCGACGAGGGCGCGATCATCTCGTCGGGCCGCAAGAGCCTGTGGGCTTCGCTGTTCGGCGGCGACGAGGAGGAGGCCGACGCCAGGCCGACGCGCGGACGCGCCAGTTCGCCGAAGCCGGCACCGGCGGTCATGGCCTATGCGCGGCAGGACGACAGCAATTCGAACGACGGCGGCCGCTTCGCCGTCTCCATGGAACAACAGATCCAGCAACCCGACCCGGCGGCGGCACGCAGTGTCCTGCGCGCCCGCTCCGAGCGGCTGGCTCCCAAGATCGTCGAGCCAGAGCCGACGCAGGTCGCGGCGCTGGCGCCTGCGCCGGCCGCTCCGCCTGTCGAGGACAAGCGGCCCCGGCTGATCGATGCGCCGATCCCGCTGGCGCGGCCTCGTGGGCTGACCTTGCCGGTCCAGCCGGGTGATCCGGCAGCGTCGACCGAGGTCGCTGGCCTTGCCGGCGCAGGCGGCGCGCTCGCCTTTGCCTCGCCGAACGCTCCAACGCCGGACCAGCGGCTGATCCTGGCCTCGCTACCGCCGCGCCGGCCCGGCGAGATGACGGCGCTGGTCGAGTCCGTCGTCGCGGGCAAGCCGATGAACGCGCCCGTTCCGCCTGCCCGGCCGGTCGCCTTCGCCAATCTCGCTCTGGCCGATCTGCGCGGCACCGAGACGACGCAGCCGGAAGGCAAGCTCGTCGCCGTCAGCCACCCGCTGCCCCCGGGGCGTCCGCGGCTCGAGGGCGTGACGCAGGCTGCCATGCCGACGTCGATCCGCCCGACGGCGCCCGTCCCAACGCCGATCGTGGCGCAGTACGACGCCGATCGGACAGGGCTCGATTCGCTGTTTGCCGCGGTTGCCCGCACCAGCGTGGCTCCCGAAGGAAAGTCCGTCAGCATCGCCACGGCCCGCACCCGGTCCGCGCCATCGACGCCCGGCTCGGCACCGATCCAGGGGCCGAGCCCGGCCGCCGCGCTCGGCTTCAGCCACGCCGACCCCAGCGACGCCAAGACGGGCTCCTTCAGCGGCCCGGCAGTGCGCGCCCTGCCGACAAACTTCATCCAGAACTAAGCCCGATTGGCTTCGGTGAGTCGTCTGACGCGACGGCCTGCGCTTCCGGTGCTCACGGACCGATGTCCGCTCCGCTCCGGTTCTCGGCCGCCACGCCAGCCGACTCACCGGCGCCAATCGGGCGCGACCTCTGACTATTCGCGGTCGATTGGCCAGGATTTGAAGACGTCCAGCGCCTCGCAGGCCTTTGCCTGTGCTGCAAGGGCCGGCCAGCGCCCCTCCGGTGCGTAGTCCGGGATCACGAAGCGGCAGAAGCCCCAGGCTATGGCTGCCGTGATGTCGGCCGGGCGCAGTTCCGGTCCGGCTGCGAGTTCGCCGCGCGAGGCGGCGGCTTCCAGCAGGTCGAGCGCCGTGTGAAGCTGCGTCACGATGCGCTCCTGCCACGGGGCGTAGCGCTGGGCCTCGGGCCGCTTGCGCTCGTATTCCACCGAGACGGCCTTGTCGGCGGCGACGATGGCGATGCCGGTCAGGCCGAGGTCGCGGCTGCGGGCGGTCTTGTCAGCGGGACGCAGCGAGCGGCCGGCGACGTCCTCGAAATGCTGGATGATCAGGCTGGAATCGGTGATCACCGTGCCGTCGCCGGCGACCAAAGTCGGTGCCTTGATCAGCGGGTTGACCGTGCGGAATTCGTCCATGTGCCGAAATACCGAGACCGAACGGTGCTCGAATTCGAGCCCGAGCAACGTCCCGGTTATGGCGGCGCGGCGGACATAGGGGCTGTCCAGCATTCCTACGAGAAGCATGACGGTCTCCGTTTCGGGATGACGGCAGACTGCCGGTGTTCAGGCGGTTTGCCACGCGAATTCGCGTGATTTCATGCATCACGCGCCGTGATGACGCGCCTCATCACGCATCAGCAGAGCGACGGTGATTGTGGTTTGCCCCTCCGCGCAAACGCGCTAGCCTGCCAGCCGAACTCCGATGGCCGACGAGGTGCACCCATGTCCGTCGCCGAAATCCGTTTTCCGCCACGGCTCGATAACGACGACGCCGTGCCCGGTCCTTCCGCCGCGCAA
The DNA here is from genome assembly GCF_001562255.1 of Bosea sp. PAMC 26642. Classification (NCBI taxonomy): domain Bacteria; kingdom Pseudomonadati; phylum Pseudomonadota; class Alphaproteobacteria; order Hyphomicrobiales; family Alloboseaceae; genus Allobosea; species Allobosea sp. PAMC 26642. Next base: position 3,485,544 of record NZ_CP014301.1, on the reverse strand, counting down.
GGCCACCGCCACGAGGCCGGCGTCGTCGCCTCCAGCGTCTATGCTCATGGCGTGCGCATCGCCGACATCCCGGTCGAGGAGGCGGGGGAATGGGCGCGCAAGGAGGGGCATGTGGTCTGGATCGGGCTGCTCGAACCCGACGCCGCCCTGCTGACATGCGTGCAAGGACAGTTCAATCTCCATCCCCTTGCGGTCGAGGACGCCGCCAACGCGCATCAGCGCCCCAAGCTCGAGCAATATGGCGATGCGCTCTTCGTCGTCGCCCGCACCGCGCAGATGGTCGAAAAGCGCATCGCCTTCGGCGAGACGCATATCTTCGTCGGTCATGGCTACATCGTCAGCGTCCGGCACGGCGCCTCGACTTCCTACAAGACGGTGCGCCAGCACTGGGAGACCTGCCCAACCTCGCTCGCCAAGGGCGAGGACTTCATCCTCTACGCGATCCTCGATTTCATCGTCGACAACTACATGCCGGTGCTGGAGGCGATCCACGACGAGGTGGAGGCGTTCGAGGACAAGGTGCTTGCGACGCCGATCGGACGCGACGACATCGAGCGGCTCTATATGCTCAGGCGCGATTTGCTGCGACTCCGCAACGCGATCGCGCCGCTGGTCGATGTCTGCCAGCGCCTGTCCAATGCCAATGTGCCGCAGGTGCGCCCGACGCTCGCGCCGATGTTCCGCGACGTGACCGACCATGTCCGCACCGTACAGGAGAAGATCGACAGCCTGCGCGAGGTGCTGGCCTTCGCCTTCGAGGCAAGCCTGCTCGTCGGACAGAGCCAGGAGAATGCGATCACCAAGAAGCTCGCTTCATGGGCGGCCATCCTCGCCGTGCCGACGGCGCTAGCCGGAATCTACGGCATGAACTTCAAGAACATGCCGGAGCTCGAGCTGCAGTTCGGCTATCATACCGTGCTCGCGGTGATCGTGACGACCTGCTCGGTCTTGTACTGGCGCTTCCGGAAGAACAGCTGGCTTTGAGCCGGCGGTCGTTCGTCGGACCCGTCGTCATCCCGGATAGGCGCGGCTGCGCCGCTTGTCCGGGGTGACGTAGAGGGTGTCGCGAGGGCTCAGGCGCTTTCGCCGACCGCCTGGAGGTAGAGGTCGAGGATCGCCTCCTCCTCGGCGCGCTCATTGGCGTCGCGCTTGCGGATGGCGATGACCTTGCGCAGGACCTTGACGTCATAGCCGTTGCCCTTGGCCTCGCCATAGACCTCCTTGATGTCGTCGGAGATGGTCTTCTTCTCTTCCTCGAGGCGCTCGATGCGCTCGACGATGCTCTTGAGCTGGTCGCCAGCAACCGGATCGTCCATCTGATGTCCTTCTCGATGACGGGGAGGTTTGGCGAGAGGGGTTCGCATCGCGCGGCCCCTCGCGTCAAGCCGCAAGCGGTGGTCTCTCAACAGCCGCGTCGTTCAGCCGGCGCGCAGTGCCGCGATGCAGGGCGGCACGACGCGGGCAAGTCTTCTGCCCCATTCCCACGCCGTCTCGTCGGTCGCGATCAGGTCCTGCCGGACCTCGATCAGCGCGTCGGGCAGGCCCCGGCGGGTGGCGTGACGGTCGATCGTGTCGCCCGGCAAACCGCCATGATAGGGCTCGTTGTCGCCCACGATCAGGTCGGTTTCAGCCTGCAGCGCGGCGATCAGCCGCTTCGCCAGCGCGCCCTCATAGTCCCAGAGTACGCCGATATGCCAGGGCCGGGCCGCGCCCTTCCAGAACGGGGTGAAGGAGTGCAGCGAAACGATTGCAGGTGGTTGGCCCCGCTGCAGGGCCGCCTCGACGGCCGCGTCGATCGCGACGTCGTAGGGCTTGTAGTAGCGGGCGACGCGCTCTGCGATGCCTGCTGCGTCGAGATGGCGATTGCCCGGCACGATCGCGCCGTCCGAGAGCCGCATCACCAGAGTGGGGTCGTCGAGACCGCGATTGGGGTCGATCAGAAGGCGCGAGAAGTTCGAGAGCACGGCGGGTGCGCCGAGCGTGCGAGCCATGGCCCGCGTCATCGCTGCAGCGCCGATGTCGTAGGCGATGTGGCGTTCGAGTTGCGCCGGTGGCAGCCCGAGGGAATCGAGTTTGGCGGGGATCGCGTTCGTGGCATGGTCGCAGAGCAGCAGCATCCCCGCGGCGGGATCGCCGGGGATGACCTCGACCTCGCCAGGCGAAAGTGCCGGGGCAGTCTCGGCCGGAGCGATTTCGGACCGCATTCGACGCCTTTTAAAGTATGACTATATCGGCAAAAGCCTGATGACGTCCGCCGAGGCACGACCTAAAAGAATCGACAACGAATGTCGATCAAGTCGATGCGAAACGTGGGTGGGGGGCTCCGGGTGGTGCAGCAAGCGGGGGACGACAGAGCCGACCCGCGTGCGGTCGCACGGGCGATTTTCGACGCGGCGGTGGCGCGGGCTCATCCGTCGGGCTGTTTGCCGCAGCATCTGCCCGCTGCACCCGAGCGAGGTCGGCTGATCCTGCTCGCGGCGGGCAAGGCGGCCGGCAGCATGACGGCGCTGGCCGAAGCGCATTATCTCGATCGCGGCTTTCCCCCAGAGCGGCTCGTCGGCCATGCCGTGGCGCGCCATGGCTACGAGACGACGACGCGCCACATCCCGATGGTCGCTGCCGGCCACCCGGTGCCCGACCAGGGCAGCATCGACAGCGCCGAGCGCGCGCTGGCGCTCGCGGCCTCGGCTACGGCAGAGGATTTCGTGCTTGTGCTGCTCTCGGGCGGCGGGTCGGCCAACTGGGTCGCACCCGCCGGCACATTGACGCTCGCTGAGAAACAGGCGGTCAACAAGGCGTTGCTGCGCTCGGGCGCGCCGATCGGCGAGATGAACATCGTGCGCAAGCGCCTTTCCCGGATCAAGGGCGGGCGGCTGGCGCTCGCCGCGGCCCCGGCGAGGCTGCTGACGCTCGCGGTCTCGGACGTCCCCGGCGACGAGCCGACCGCGATCGCCTCGGGGCCGACCGTGCCCGATCCGACGACGATGGAGCAGGCGCGGGCCATCGTCGCGCGCTATGGTCTCGATCTTCCGGTTGCCGCGAAGGCACTGCTCAAAGACGATGCCAGCGAGACGCCCAAGCCTGGTCATGATGCCTTCGCCAGGACCGAATTCCGTATCATCGCGCGTCCAGCCGATGCCATAGCGGCAGCGCGTGCCGCGGCCGAGGCGGCGGGCTATGCCGTGCATGACCTTGGCGCCGATCTCGAAGGCGAGGCGCGCGATGTCGCCGCTGCCCATGCCGTATTGGCTAAAAAAATCAATGCCGAGGGCCGGCGCGCCTGCATCCTCTCGGGCGGGGAACTGACCGTGACCCTGCGCGGCCGGGGCCGGGGCGGGCCAAACCAGGAATACGCGCTGGCGCTGGCGATTGCGCTCGACGGGGAGGCCGGCATCGTCGCCTTGTCGGGCGACACCGACGGAACGGATGGCGGCGGCGGCGAGGCGAGCGACCCGGCCGGCGCGATCGTCGACCCGACGACGCTGGCGCGAGCCGGTGCACTCGGCCTCGTTCCTGCCCAATGCCTGTCGGAGAACGATTCGACCGGTTTCTTCGAGCCGCTGGGCGATCTGCTGCGCACCGGCCCGACCTTGACCAATGTGAACGATTGCCGCGTGATCCTGATAGACCCCTGAATATGGCCCGAATCGAACGAATCATCCTGCGCCTGTGCCTGCTGGCGGCGCTGCTCCTGAGCGGTGCGGCACCGGCGCTCGCGGATCTGCGCATGTGCAATACGACCGGCAGCCGGATCGGCGTCTCGATCGGTTATCGCGATGCGCAGGGCTGGATCACGGAAGGCTGGTGGAATCTCAGCCCGCGCGGCTGCGAGACGCTGCTGCGCGGCACCCTGGCGGCGCGCTTCTACTATGTTCACGCCGTCGATTACGACAAGGGCGGCGAGTGGACGGGAAAATCCGTCATGTGCACGCGCAACAAGGAATTCACGATTCGCGGCATCGAGGATTGCCTGGCGCGCGGCCTGGACCGCGCCGGCTTCTTCGAGGTCGATACCGGCGAGCAGAAGAGCTGGACAATCCAGCTGACCGACACCACCGGCGCCATGCCGGCAAGGCCCTGAAGGACGACATCATGAAGCGCGAGCGCCGGATCAAGATCATCGCCACGCTGGGGCCGGCGTCGGCGACCGAGGAGATGTGCGCGAAACTGTTCGAGGCGGGCGTCGACGTCTTCCGCATCAATATGAGCCATACCAACAAGGATACCCTGCCCGAAAAGGTCGCGATGCTGCGGTCGCTGGAGACGAAGTTCCGTCGGCCGGTCGGCATCCTGGCCGATCTGCAGGGGCCGAAGCTGCGCGTCGGCGCCTTTGGCGGCGATGGCGGGGTAACGCTGGAGAACGGTGCCCGCTTCACGCTCGATTCCGATCCTGCGCCGGGCACGCTTAAGCGCGTCCATCTGCCCCATCCCGAGATTCTGAGCGCGCTGGAGCCGGGCCACACCCTGATCCTCGACGACGGAAAGTTGCGGCTCGTTGTCGAAAAGGCGAGCGAGAAGCAGGCTGTGACGCGCGTCGTGGTCGGTGGCCGGCTCTCTTCCCGCAAGGGCGTCAGCCTGCCTGATACCACCATCGCCGTCTCGGCCATGACCGACAAAGATCGGTCCGATGCCGAGGCCGCGGCAGAGGCCGGCGTCGACTGGATCGCACTGTCCTTCGTACAGCGGCCCGAGGACATGGCCGATCTGCGCAAGATCGTACGCGGCCGGGCGCTGGCGCTCGCCAAGATCGAGAAGCCCCAGGCGCTGCTGCGGCTGGAAGAAATCATCGACGCCTCCGACGCAATCATGGTCGCGCGCGGCGATCTCGGCGTCGAGATGCCGCTGGAGAAGGTGCCGGGAACACAGAAGCGCATCACCCGGATGTGCCGGCGCATGGGCAAGCCCGTCGTCGTCGCGACCCAGATGCTGGAGAGCATGATCACCAGCCCCGTGCCGACGCGCGCCGAAGTCTCGGACGTTGCGACCGCCGTGTTCGAGGGTGCCGACGCGGTGATGCTTTCGGCCGAAAGCGCGGCCGGCCAGTTTCCGATCGAGGCGGTGACGATGATGAACCGTATCGCCGAGGAGGTGGAAAGCGAATCGGTCTATCGCTCCATCCTGGAGGCGCAGCGGGCCGAGCCGGAAGCGACCGGCGCCGACGCCATCGCCAAGGCGGCCCACGAGATCGCCGATACGCTGAACCTGAAGGCGATCGCCGCCTGGACCTCGTCAGGCTCCACCGCCTTCCGCATCGCCCGCGAGCGGCCGAATTCGACCGTGATCGCGCTGACGCCCAACCGCGCCACGGCGCGGCGGCTGACGCTGGTCTGGGGCGTGCACGCCGTCGTCACCAAGGACGCCAGCGACGTCGACGACATGGCGTCCCGCGCCTGCAAATTCGCGGTGCGCGAGAACTTCGCCAGGCTCGGCGACCGCATCATCGTCGTGGCCGGCGTGCCGTTCGGATCGCCGGGCGCGACCAACATGGTCCGTATCGCCTTCGTGGCGAAGGAGCATGTCGAGAAGGCGTGATGCCGGAGCGACCGAACTGCTGGCTCAGGCCCGCTTCTTTTCCGGCATCGCCAGAGCCTGCTCGAGCGAATGCCGGATGTAGCGCTGATAGGGCATTCCCTCGCGTTCTGCCCGCGCCTTGACCGCCTCTAGAAGTTCCGCGGGAACCCGCATGCCGATGGTCGCCGTTTTCGGCTTGAACTCGAAGCGCACCGGCTTGAAGCCCGACAGATCGTATTCCGTCAGATCGGCGTGATCGACAAAATCTTCGGCTTCCTGATCCGTGGCGAACACGGGAAAGGGCTTAAGCGTCTTTGAGACTTTCATAATACTCCACCTCTTCGGCATGCATGTAACGAGCCGAGATCGGCCTGATCAGTTTATCTAAAGTCGATCCGCGGACAGTAAACACGATGAAATCGTAGCTGCCGGATCGCACCCTTCCTATCGCAGCGTAGCGCCACTCGGACGTCGCGGTTCTGGCAGGAAAGACACCGGGGTCGTTCCGGAACACAAACTGGATATCGTCCTGCGATAATCCGTGCTTGGCGCATTTCGGCCAGTTGCCGGCATCCCACTCCAACTCCAGAGATTGCAAGTCTTTCAGCATTGGAGCTATATGTCATGACGGATGTCATGACGGATGTCATGACATATAGCTCCGTCTTGAGTTGGAAGCAAGATGCGTGGCGCTAGCGCGACGCCAGCCCCGACCTCGGCCCGACCAACTGGTCGATCGCCTCGACGACGATCTCCGGCGCAGCATGGTGGGGCATGTGGCCGACGCCAGGCAGCAGCACGAAGCGGCCTTGCGGCGCCTGGCGCGCGATCGTGGCCGAATGGATCGTCGGCGAGACGATGGCGTCGCTGTCGCCGGTGATGGCCACGACCGGCACCTTCAGCTCGCGATAGCGCGGGGCCTGCGCGGTCACGAAATCGAATGTCGCGGCGACGTCCTGCGAATTGGCCTGGAAGTCCGATGGGCGCAGCAGCAGCCGAATCTCGCCGGTTTCGATATAGTCGGACGGGGCCTGGCGCGGGGCGAAGACGCTTTCGGCGCCGGGCTCGAGCAGCAGGCTCGCGGCCGGCAGCGCGGCGAGCCTGGTGAAGAGTGGCCCGACCAGCGGCCAGGAGGTCGGGTGGTGGTACCAGGCGATACCGCCCGGCCAGGGATGCGTCACGCCGCCGAGCAGGACGAGACCTTTCAGCCGCTCCGGCCGGTCGAGTGCGATCCGGGTCGAGAGCGCGCCGGCGAGCGAATGGGCGACCAGCACGAAGGATTCGGGCGCGATGCCGTCCAGAGCCTGCATCAGCACGGCGGCCTGCCGTCCGGGGTCGGCCATGGCGCGGCCTTCGAGGCGGTCGCTCCAGCCATGGCCGGGCCGGTCGAGCGCGATGACGCGGTAATGGCCGAGATCGGGACCGAGCGTCGCCAGCAGGTCGGCATGGTTGGAGGAGGCGCCATGGATCAGCACCACGGTGCCGCGAGGGTCGCCCGAGGGCTTTTGCTCGACATAATGCAGGCGGCCGCCTGGCACGGGGAGGAAGGTGCCCTTCGGCGGATAGGCGCGCGCGACCTGCGCCGCGATCCATTCCGTCCTGACGACGAGGCCCGATGCGATGACGAGGGCAAGCAGAACAAGAGCGCGGGTCAGCATGTCTTGCTTACGTCGCTGCGCCCGTTTTGGTTTCGATGGGAGGGTGGGTTCAGGCGTCGCGCCCGTCGACGTCGGCCTTGAGTGAATCGACGGCGCTTCTGATCGCTTCCATCTGGGGATAGACTTCGAGGGCGCGGCGGTAGGCGACCATCGCGCTCCTGTCGTCGCCCTGCTGGCGCAGAATGGTGCCGAGCCCCATCATCGCGCCGAAATGGCGTGGCTCGCGCTTCAATGCCTCGCCGATGTCGATCATGGAGCGGATGGGGTCGCCTGCGATGAAAAGTGCGTTGGCACGCTGGTTCCAGCCCTCCGCCCAGTCGGGTTCGAGGCTAACGACGCGATCGAGCAGTTCGATCGCGAGTTCGAGCTGTTTGCCGCGCATCGCGGTCTGGGCGCGTGTCATCAGCAAGTCGGCGGTATCGGAGCCCGAACGCGCCCAGCGGCGCTGGATCAGGTTCGCAATACCCTTTGCCTCTTCGGCGTCCTTGGCGGCCGCCAGACGCTCGAACAGCCGGTCGAGCGTCGCCGCCGGCGTCCGAGACGGGGCAGGCGGCGCGACTTGAGGATTGTCGTCCTTGTCGGAGGGGGCGACGATGCCGGGGCGGGGCGGCGGGCTCTCCTGCGCCGTCGCGGGGGCTGCCGCAATGGTTGCGGCAATGGCCAGTGCCAGCACGATGTCAGTGGGAAGCATTCGCGTGATCATCATGACACAAGAGTGTCATGACCGGCTGCCGCGCGTCAATTCACGGGATGGCGACCGCCCCGACGCAAAAAAGCGGGCTACGCCATCGGCGCCCCGCTTTCCGTCTCCAGCCGAAGCCCGGATACCGCGCGGACATCGCTGTCCGCGCGAGATCTCAGCCCTGGCGCGCCTTGAAGCGCTTCTGGACCTTGTTGATGATGTAGACGCGGCCTTTGCGGCGCACGAGCTGGTTGTCGCGATGGCGGCCGCGCAGCGACTTCAGCGAATTGCGAATCTTCATCGGTCTCAACTCCATCGATCCGGCCTCAAAGGGTCGAACCGGTCAAAAAATCCACCGACGCGACGCGAACCGGAGACCGGTCCTCATCGACCACGCGAATGGTGCGGCTGATGCGATGCCGGCTGTATACGGATTTCCACGCGGATCGCAAGGGGATGGCCTCAGGCAATTCGGGTCGAGGTCGGTGAAGGCGGCTGTTTTGAAGCCGCTCCGAATGCAGTCGGCTGCCCTTGTCGCGGCATCCAGCGGGACGTTCGTGCCCCCCGATGCCTTGCGGGAGGCCTTTACGGCATTCCCCGGTTGACTCGGAGCAATCAGATCATGCTCTTGTCTTGGATCGCGCCGTATTCGGTTTGGGCATGTCCTGATCAGGAAACGGGATGGGCGGACTTCATGGAAAGTGGTAGATTCTCTCTATTTGGTTGGTTTTCAACTTAAGCGGGGCCAAATCGAACGCTGCCTCGCAGGAAATCGCGACAGAAATTTGATTGGTAGACAGAAAAGAGGCTCCCTGATTTTGTCATGATCGGCTTCTTTTCCTACATATGGCGCAACAGCCGTATCGAGCAGATCAAGATACTGTCCATCGTCGTCGTTTCATTGCCGTTCTATTTTCTGTCTCTGGATCTCCCAAAATACATCATTTCCGATGCCCTGCAGGGACGCGCCTTCCCGGGAGGGGCAGAGACGGCGCGCGTGTTCCGGATCGATCTGGGCTTGCCGGCCTGGCTCGGAGGCCCCCGGCATGTCTTCGATGGCGTCCTGCTCGATCGCCTGTCCTATCTCATGGCGTTGTCGGGCGCGTTCCTCCTGCTGGTATTGATCAATGGCGGCTTCAAATACGTCATCAACATGCGCAAGGGCGCGCTGGGCGAGCGGCTGCTGCAGAAACTCCGCTTCGATCTGTTCTCGGCGCTGCTAAACTTCAGCCCGGAGGCGATGCAGCGGCTGAAACCCTCGGAAGCGGCCACGATCATCAAGGACGAGGTCGAGCCGATCGGCGGCTTCGTCGGCGACGCCTTCGTGCAGCCCGTGTTCCTGGGCGGCCAGGCGCTTACGGCGCTCGTCTTCATCCTGCTTCAGAATGTCGTGCTCGGGCTGATCGCGGCGTCGATGGTGCTGATCCAGGGTATGCTCATCCCGTGGCTGCGGCGCGAGCAGATCCGGCTGGGGAAACAGCGCCAGATCGCCTCCAGGGCCTTTGCCGGCAAGATCGGCGAGGTCGTCGAGACAATCGGCGAGGTTTCGAACCATGGCACCGCGGCGGTCGAGCGCAATCTGGTCGCCGAGAGGCTGGAGGTGCTGTTCGGCATTCGCTACCGGCTCTATGGCCGCAAATTCGCGGTCAAGGCCCTGAACAATCTCCTGGCCCAGGTCACGCCGTTCCTGTTCTACACCGTCGGTGGACTGGCGGCGCTGTCGGGACAGCTCGGCATCGGACAACTTGTTGCCGTCATCGCCGCCTATCGCGATCTGCCGCCGCCGGTGAAGGAACTTATCGACTGGGACCAGCAGCGGCTCGACAGCGAAGCCAAGTTCCAGCAGATCATCGAGCTGTTCGAACTGCCCGATGATCCGTCACGCGCGGATCCGCCGGATGTTCACACGCAGGGCGACCTGCCGGCTGCCGGGACGATTTCAGCACAGCGCCTGACGGTCGCTAATGCGACGGGCGACCGCCTGCTGGACCAGGTCTCGCTGGCGGTTCCGCTCGGCCGGCATGTCGCCATCACCGGGACGGGCGAGGGCGCGAGCTGCTTCGCGCAAATTCTGGGCGGACGCATGACCGCGACCGAGGGCACGCTGTCCATTGCGGAGATTCCGATCGGCGAGTTGTCGCATTCGGTCCGCGGGCGCTGCCTGGCCTATGCCGGGCCGGAACCCGCACTGCTCGACGGCACCTTGCGGGACAACATCCTTTACGGCCTGCGGGCGCCCCCGCCAGCCGGCCAGACGCCGTCACATTGGTCGATCGACTTCTCCGGCGCGAAAGCCGGCAGCGCTGCCGAACTGGACGTCCGAGTGATCGAGGTGCTGCGTGTGGTCGGGCTGGCCGATACCGTCTTCCGCTTCGGCCTGGCGCGCAAGATCGGGCTGGACGCTCCGACCGAGCTCGTGCCACGTATCGCCGAAATCCGCTCGCGGCTCCGCGATACGCTCGCGAGTTACGGCGCCGAGGACGCCATCGAGCCTTTCGATCCACAGCGCTACGTCAGGAACGCCTCGATCGGCGAGAACATCCTGTTCGGCGTCCCGATCGAGTCGGCTTTCGCCGGTGCCAATCTCGCCAATCACACCATGACGCGGCAGGTGCTCGATCAACTCGATCTGACGGATCACCTGACGCAGACGGGCCGGCGGATTGCCGCGACCATGCTGGAGATCTTTCAGGACGTGACGCCCGATCAGGCGCTGTTCGAGCAGTTCTCATTCATCGCGGCCGAAGATTTTCCAGAGTATCGCGAAAGCCTGGCGAGGACCGAAGGCGGGGCCGTCGGCGAGGCGGACCGGTCGCGCTTCATCGGGCTGGCCTTCCGCTATGTCGAGCCGGTTCACCGCCTCGGCCTTCTGGACGGCGAGTTCGAGCATCGGATTTTGTCCGCCAGAGATGCGTTCCGCACGCGCGCCGCCTCCGATCAGGGCCGATCGATCGCGTTCTACGACCCCGCAACCTACTGCCCGGCGGCTCCGGTGCGGGACAACCTGCTCTTCGGCCTGGTCGCGCATGGGGCTGCGGCCGCCCGCGAGCGTGTCGACGAGGCCATCTTCGATAGCCTCACAGAACTCGATCTGGAGGGGGAAATCTATCAGCTCGGCCTGGAGCAGCCGACGGGCTATGCGGGCCGGTTGCTGTTCCCGTCGGTGAAGGCCCAGGTCGCTCTGGCGCGCTGTCTGATCAAGCACCCCCAGATCCTGATCCTCGACAATGCATTCGGCGCCTTCAGCCAGACAGAAGCGCAGCAGATGCAAAGCCGTCTCCGGGCGGAAATGGCGGGGCGGACACTGATCGTCGTCGGCCGTGAAATCGATGCCAAGGCGGATTTCGATCTGCACGTCGCCTTCGATGGCGCAAAGCTGGCGACAGGGCCTGCGAGCCATGCCGATGTACCCATCGAGCGCTTGGAGGCGCCAGTGACGAGGGATGGCGACAATGAGGAACTCAGGGCGCTTCGCGCGGTCCCCATCTTCGCCTATCTCGATATCGCCCGCCTCAAGCTGCTGGCCTTCACCAGCGAGCGGGCCGTCTTCGCCCCCGGCGAGGTGCTGTTCCGGCAGGGCGACGAATCGGATGCGGCCTATGTCGTGATCGCCGGGTCGGCCGACGTGCTGATCGAGACGTCCGACGGCCCCGTGCGGATTTCGACGGTCGAAGCCAGTGCCATTCTCGGGGAAATGGGGATCGTCACGGGCGATCTGCGCTCCGCCACGATCGTCGCGGCGACGGCGGTGACGACATTGAAACTACGCAAGGAGATTTTCCTCGCCTTGCTGGCCGAGTTCCCGCAGATGGCTCTTTCCGTCACAAGGCTGATGGTCAAGCGGCTTCAAGACAACGTCGTCACGATGAGCCAGGGTTCGCGCACCGGGTCGAAGAGCGATGGCTGACGTCATGTCTACCGGCAATGGCCCGTTCGGCATCCGCTTCTGGGGCGCGCGCGGCTCGATTCCGGTCTCCGGTGCGGAGTATCGAGTCTATGGCGGCGATACGAGCTGCTTCGAGGTTACGGTCGGCAGCCGGAGCTTCATCATCGATGCAGGATCCGGGCTGCGAAGGCTCGGGCAGGCGATCATGCAGGCGGGGACTTCCGAGGCGACGCTGCTCCTGACGCATCTGCATCTCGACCACATCATCGGCCTCTCGGCCTTCAAGCCGCTGTTCTCGCGACAGGGCCGTGTCGCCATTCACGCGCCAGCCCCCGGCGGCGCCAATCTGCCGGCTGTGCTGGCGCGCCTTTTCGCCGAACCGTTCTTCCCCATCGCCTTCGAGCGGCTGCCCTGCCGGCTCGATTGCTCAAGCTTCGTGCCGGGAGCGACTTTGAGCCTCGGCGAGACCGCCGTGCGGACGATCGCCTTGCGCCATGGCGGTGGGGCTAGCGGCTATCGCTTCGACCATGCCGGCCACGCGCTGGTGATCCTCACCGACCACGAGCATGACGGCGCAGAGCCCGAACAGGGCCTCGTCGCCTTCTGCCGCGGCGCCGATCTCGTGGTCTATGATGGGATGTGGGACGAGACGCTGGATTTCGAAGCCCATCGCGGCTGGGGCCATTCGAGCTGGCAGGCGGGCCTGCGCCTGATCGCGGCCGCCGGAGCCGGGCGCCTGGCGTGCACGCATCATGCGCCCAATCACGACGACACCGAGCTGAGCGAGCGGGAAGCCCGGCTCAAGGCCATTCAGCCCGCCAGCTTCTTCATTCGCCAGGACGAAAGCGTCATCCTGCTGCCGCGCTGAGAGATCGGCCGCGGCCGCCGCTGTTTTTCGAACCCGGTTTGGATTCTGGCGTCGTAGAATGGATAGAGGCGCGACATGTCGGCAGCCCGGCTTCCGGCCAGGAATGAATTGGCAAGATGCGCTGCGCGGTCGACCAGCTCGTCACTGGCACTTTGCGATCAGCATAATAGCTGGCGCCAGTCATCATTTGACGGCTTCGGCATCAGTCGAGGCACGCATGACCAGCGTCGCGCGCGGCTGTGTCCCATCGATCGAGAACTTCATACGACGCGACATCGACCACGGCGAAGCCCTTGAGCTGCAGTCTATCGAGGATCGCCTTTGCCTCCCCGTCCGCAGAACTGTTCAGGAGTGCGGCGGTAAGCCGATCCGTCGTGCCACGTGAGGTCGAGGGGGCGGCGACGAGGAAGGGAATTGGCGCAGGCTCGGTCACGGCCACAACGCGAAGCTGATGGACCGGGTCGCCTGGCGACATCTTCATCAAATCGAATGCATAGGAATCGATTGGACCGAGATCGATTTTCCCCGACACGAGCGCGTTCACGACTGCGCGCGGTGTGTAGAGAGGTCCGATGCTGGCGGCGTAAAGTCGAGGTTTGGCTTGGCTCCGAAATGGAAGCAAGTGATAACGTAGCGCGTTGAATCCAGACTGACTTTCTTCAATTGTATAACCCAGCCTGCCGCCAAACGTGTCAGGCAGTTCTTGAAATCGGCTGTCGGCACGCACCGCTAGATAGGTCATGTAGTAGGGGCGCTGGTCGTACTGCGCGAGGGAGGGAACCGGCGCTGCCAGTGGAACCGGTTTGGGCCAGGCACGACGCCAGGGCCTGCCGCACATAAAAACGCAACCGAGATCACTTCGCCTCCAGAGAGCCGACATCGGCGCAGGAGGGGCGTGGGCAATCGGTTCCAAGGCAACACCGCTCGCCTTGGCTAGCCAAGCGAACAGGTCCGCCCAGGCCGCGGCGACCTGAGCATTGACGGAATACATCCGGGCGTTGGCGATGAGGGTCATCGGCGGATAACTCACGCGTAGCGGAGGCGTTGGCCGATCTGCAGTTTATGCGCCTTCTGCAGCATGGCGTGGCCGAGGGCGATATCCGAAAGCGAAAGCCCGCGGTGCCAGAAAAGATTGGTCTCGTCGTCGCTTTGCCGACCCGGCTTGAGACCTGCTACAATCTGCCCAAGTTCGGCATGGAGTGTGTCGATCGAAAGTCGACCGGTTTCGACATGGGCGCGGAGGCTGCCGAATTTGCCGCCTTTGCATTGCCCCCAATCATCGACGACGAGTTTGTCCATGACATCGGTCAAGGACAGCTCGACTGCGCTCATCGTCCCGTAAGGCACAACGAAGGCTCCCTTCTTGATCCACTCCGTCTTGAGGATTGGTGTTGGCGCGTCGAGGCGGGAGGCTTCGACGACGATATCGGCCCCGACCACGCAGCTTTGCCAGTCGTCAGTGGCAACAACCGTCTTGCCGAGATCCTGGCTCAGTCGCTCGGCAAAGCTGTTGCGGCTTTCCGGCCGACGGGAATGGACGCGGATTTCGTCAAAGTCGAACAGATGGTCCAGAAGCCTCACATTCCAATATGCCGTTCCTCGCGCACCAATATGGCCGAGAATCCTCGATCCCTTCCGCGCCAGATACTTCGCGCCGATCGCCGTGACAGCGCCGGTGCGCATGTCCGTGATCGCGCTCGCATCGAGGAATGCTTTGGGAACGCCAGTGCGTGGATCGAACAAGAGCAGGCTGGCAAGTTCCGATGGCAGGCCGAGCTTATAATTGTCGACGAAATCGCCGACGATCTTCACACCCGCTGAATCGATGGGCTCCTTCAGAGCACCGCGCAGAACATTGAAGTGACCGTTGGCGACACCAGGCTCGAGGTGCATGCGTGGCTCGATGACGGCTTCCCCGCGCCCCTGGGTCGCGAGACTCGTCTCGATGGCTTCGAGGATCTCGTCCTCGGTCATTGCCAACTCCTCAACATCGAGACGGTTGAGGTAGTCCATGTAGATCGGTTTCATCGTCTTCCGTCCTGTCTCATACGAATGTCAAACTGGTCCGAAGGGCGAGCCGATCGTGACGAGAGCGCTTCGGGCTTTTGCGGCATGAGATTGCGGTCGCCGCAAAATCGACAGCCATAGGCGTCTGCGCGCGGTGCTCATCGACTCACGACAGCGGCAGGCGCCGAAAGATGCCAGGACGATCCGGGTCGTGGAACTTGTCGTAGGGTCCGTTGTCAACGAAGTCGCGATGACAGAATGCCAAGCGATCGCGAGACAGCGTGACCCCGATCCCCGGACCTTGCGGAACCGCCACGACATTGTCGCGCGGGCGCAGCGGACCTTCTTCGATCACGTCGAAGGGCTGCATGTGAAACAGCGACTGCGAGGGCTCCCGGATGTGATGATGGGCGGCTGCGAGGTGCAGATATACGCTGCTCGCGATGCCGGAGTCGCCTGAGTAGCACCAGAAATCGAGGCCGACCTGTTCGCAGGCGGCGATGAACTTCAGCGTGCGTCCAATACCACCATGCACGTTGACATCCGTGCAGAAGGCATCGGGAACGCCAAGTGCCAGCGCCCTGCGCAGGTCCGGGGTGTGGACAGAAAATGGAATGCTGGTATGGCGGCGCAGCTTCGCCATGTCCTCGAATGTCGCGACCGGATCTTCCCAGGACCGAATCCCGAGCGGCTCGATCGCCTGGGCGATGCGTGTGGCCGCGCCGAGAGAATAGGCTTTGTTGGAATCGATACGCAAAACGGCGTCCGCACCAAGGCGTTCGCGCAGAAGCTCCAGGGTCTCGATCGAAGGCCGGGGGTCGGCCGTCGAGAGCTTGCCTTCGAACATGGTGGTTCCGAAGCGCTCCCTTTGTCCGAGGCAGTAGTCGAGTACGGCCTGCGGGTCGCTTTCTCCACCGACCCCGTCTTTCTCCTCGCGAAACGAGAAGTAGTCCGTGAATGTGATTGCGTCGCGCACGCGGCCTCCGAAGAGGTCGCAAAGCGGCCGCCCCCACGCCTTCCCGCGAATGTCCCAAAGGGCCATCTCGATGGCGCCGAAAGCGCGGATGCTGGCGAAGTCGACATCCGTGTAGACCCCGCGCCATGACGGCAGGCACCGTGCTTCGCAGGCTTGAATGTCGATCGCGTCCATGCCGATCAGGCGCGGAGCGAAATTGTTGATGATGACTGACGCGTTCGCGGGCGACGGGCCTTCGCCGAGGCCGACCAGCCCATCGCTGGTCTCGACCTCCACAATCGTCTTCGAGAACCCTGCCAATGAGCCGTAGGACCAGAGATAGGGCGCCTCGAGCGCGATATTGACCGGCGTGGCGCGGATGGCCGTGATCTTCATGACGTGGCCTGGATTGTTCTGATCTCGGCGATGAGCGCATCGTCGACGTCGACGCCGGCGATCTCTGCTTGCCGACGAGCCTGCAGCCTCCGGTCGCCAGGAAGGCGAGCTCCGGACTGAGCGGTGATGGCCAGGGCGAGATCCTCGATGCGATCGCCAAATCCCGGAGCGAAAGCCTCTGGAGCGAAGGCGATGATGCACTGGCCGACGCCGGGTGGCGGGCCATCCGGCTTTGCATAGGCCGATGCGTCCTTCGAGAAATTCGCACCGGTCAGCCCTGCGGCCAGGATTTCGACGAGGAGCGACAGTGCTGCGCCCTTGGCACCCCCCATCGGGGCAATCGAGCCCGTCAGGGCCGCAGCAGGGTCTTTGGTTGGCCGGCCATCGGAATCGAGAGCCCAATGATCTGGGAGTGGGTCGCCAGCTCGCGCGGCAGCTGTGAGAGCGACCTTCGTGACCTGGCTCGTGGCAAGGTCGATTACCAGCGGCGATTGCCCAGGCCTCGGACATGCAAATGCCAGTGGATTTGTGCCAAACAGCGGTTTCCGCCCTCCCCACGGCGCGACATTCGGCGGAGAGTTGCTGAAGGCGAGAGCGATCAGGCCGTCCTCCGCCAAATCTTCCACCGGATGGCCCAGCACTCCGATCGAATAGGATCGACGGATCGCCAGCGTTGCACAGCCGACCTCGCGTGCGGCTGCCGCGAGCGACGGACGTGCAAGGTCGAACGCCGGATGGGCAAAGCCGTGCTGCGCATCGACGAGAACGGCGCCCGCCCGTGCAGATGTCACCAGCGGAAATGCGTAGCCGTCGACCTTGGCCGACTTGAGATGGCCGAGATAGATTCCGAGATATCCCAGACCGACGCTCCCGATCCCGTCGGCCTGCGCCCGACGGATCGAGCGCGCGACCGAGGCCGCAGCGGTCTCCGAGGCGCCGCACGCAATCAGTGCTTCCTTCGCAAAGATCTCGACGTCCGTCAGAGTAAGCCTTGCCATCAGGTCGAAGCCTGGGTTGCGGTCAAAGGGAAGTGACAGCGCACGGTTCCGCCCTTGATGGTTGGTCTAAGCAGCGGTTTTTCCTGGCTGCACCGGGCCTGCACCTGCGGGCAGCGGGTGTGAAAGCGGCAGCCTGATGGCGGGTTGATGGGGCTGGGGATCTCGCCCTTCAGGATGATGCGCTCTCGGCGTCGGGCGGGATCGACGGAAGGGTTGGTCGAGAGCAGCGCGGACGTGTAGGGATGGGCAGGCGCCTCGAACAGAGACTTGGTCGGAGCTTCTTCGACGATCTGGCCGAGATACATCACGACGGTGCGGTTGGTCAGACGCCGCACGACATTGAGGTTGTGGCTGACGACGAGATAAGTCAGAGCAAACTCCTCATGCAGATCCCGCATCAGGTTCAAGAGGTCGCCCTGGACCGACACGTCCAGCCCTGCCGTTGGTTCATCTGCGACGACGATCTGCGGCTCGAGGACAAGCGCTCTTAGAATCGCGACACGGCGGGCCTGCCCGCCCGAGACCTGATGCGGAAACTTGTCGAGTGTTGTCTCTGGAAGGCCGAGCCGCTTGAGAATACGCAGCAGCCGGGCCCGGCCCTCGACCATGGGCAAGCCATGAATCTTCAGGGGTTCCTCTACGAGAGCGCGGATGCGCATTCGCGGCGAAAGCGAGGCAACTGCATCCTGCAGCAGCATCTGCGTCTGCCGGCGGAAGCCCAGCGGATCGCGTGACAACCGAGTCGCCAGGAGCTCGCCGTCGATGGCAATCGTTCCAGAGGTAGCTCGAACGAGCCCCATGAGCACGCGGCACAGGGTGGTCTTGCCTGAGCCGGATTCGCCGACAAGGCCGACGATTTCGCTTCGCTCGATGGCAAGCGAAATGCCATCGAGCGCGCGGACCTGACCATTGTAGACGACCGCGACATCACTGAAATCGATCAACGGGCGGTTGACCATTGGCAACGCGCTCATGGCAGGACCTCGTGCGAGCGCACGCAGGCGGCCTGGCGTCCAGCGCCTGCTGTTGCGAGCGGTGGATGCCTTTCCAGGCAAATCTCAGCGGTAAAGCCGCAGCGGCTCGCGAAGATACATTGCGTCAGCTCGCTCAGAGGATTGGGCACCTCGCCTGGAATCGTCGCGAGACGTCCCTCGTCGCCATCCTCAATCTCGCAATCGAGCAAAGCGCGGGTGTAGGGGTGGCGGGGGCGGTTGAGCACCTCGGCAACCGGTCCGGTCTCAACGATGGCGCCGCCATACATCACGCAGAGATCGTCGCAGAGCTCGGCGATCAGGCCGAGGTGATGCGAGATGAAAACGATAGATCCGGAAAAATCCTGCCGGAGACGGTCGAACAGAGCAACGATCTGGGCTTCGACGGTTGCGTCGAGCGCCGTCGTCGGCTCGTCGGCCAACAACAGATCGGGTTCGACAGAGAGCGCCATCGCGATCATCACGCGCTGGCGCATGCCGCCGGATAGTTGGTGCGGGTAGGCCTTCAGCCGCATGGCGGGCGCGGCGATGCCGACCTTGGCCAACATCGCTTCGCTACGGGTCATGGCCTCGCGCTTCGTCAGCTTGGGAAACCGTCTTCGCAGCACATCGACCATATGCGTGCCGACGGTGAAGAGTGGGTTCAGCGCCGTCATCGGATCCTGGAAGATCATGGCGATGCGCGTCCCGCGCCACCCCTGGATTTCCTTGGCCGACAGTTTGAGGAGGTCGGTGCCGTCGAAGCTGATCTCACCATCAAGGCGACTGATGTTGCCCGGTAGAAGCTGCAGCAGGGCCGAGGCCAGCGTTGATTTGCCGGAGCCGGATTCCCCGACCACACCGAGGATGCGTCCTCGGCCGATCTCGAGATCGAGCCCGCGCAGGATATGCGCCTGCCCACGCTCGGTGCGTGCATCGAGGGTGAGATTGCGAATGCTGACGAGGGACGATGCGTGAGCCATTGCTAGCGATCCGTGTTCAGGCGCGGATCGACCGCGTCGCGCAGGGCTTCGCCGAAGAGTGTGAATCCGAGGGTAGCGATGCCGAGCGCGCTACTGGCGATCACCACAGGAAGCTTTGAATCCGAGAGGTAGGCATAGCCGTCGTAGATGAGCGTCCCCCAGCTTGCGAGCGGCGGCCGGACGCCGAGTCCGATGAACGAAAGCCCGGCCTCGATGGTGATGACGACAGGGATGTCGATCGATGCCAGCACCATCAATGGCCCGGCGATGTTGGGTAGGATGTGGGATACGATAATGCGCCAGGAGGAGGCGCCCAGCAGCCGCTCAGCCTCGATATAGGGCGCATTGCGGACGGTCAGCACCTGAGCCCGTGCGACCCGGCCAAAATGCGGGATCAAGGTGATCGCGACGATGACGACCACGAGCGCCGTCGAGGGGCCGAAGACCGCAACCACGGCAAGCGCCAGCACGAGACTCGGGAAGGAAGAGATGACGTCGAAGAGGATCAGGATAAGCCGCTCGGAGCGCGCAGGCAGCGAAGCGGCGAGGATGCCCAGCAGCGTGCCGGCGATCAACGCGGTCGAAATCGAGGTCAGTGCAACAGCCATCGCCACGCTGGAACCATGAACGAGGCGGCTGAACAGATCGCGGCCGAGATGGTCTGTGCCGAGCCAATGCTGCGTGGTAGGGCCGGAGAAGCGGTTCAGGACGTCGAGCGCATCGGGATCATGTGTTGCCACCAGCGGCGCGAACACGGCCGATGCGACCACGACGAGAACAATTGCAAGACCGACGGCGCCTCCGAATTGCGAGCCGATGCGTCGAAACATTCCGGCAGTCGCGGTGACAGCGTTCATCGTCCCGCTCTTTCGGATGTCGTGTTGCGGCGGATGCGCGGGTCGATCGCGGAATAGCTCAGATCGACCAGCAGATTGGTGACGACGAAGATCAGCACAACAACGAGCACCGCGCCCTGCAATACCGGGAAGTTGCGCGTGGCGATCGCATCAAAAATCAGGCGCCCAAGTCCGGGCCTTGCAAAGACGATCTCGACCAGAACGGCGCCGCCTAGCAGCCGGCCGATACCCATGCCGAGGACGGCGATGGTCGGGATGCAGGCGTTCTTCAGCGCGTATTTATAGGTCACCATGCTGTTGGACAGGCCATAGGCGCGTGCTGTCCGGATATAGCTCTCGCCCATCACCTCCAGCATGGAGGAGCGGACGAGCCGGGCGATGAACCCGATCCAGCCGACGCTGAGCGCCGTGGTCGGCAGGATCAATCGCTTGGCCTGGTCGGCCCAGTTTCCAGCCTCGCCGGCGCCGAGAACAGGCAGCCAGTCGAGCCAGATCGAGAAGA
Source organism: Bosea sp. PAMC 26642 (assembly GCF_001562255.1). NCBI lineage: Bacteria > Pseudomonadati > Pseudomonadota > Alphaproteobacteria > Hyphomicrobiales > Alloboseaceae > Allobosea > Allobosea sp. PAMC 26642. Next base: position 3,465,270 of record NZ_CP014301.1, on the reverse strand, counting down.
TCAGCAAGAGGAAGATCGCGATGACGAAGGAGGGGATCGCGATGAAGGCCACGCTGACGAAGGCGAGCGCATGGTCGGCAACCGAGCCGCGATGGGTCGCGGCATAGCAGCCGAGTGGCACGCCGATCAGCACGGCGAGCCCGATCGAGGCGAAAGTCAGGATAAAGGTATAGGGTATGACGGCCCCGACGATGGCCGTGACCGGCCGCCCCGACAACACATCCGTGCCGAGATTGCCGACCAGCAGATTGCCGAGAAAGATGAAGAGCCGGCGATACCAAGGCTGATCGAGCCCCATCTCCATGATGAAGCGCTTTGCATATTCCGGCGTCGCCTGTGGCCCTAGCAGAGCCGTTGCTGGATCGCCCGGCACGATGGCTGACAGCGTGAACAGCAGCAGCATCGCGCCGAGCACGATCAGGGCTGTGGTAACGAGGCGGCTTAGGAGATAGCGGGCGGTGTCGTTCATGGGGACGAGCCATGTCGCCCACCTTCAGCCCTCATCCTGAGTAGGCTGCGCAGCAGCCGTCTCGAAGGATGCTCCAGAGCGTACTGAAGCATCCTTCGAGACGCGCATGCGGCGTTCCTCAGGATGAGGGCTTCGAGGTTGGGGAGCCCGCTCAAGCGGCCGTAAACCTGTCGAGCTGCCAATCGATCGCGCCCGGCAGATAGGCTGGCTTCACGGTCGCGCGGCGGACAGGGAAGGCGACGTCGTTGGTCAGCCAGACGAAGGCGGCGGACTTGTCCATCTCCTGCTGCGCCTTGATGACGATCGCGGCCCGTTTGGCCGGGTCAGCCTCGACGATCGCCTCCTGGTAGAGCCTGTCGAATTCGGGGCTATTGAAACGCTGCCAGTTCCAGGTGCCGATCTGGCCCGAGACGAACCACTGCATCAGGAAGTTGGGGTCGAGCTTGCCGTTGAAGCGCATCATGAAGAGATCGAGGTTCTTGCCGGCCTCGCCCTTGCCGGCCTCCCAATAGGTACCGCCCTCCTGCACGTCGAGTTCGGCCGTGATGCCGACCTCGCGCAGCAGCGCCTGCGCCACCAGCGCCATGGTCTGGTAGGCGGGCTGATTGAGGATTGTGATGCGCGTCTTGATCGCGGGATGGCCGGCTTCGGCCAGCAGCTTCTTCGCCTCGACGACGTTGCGCTTGTAGACCGGCGCCTCGGTCCAGGCGCCGAGGACGGGCGCCATCACCAGCGTGTTGAGGCGCGGCGCCTTGCCGTTGAAGCCGGCGAGCAGCATCTGGTCGACGTCAAGCGCAAGTCTGATCGCCTGGCGCACGCGGAGATCGGTGAACGGCGCCTTCTCCATGTTGATACCAAGCCAGATATAGGCAAGGCCGGGCGCCTGATCGACGACCAAGCCCGAAACATTGCGCATCGGTTCGGCGACGGCGGGTGGGAGCACGGCAAAATCGAGCTCGCCGGAACGCAGCGCCAATTCGGCAGTCTTCGGGTCCTGAATGAAGTTAACCTTGATCTCCTCGAAAGTCGGCTTCGGGCCTGTATAAGCCGGGTTGCGCTTGAGCACGGCGCCACGCTGTTTCTCGACTGAGATGACCTGATAGGGACCCGAGCCGACCGGCTTGATGTTGTGCTCGACGCCGCGCTCCAGGACCGCCTTCTTGCAGACGATGCAGCCCGAGCCATCGGCCAACGCAATGGCGTAGAGTCCCGCATTGGGCTGGGAGAGCACGATCTTGCCGGTGTATTTGCCGGTGACTTCAACCCCGGTCAGCCCGGTCCAATCGCCCTTGTAGGGCGACACCTTGCCATCGACGGGCGAGACCGAAAAGCGCTCGAAGGAGAATTTCACATCCTCGGCAGTCATTTCGCCATAGCCGTCGGTGAACATCTGGCCGGGCTTCAGCGTAAACTCGATCAGTGTCGGGCTGACCTGCTTCAGTTCGGAGGCGGCGTCGAGTTCGGTCTCGGCGGAATTGTCCTTCTGCTTGATCAGGCGCTGATAGACAGACTTGAAGATATTGGCGTCGTGCGGGCCGCCGCGGAAGGCAGGATCCAGCGCCGTGACATCGCGGTCGATCCGAACACTGATACTGGTTTTCTGCTGCGCGAGAGCCCCGCGACCTGACGACACGGCCAATGCCGCGGAGGCAGCGGCACCGCCCAACAGATCGCGCCGCGAAATGATATTCTTCATGACAATCCCCTTCGTTATTGCAGGTCAGTGCCCGCTTTCATTGGACCATTTCTGATTGAGGCCGGATCGTAAAGCGCTCGTTTGGGATTTGCATATGCATGAGCGCTGCAGTGCAGCATTGGGTGCGTTTAGCGCCGGAAATGACCATTTTGTCGATGGATCGAGCGAAAAGTAAATTTTCAAAACATTCGACCATAAATCACACCAATGGTGACTGTATGGTGCATTCATCTCGTTGTGAAAACGCTGACCATTTGCTGTTTTAAGGGGAGCATATGGAGCCCGCTATGATCAGCCAACTATCGATTTCCATCGCTTGTGAGCAAGATGAGCGCTCAAATTCGCAGTTTGTGGCTCGGCGGCGGAAGATCGAGTGGCCAACAATCGCTCTGGCCGCGCTGATCTACGGCAGTTGGCTTGCTCTGACCTATTTCCATGCATTGCTACCGTCCTGGTTCGTGGCAGCGGCTGGCGCCTGGCTCGTCGCCTGGCACAGTTCGCTGCAGCATGAAATCTTGCATGGTCATCCCACACGCTCGCGAACGATGAATCGTCTGATAGCATCGTGGCCGATTTCTTTGTGGCTGCCTTACGAGAGCTATCGCGTCTCTCACCTGCGCCACCACAATAACGAGCGACTGACCGACCCGCTTGACGATCCCGAGTCGCGATATGTCACGACGGCGGACTGGGAGGCTCTGGGGCCGGCTGGTCGATGGTTGCTGCGAATCCAGAAGACTCTATTTGGTCGCCTGACGATCGGTCCTGCATGGAGCATCATCGCGTTCCTTGTCGATCAAGCCCGGGGCGCCCGCCGGGGTGACGCAGCCATATGCCGCGCGTGGCTCCAGCATCTCCCGATGATGGTGCTGGTCGTGATCTGGCTTGTCGCGATCTGCGAGATGGACCTCTGGTTCTATGGTCTCGCTATCGTTTACCCTGCGACGTCATTAATGCTTCTACGCTCATTCGCGGAACACAAGGCGGCCGATGGCGTGCTGGAGCGCACGGCGATCGTCGAGAATGCACCAATCCTGGGCTTGCTCTATCTTTATAATAACCTGCACGCCGCTCATCACGAGTGTCCAACCATGCCCTGGTACGAGATTCCGCGATGGTATCAGGACAACCGCGACCGACTGGTCATGGAGAATGGAGGGATGGTCTACGATGGCTATATCGACGTCGTCCGGAGGTTTCTTTTGCGTGCGCACGATCCTGTCGTGCACCCCCTAAATGTCTGACAAGCCTGTTTCACGCGAAATTGCAGAGCGCTCCAGCGCCACCTTTCTCACGCGAGATTGCTCACGATATCATTCGATCTCGGACAAAATGTCTTTGAGCGTCTCTTCGATTTGGTGAGGTTGGACGACCGCCAATTTGATCAAATCGTCGAAGCGTTTACTGAACAAGCGGATATGGTCAACGCCGTTCAATACCAGGTAGCTTGTGCCAAGGAAAAGAGCGACGCGCTTTGGCCCAAACACGGTAAATGGATTTGAATATGTTTCGACTAACGTATAAAAATAGATCCTCAAGCTTGGATAAAGCTCTCGATATAATTCTATAAGATATGCCAACTGATTGCAGCGTGCAGTTTTACTAAGGCCAGCCCATTTTCCTTCGGCTTTCGCCATGGTCGTGATGGCCTGTATCGATGCGCACACTTCAAGCTCGCTATCGGGGCGCCGCATCACGGCAAGTCGCGCCGCCATCGCCTCGACCGAACTCCCGACCGTGTTGAATGACGAGCCCTGATACTCGAATTTGAGAACGTCTTCCGTCTTCAAAAAATCAGGAAAACTTTCGGGGACGGTTCGGACGCGATAGCCCTCCGCCTCGCGCAGCCAACCGACAAAACGCTCGTCGATGGGGGAGCGCGTATGAGACTGGATCTGGAGCATCGAATCGATGATTTCGAGGCCGATCTCTTCGCGCGGCGTGAGACCGAGCAACCAGTCTATCGAGACCCGACAGGAGGTTGCGAGCGCGACGAGCGTATCTGCTCGCGGCATGCGCGGTCCCTCCGCCGAGAGAAGTTGCGACAAGGTCGAGCGGTCTACGCCCGCCATTCGCGCGAATGAAGCCTGATTCATATCCGATCGATCGATCAGGGCATGAAGCCGTGCGCGAAAGCCGTCTGCCATCGTACTGGAGATGACGGTGTTCATTGGCGCGCGAGACCGTTCATTTGAATCACAAAGAGATACAACTGGATCGTCTGGTTACATTGCTCGCGAAAAATAGACAAGTGTAACCACGATCGCCTTGGCGCAGCTTGGTCTCCGACGATATCAAAATGTCGGTTCGCAAAGGGCGGAATAATGGACGACAGAACAGCGGCAAGCCGCGCGCAGCATGCGAGCTCCAGTCGGCAAATGGCACAACTCTTGAGCGAGCGATCGCCCCGGATGTCGCTGCCACATGCATTCTACAATGACCCGGATTTCTTTCGTCTGGACATGCGCGGTATTTTCGAGAGCCGCTGGATTTTTGCCGGGCCAGCCTGCGAGCTTACTTCATCTGGCTCGTTCTTCACGATTGAGATCGGCGAAACTTCGGTTGTCGTCTGCCGCGATCGCGAGGGCGTCATACGCGCATTCTTCAACAGCTGCCGCCATCGGGGCTCTATCGTCGTCGATCAGGCCTGCGGCCGTAGAATGTCATTCGTATGTCCTTATCATCATTGGAGTTACGATCTGACAGGCCGATTGCTGCGCGCGGCCAATCTCGATGCCAATGCTGACAAAAGTGAGCTTGGACTGCGCCCGGTCCATGTCCGCGATATCGCCGGGCTGATCTATATCTGCCTGGCTGACGTTGCGCCGGATATCGAACCCTTTGCCGCGGCTCTTGGGCCTGCTGCGGCGCCGCATGATCTCACCCACGGCAAGGTCGTCCATACGATCACGCTGCACGAGCAGGGCAACTGGAAGCTCGTGATGGAGAACGCGCGCGAGTGCGATCATTGCGAGGCAGGCCACCCAGGTTGATGAACACCCTGCTGATCTTTGATTTTGCCGACCCTTGGAGCGATCCCTATATCGCCGATTTCTGGACGCGCTGCGAAGCAACAGGATTGCCCAGCGTCACCAAAGATGGCGAGGATTTTCGCGTCGGCAGAATGCCGTTCAAGCCGGGCAATCTGTCGATCACAATGGATGGCCAACCAGCCGTTGCAAAGCGTCTTGGAAACTGGCCGGACCAGGATATCGGTTCGCTGCGCTTCACGCATTATCCGAGCATGTTTTGTCACATACACGCAGATTACGCGGTGATCATCCAGATGCTGCCCAAGTCGGCACATGAGACCACCGTGATCTGCAAGTGGATCGTCCCTGGCGACGCTGTCGAAGGGGTCGATTACGACTTGGAACGCCTGGTTCAGGTCTGGCGCGAAACCAATGATCAGGATCGGAAACTCGTGGAACGCAATCAACGTGGTGTGCGCTCGATCGGATACCGTCCCGGCCCCTACGCCGAGACATCGGAGCACGGCGTCTGGACCTTTGTTGAATGGTATGCACGCACGATGCAGAACCACGTCGGCCATCTCTCTGCGCGCGCCGCTGCCGAGTGATTCTGAGGCCGCCTTTCAGCCGTTTCGAACAGGAAAAATGCACGTGAACGTCATGGAACTGGGATTGGGCGTCGCGTCACTTGGCGACGTGCTGGCAAACATTGAACAGGGATCGCGTATCAGCATCAGCGCAAAGGCTCGTGACCGGCTCGCGCAAGCACGAAAGGTCGTTGACCGCTATACCGAGGGCGACGAGCCCATTTATGGCATCAATACCGGCCTTGGCGGCAATGTCGCCTACCGAATTCCAAAGGCGGAAATCGAGGCTTTTCAGGTTCAGATGATCCGCGGCCGCTGTATCGGTGTCGGTGAGCCGTTTCCTGAGAGTACCGCGCGCGCCATGTTTCTGTGCCGACTGATCAGTCTTGCGCAAGGCGGGTCCGGCATTTCACCCTCGGTATTCGAGCTTATGGTCGCGATGTTCAACGCCGGGATCACGCCCGTCATTCCGGGACGTGGGTCAATTGGCGGTGGGGACCTCGGCCTTTGTGCCCATATCGGTGCAGCTCTCATCGGGCGTGGGGACGTTTATGTTGGGGGTGAGCGCATGCCGGCCGCCTCGGCTCTGAAAGCGGCTGAACTCGTGCCCGCAAAACTCGCCGCGAAAGATGGTCTCGCAATTCTCAATGCAAGCGCAGTAAGTTGCGGCTATGGGGCAATTGTACTTGCGAATTTGGCGCAGACATTGTCATCGTCGATGGTCATTGCTGCCATGGCTGGCGAAGGCTACGCAGCCAATCCGAGTATTTTTGACGCACGTTTGGCGGAGGCGCGCCCGGCCCGAGGGCAGGTTAAAGCCGCCGGAATTTTTCGAAGCCTGCTTCAGGGCAGCTATCTCCACGACAATGGTGCTGCGCGTTCGATCCAGGACGCCTTGAGCTTCCGTGTGCTCTCGCAAATTTACGGGCCTGCCCTGGAGAGCTTCAAATTGGCCGTGGAAAGCGTGGCGACCGAGATCAATGGCGCTGCGGACAATCCTTTGGTTCTGACCCAAGACGACTTGATACTGTCTACTGCAAATTTTCATACGCCGGATATCGCCCTATGCTTCGACGTTCTGGCTATTGTCAATACACAGCTTGCCACGGCTTCAACCTATCGCACGATTAAGATGATGAATGCCCAGTTGTCCGGCTTGCCTAAGTATCTATCCCCGATCGGGGGCGCATCGAATGGCTTTAATTCGATGCAGAAGACTCTCTCTGCGTTGCATGGCGAGGTCCGCTTGAAAGCCCTGCCGGCGAGCACGGATTCGATCCCGGTTTCGGAAACGGTCGAGGACCACGCTCCCCAGACGCCGTTGGCAATTCGCAAGCTCGAGGAGCAGATCGTGCCGCTGCGCCTCATCTTCGCAATCGAGGCGCTGGTCGCAGCTCAGGCGGTGGATATGCGCTCCAGACCTCGCCTCGCACCAGCCACCGCGATTCTATATGATGCGATCCGTGCCTGGATCCCAATGGTGAATGAGGATCGCGAAAACGGTCCCGACGCCGATACCGTTGCAAGAATCCTGGCGGATCCGATCTTAGCCAAGGCGCTACGGGTCGGACTTGGCGACACCGGCGCGTTTGCGCTGAGCTGAGCGCGTCTGTCGCGCAGTTGAGATGGCGAGAATGCCTCAAATGGACCGACGGAGCAGGAGCAGATTGTGACCGAGCGATTTGAACGGCATCGCCAACCCTGGACATATGAGGAACTCGAGAAGCTAAAGTTGCTCGCCAAGAAGGGCATGGCACTGAAAGCGATTTCGAAAGCGATGACCCGCAGCGAAGAATCCATCAAAGACCGCGCGAAACTCGATGGCATCGGGATCGCCAAGCTCCGTTAGCCGTGCTCACGTCTAGGCGTTAGAGCGCAAACCTGACGTCGGTTGTCGGATCATGATGCAACGGCCGCTCCTGGCGCCTTACCCAAGCGAAGCCAGTTCGGATCGCTGGCGACGTCCTGCTATCCCCGTTCTGACCGCCCATTTCATAGCGTACCGTTGCACGCCATAAAGAATCCCTATGGCGGCAGAATGCAGTTGTGTTTCCCAGGCCGCGCTTGCTGAACCTAGACTTTTTTCCAGTCGGGCATGCCAGCCAGGTCCGATCGGACGGAGCGTCGCCAGCTTGTGACTGAGCCGTTCCGGCTAACCGCGACGCGATCGCGGAACACGATCAGGGAACGGAGTCGATCATGGCCACGAGCATTCACCGCAGGACTTTCTGCCTTCTCGCATCCGCCACCTGCCTTGCCGGCGCGCCCGCCTTCCATGGCGTGGGATTGGCGCAGGACAACAGCATCCGGCTCGGCATCGTCGCGCCGATGAGCGGCCCCAATGCGCGCTACGGCGCGTTTTCGCTGCGCGGTGCGCAGCTCGCCGCCAAGGAGATCAATGCGACTGGGGGTATCGACGGGCGCAAGATTGAGATCTTTTCGGCCGACAGCCAGGGCACACCCGTGGAAGGCGTCTCGGCGACCAAGCGGCTGATCGCGCAGGACAAGGTCGATTTCGTCATCGGCGACGTGTCGAGTTCGGTGACGCTGGCGATGCAGCCGGTCGTCGAGGATGCCGGCGTGCTGCTGATCAACGCGGCCTCGTCCAACCCCAAAATCACCTATGCGGCGGGCGTCGGCGGCTTCAAATGGAGCTTCCGCAATTATCCGACCGACGAGAACCGCGCGCTGATCGTCGCGCAATACGCCGCCGAGAAGCGTGGCTTCACCAAATTCGCGGTTCTGTCAGTCGACAGCGACTATGGCCGCTCGGCGATCGAGTTCACCAAGAAGTACCTGCCGCGCTTCAAGGGTCAGATCCTCACCGAGGACTACTACAAGGAAGGCGAGGTCGATTTCCGCAGCGTGCTCGCCAAGATCCGCGATTCCGGCGCGCAGGCGATCATCATGTACGGGCTAGCCGACACCACCCCGATCGTGGCCCGCCAGATGACCGAGGTCGGTCTCGCCGGCAAGATCCCGCTGATCGGCAATGGCGAGTTCAACACTGAGAAGACGATCAAGTCGGCGCCCAAGGCCATGGAGGGCGCCGTCGAGGCCGCAGCCTGGCTGCCGGCCTGGGACAGCCCTAAGAGCAAGGCCTTCGTGACGAAGTTCAATGCGGAATACCGCGAGGCGCCCAACAACCACGCCTATGTCCATTGGGAGACCGTGAACCTGCTCGGCAAGGCGGTCGAGGCGGCCAAGAGCATCGACCGGGCCCAGGTTCGCGACGCGCTCGCCAAGATCAAATACGACAGCGCAGTGGGCGAGGTGACCTTCGACGATCACAATCAGGCGAAGCTGCCGATGATTCTGCTGCAGATCGAGGACGGCAAGCCGGTGGTCAAGGGCGCCTATTCCGCCGACATCGACTATCCGCGCTGATCATCTCGTCGAAGGTCGAAGGAGCTCGAGATGCTGTTCCAAATCTCCGAGCAGATCGTCAACGGCATCGTGACCGGGGCCGTCTATGCCCTGGTCGCGGTCGGCATGACGATGATCTTCGGCGTCCTGCGCGCGATCAATTTCGCCCATGGCGAATACTACATGGTCGGCACCTTCGGGGCCTGGGTCGCGATCGAGTATTTCGACCTGCCTTACCCGATCGCGATCGTGGCCGGCGTCATCGCCACTGCCTTCGTCGCGCTGGTCGTCGGGCAGTTCGTGATGCAGCGCATGGTCGGGGCTCCGGCCGAGGCCGGCGTGCTGGCGACGCTCGGCATCGCGCTGATCCTGCAGAACACTGTGATCCTCGTCTTCGGTGGCGGCTACAAGTTCTTCGAGGGTGGCTATATCGAGCCGGTCACGATCTTCGGCATCTCGCTCGCCGAGCAGCGCCTGCTGATCATCGCGGTCGCGGTGCTGGTGTTCTTCGGGCTCGAGCTTCTGGTCACCCATAGCCGCATGGGCAAGGCGATGCGGGCCGTTTCGCAGAACGTCGATTGCTGCGCGGTCGTCGGCATCGATGTCCGCAAGGTCGTGGTGCGGACCTTCATCCTGGGTGCGGCGCTGGCGGGGCTGTCGGGCGTCCTCACCGCTCCGGTCAATGTCAGCGTCTATGGTGGCATGGGCGAGCTGATCACCTTCAAGACGCTGCCGATCATCATCATGGGCGGGTTGGGCAATGTCCGGGGCACCTTCTTCGCCGCGATGATCCTCGGCATCGCCGAGAGTCTCGTCGCCACCTATGTCGGCCTGCAATTCCGCGACACGGTCGGCTTCGCCACGCTGATGCTCGTGCTGATGTGGCGCCCGCATGGATTGTTCTCCTCGCAGGCCCGCTACTGACCAAGCCTTCTCTAGAACGCGCGGCCGATTGCGGCCACTCTGTCCGAGGATCGACGATGTCGCTGAACGAGACCTCGCTTCCAGCTGCCGGACGCGACCTGCGATGGCCCTTCGGTCTCGCCATCGCCGTGCTGGCCTGCTGTGCGCCGCTGCTCTTGGGCAGCTACGCGCTCCATGCGGTGATCATCTCGCTGATCTTCCTGCTGCCGGCGCATGGGCTCAATCTGCTGGTCGGCTATACCGGGCTGCTCTCGCTGGCCCAGGCGGCCTTCTTCGGCGTCGGCGCCTATGTCTCGGCCCTGATGGCGGTGCATTGGGGCACGCCGTTCTATCTCAACCTGATCGCCTCGGGCCTGTTCGCCGGCGCCCTCGCCTTGCCCTTGGGCATCCCGGCGCTGAGGCTGCGGGCGACCTCCTTCGTGATGTGTACGCTCGGCTTCGTCATCATCGGACAGGCGGTCGCGAAGAACTGGATCAGCGTCACGCGCGGCGACATGGGCCTGTCGGCCATTCCCAAGCCCCATTTCGCGCTGGGGCCTGCGTCCTTCACGGTGTCGGGTACGGTCGGGTTCTACTATCTCGTGCTCGCCGTCGCGGCTCTGGCGACCTTCGCCGTCTGGCTGATCGTCAATTCGCCAGCCGGGCGCAACATGGTGGCGATCCGCGAAAACGAGACGCTGGCCGAATCCGTCGGCGTGCCGACCTGGCGCTACAAGCTGGTCGTGTTCATGATCAGCGCGGCTTTCGCCGGGCTCGGTGGTAGCGTCTACGCGCATTACCTCACCGTGGTCAGCCCGCTGACCTTCCAGATGTCGAACTCGACGCTAATGCTGATCATCGTGCTCGGCGGCGGACCGGGCACGATCTCGGGCGTCGTCTTCGGCAGTCTGCTCTTTGTTGGCCTGTCGGAGTTTCTCCGCATCGCCCCCGAGCTGCGCATGATCGCCTATGGCTTCTGCCTGCTGGCGCTGGTGTTCTGGTTCCCGAAGGGCTTCGCGCCGCTGATCACGCGCTTTTGGACTTTGCTGAGGGGGCGCTCATGACCGGTCTTCCGATCCTCGAGATCAGCGGCCTCAGCAAGTCCTATGGGGCGATCAAGGCCGTCGACGGCGTCGATCTGCAGGTTCACCGCGGCGAGATCTGCGGTCTGATCGGCCCGAACGGCTCGGGCAAGTCGACCTTCTTCGACTGCGTATCCGGACTCGCCAAGCCCAATGCCGGCTCTGTCAGGCTCGATGGACAAGACATCACCGGCTGGTCCTTGAACCGCATCGCGCGCGAAGGCCGCATGCTGCGCTCCTTCCAGAAGACGGTCACGTTCGGTGCGCTCGATGTCGAGGAGAACCTCGTCATCGCCGGCCAGATGTTCACCTTTCCCGGCGTCGCCTCGACCTTCGGCTTCGGCGCGCGCTCGCGCGCCCGGGTCGAGGGGCTGCGCAAACGGGCGCGCGAGCTGATCAAGTTGTCGGGCCTCTGGGACGTACGGACGCAAGCGGCCGGCAATCTGTCGGGCGGCCAGCAGAAGCTGATCCAGTTCGCCTCGATGCTGATGCCCGAGCCCAAGCTGATCCTGCTCGACGAGCCGATGGCGGGCATCAATCCCAAGCTGATCGAGCGCGTCGTCGAGGCGATCCGCTATGCCAACACCGAACTCGGCGTCAGCTTCCTGGTGATCGAGCACAATATCGACGTCATCACCAGCATCTGCCAGCGCGTCGCGGTCCTCGACCAGGGGCGCAAGCTCGCCGAGGGCACGGCATCCGAGATCATGCGCAACCAGGCGGTTCGGGAGGCCTATCTCGGTGGCTGAGACCAATCTTTCGATCGCAGGCTTGCGAGCCGGCTATGGCTCGCTCGACATCCTCAACGGCATTGATCTCGAGGTGCCGCAAGGCCAGTTCGTGGCGCTGATGGGGCCGAACGGCGCCGGCAAATCGACGCTGCTCAAGACGCTCTACGGCATGACCACGGTCAAGGGCGGCACCATTCGCTGGCAAGGCCGGGACATCGCCGGGCTGGCCTCGCGCGAAATCCTGGCGCAAGGCGTTTCCTTCGTGCCGCAGGGGCGCTGCAACTTTCCGCTGATGACGGTCGACGAGAACCTGCAGATGGCGGCCTATACGCTGCGCGACGCCAAGGTGAAGAGCGACCGCGACTATGTCTACGAGCTGTTCCCGATCCTGAAGAAGCGTCGCGCGACCATCGCCGGCAACATGTCGGGCGGCGAGCAGCAGCTTCTCGAGGTCGCCATGGCGGTGCTGCAGCGACCGCGCATCCTCCTCGTCGACGAGCCCTCGGTGGGCCTGTCGCCGGCCGCGATCGGCATCGTCTTCGACGAATTGCTGCGGATCAACGCGATGGGGCAGACCATCCTGCTCGTCGAGCAGAACACCAAGAAGGCGATGGAGGTCGCGCAGCGCGCCGTCATCCTGCGGCTCGGCCAGGTGATCTGGGACGGCAAGCCGGCCGAGATCAGCCATGACGAACTCGGCGAACTGTTCATGACCGGCAAGATGCGCGGCGAGACGGAGGCGCAGCACTGAGGGCAGCCGCAGCGCGCTGGTTTCGTGATCCTCCGGAATGACCTATCGTCCCCACCCAGGGAGCCGGCCTGGTCGATGAGCGTCGATTTCAAGAAGTTGAAGAGTTTCGTGAAGGTCGTCGATGCGGGTAGCGTGTCGCGCGCGGCCGACATCCTGCGTACGGCACAGCCGGCGCTGTCCCAGCAGATCGCCGCGCTGGAAAGCCATTTCAAGCACAAGCTCTTGATCCGCAGCAATCACGGCATCACGCCGACCGAGGCGGGGCTGATCCTCTACCGCCATGCCCAGCTCCTGCTGAAGCAGGTCGAGCAGGCGCAGATCGACATCGAGCAGTCCTCGCGCTCCGTCGCGGGCCGGGTCTCGATCGGGCTTGCCACCTATTCCGCGTCGAGCGCGCTCTCACTGCCGCTGCTCAAGGCGATGAAGACGCGCTATCCCGACATCGTCATCCATATCAACGACAGCTTCGGCCATGTGCTGAGCGAGCTGATCATGACCGGCAAGATGGACATGGCGGTGATCTACGGCTCGCGGCCGATCAAGGGCGTGGTGCTGCAGCCGCTGTTCACGGAAGAGCTCGTGCTGGTGTCGCCGCCGGGCTCCGTCTTCGAGACACCCGAGGGCGAGGCGCTACCACTTTCGGCGCTGGCCGAGGTCGATCTGCTGCTGCCGAGCCGGGGGCATTTCCTGCGCCAGATGATCGATGAATCGCTGGGGCGGGCCCGCGTCGCGCCCCACGTTGCAGCTGAAATCGAGTCGGTCTCGTCGCTGGGCGCGGCGGTGATGGACGGGCTCGGATCGACGATCCTGCCTGGCTCGGTGGCGGCCAGTGCGGCGGGCTTTCGCGGCGCCGTCGTCCGGCCGCTGGTTCGCCCGGCGATGACCGCGACGGTCTCGCTGTGCGTCTCGGACCATCTGCCGATGTCGGAGCCGGCGATCGCGGCTCGCTCCGTGCTGATCGAGATCGTCCAGGAGCTGATCCGCGAGGCGCCCTTCGGCCTGAAGCCGGTGCCTGTCGAGGTCGAGCGGGCGCCGCCGGCCCCATAAGCCGGGCGCCGCCAGCCCCATAAGCAAAGTCTATGGCGGCAGACCGCAGTCCTGTTGGCCAGTCCCGTGCCGAGGCCTCTACCCTTCGCGTGTCGTCGTGGAGCACACGGCTCCGCGATCTCCGCAAGGCAGGATCAGAGGACATCATGGCCAAGCTGGCATTCGACACCGGTGGCACCTTCACCGATTTCGCGCTGCTCGACGATGCGGGCGAGGTGCATCTGCACAAGGTGCTCAGCACTCCCCTGAACCCGGCCGAGGCCGTGGTGCAGGGCGTAAGCGAACTTCTGGAGCAGTTCGGCGCCGCCATCGACATCGGCAAGCTTCAGGTGCTGGGCGCGACGACGGTCGTCACCAACGCGGTGCTGGAGCGCAAGGGCGTCGAGACCGGCTTCATCGCCACCGCCGGGTTCCAGGACATGCTGCGCATCCGCAACGAGGGCCGCTACGACCTCTACGATTTGAACCTGCGCTATCCCGATCCGCTCGTCACCCGCGCCAACAGCTTCGGCGCCCGCGAGCGCATCGCCGCCGATGGCGAGGTCGTCACCGAGCTGCAAGAGGACACGGTCCGCGAGATCGCAGGGCGCCTGCGCGAGAAGGGCGTCCGCTCCGTCGCCGTCTGCCTGCTGCACGCCTACAAATATCCCGCCCATGAGCAGCGTGTCGCGGCGCTGCTGAAGGACGAATATCCCGACATCTTCGTCTCGCTCTCCTCGGAAGTCTGCCCGGAAGTCCGCGAATTCGACCGCGCCTCGACCACGGTGGTCAACGCCTATACGCGGCCCCAGATGGCCGGCCATGTCGCCCATCTCCAGCGCGAGTTCGCCCGGAAGGGCATCGACCGCCAGGTGCTCTGGATGACCTCCTCGGGTGGGCTCGTTCCGAGCCGCCGCGCCGCAGAACTGCCCGTGCGCCTGATCGAATCCGGCCCCGCGGCCGGCGCGGTGGCGGCCGCCGAGTTCGGCCGCATCGCCGGCGAGGGCAGCGTGCTCTCCTTCGACATGGGCGGCACCACCGCCAAGCTCTGCCTGATCCCCAATGGCGAGCCGACGGTTGGCACCGATCTCGAAGTCGCCCACTACCAGCGCTTCCGCAAGGGCTCGGGCTTCCCACTCAAGATCCAGTCGATCCAGATGATCGAGATCGGCGCCGGCGGCGGCTCGATCGCGGCGAAAAACCCGCTCGGCCTGCTCGATGTCGGCCCGCGTTCGGCCGGCGCCCTGCCGGGACCGGCGGCCTATCAGCGCGGCGGCACGGAGCCCACGGTCACCGATGCCGATATCCTGCTGGGCTATATGGGCACTGAATCCTTCGTCGGCGGCTCGTTCAAGGTCTCCAAGCAGGCCGCCCATGATGCGATGGCCCGGCTGGCCGCCGATCTCGGCGTCAGCGTCACGCGCTGCGCCTGGGGAATCCACGACCTCGTCAATGAATCGATGAGCAAGGCCGCCGCGATGCATGCGACCGATCTCGGCGTCGATCCGCGCTCGCTGCCGATGGTCGCCTTCGGTGGCGCCGGGCCGGTGCATGCCTATGGCATCGCCCAAAAGCTCGGCATCAAGCGGATCATCTGCCCGACCGGCGCTGGCGTGACCTCCGCGATCGGCCTGCTGATCGCGCCGGTCGCAGTGGATCTCTCGGCGAGCTTCCCGATGGCGCTCAGCGAGTGGGACGCCGCCGAGATGCGCCGATTGCTCGGCGATCTCGCAGCGCAGGGCGCCGAGGTCGTCTCCGCCGCCGGCGTGCCGAAGGAGACGATCGCCAACCGCTACACCGTCGACATGCGCTATGTCGGCCAGGGCCACGAGATCACAGTCGCACTGCCCGATCTCGACCTGCCGCAGGACGCGTTCCTGGCGCAGCTCACGGCCAATTTCACCACGCTTTATCGCGAACTCTTCGGCCGCACCGTCAAGGCCGGGCTTGAGGTCATCACCTGGCGCCTGCGGGCCGGCGGTGAGAAGGACAAGGTCACCCGGCCGCACGGCACGACGGCAGCCAACGCCATGAAGGGCACGCGCGAGGTCTATTTCCAGGAACTGGGCACGGCCGTCGAGACCCCGGTCTACGACCATTACAGCCTGACGGTGAACCAGCCAGTGCAAGGTCCAGCCATCGTTGAGCAGCGCGAATCCACGGCCGTCATCGGCCCGAGCGGGACGGCCCATGTCGATTTGCATGGCAATCTCGTCATCAACATCCTTTGAGGACGATCCCGATGTCCAAGACCGAGACGACCAAAGCCGCCACCGACTTCAACGATCCGATCAACCTGCAGGTGATGTGGAACCGCCTGATCTTCATCGCCGACCAGGCCGACACGGTGCTCGGCCGCACCGCCTTCTCGCCGATCGTGCGCGAAAACCATGATTACGTCACCGTGCTGCTCGACAGCCGCGGCCGGGCGCTGGCCCAGTGCACCTGGTCGATCCCCGTCTTCATCACCTCGCTGCCGGTTGCGGCGCAGACCTATTTTCTGCCGAAGTTTCCAGAGGACACGTTGCAGGAAGGCGACGTTCTCGCCACCAACGATCCCGAGATCGGCACCGGCCATCTGCCCGACGTGACGATGATCACGCCGATCTTCAAGAACGGCAAGATCGTCGCCTATGCCGGCTCGATCGCGCATCTGCCCGATATCGGCGGCGCGCCGCTGCATTCGGAGGCGAGCGACATCTATGAGGAGGGCATCCGCTTCCCGATCGTGAAGCTGCACCGCGCCGGCGTGCCCAACCAGGACGTGCTCGACATCATCGCGGCTTCCGTGCGGCTCCCGACCGAAGTGCTCGGCGACCTGGAATCGATGGTCGCCGCCAACAACGTCATGGGCCGCGAACTGGTGAAGTTCCTCGATGAATACGGCCTCGACGAGGTCGATGGTCTGGCCGACGCGATCCATTCGCGCTCCGAGGCGCAGATGCGCAAGGCGATCCGCGCCTGGCCCAACGGACGCTACGAGGCGGAGGTCGTGCTCGACGGCTACCATGACGACATCACGCTGAAGGCTGCGGTCATCGTCGGCGACGAGACGATCCATGTCGACTACGCCGGCACCTCCGACCAGGTGCTGCACTCGATCAACTGCCGCACCAATTACCGTTACGCCCACTCCGTCTACGCGCTGAAATGCCTGCTCGACCCCGAGACGCCCAACAATGAGGGCTGCATCACACCCGTCACCGACGAGGCGCCGCTGGGCTCGATCCTCAATCCCGAAGCCTGGACGGCCGGCAACTCCCGCAACCTGATCGGCCATGTCATCCCCTCGCTGATCTTCAAGGCGCTGGAAGGCATCGTGCCCGACAAGGTGATGGGCGACAGCGGTGGCGCGCCGATCTGGGCCGCCAACTGCGTCGGGCGTCGTGATGACGGCTCGCAATATGGCTCGGTGCAGAATTTCCATGGCGGGCAGGGCGCGCGGGCGGAGATCGATGGGTTGGACACACTGAGCTTCCCGTCCAACTGCAAGGTCACCGCGATCGAGATGTTCGAGATCGCCGTGCCGGTGCTGACCGAGTGCAAGGAATTGATCGCCGATTCCGGCGGCGCCGGGCAGCATCGCGGCGGGCTCGGCCAGCGCGTCATCCTGCGCAATCGCGCCAGGGCGCCGATGAACGTCTATCTCGCGACCGAGCGCGTCCGCCACCCCTGCTTCGGCGTTGTGGGCGGACAGTCGGGCACACCCGGCAAGGTCGCCAAGAACAGGCAGGCACAGTTTCCGAAAGGCAAGGTGGTTCTCCAGACGGGCGATCGCCTCGAGGTCGAGACGCCGGGTGGTGGCGGCTGGGGCAGGGCGGCCGCGCGCTCCGCCGATCTCATCGCGCAGGATCTCGCCGAGGGGCTTGTCAGCCCCGATGCAACCCGGCGTCTCTATGGCAACGCCTTCTCGGCGGCGGCTGAATAGGACAAGATCATGGCATTGCTCAAGGGCAAGATCGCGCTCGTCACCGGCGCGGGCACCGGCATCGGCCGCGAAAGCGCCATCCTGCTGGCGCGTGAGGGCGCGGCCGTGGTGCTGACCGGGCGGCGCCAGGGTCCGCTCGACGAAGTTGCGCAAGTGATCGCGGCGGAGGGCGGCCACGCTGTCGCCCGTACGCTAGACATCGCCTCGCGGGGCGCCATCGTCGCGACCGTCGCGGCGATCGAAGCGGAGGTCGGGCCCGTCGATATTCTCGTCAACAATGCCGGCAGCGCCAGCAAGGTGCTGAACGCCCGCTTTCTCTCCGAGGAAGAGTGGAACGCGACGCTGAACGTCAACCTCACCGCCGTATTCTCGCTGACGCAGACGGTTCTGCCGGCGATGATCGCGCGGGGCGCAGGCACCATCATCACGGTCTCGTCGCTGGCGGCGTTGAATCCGAACCTGCTGGGCGGCGCGGCCTATGGCGCGGCCAAGGCCGGCGTGAAGAATTTCATGGGCTTCCTGCACAATACCTATCGCAACCAGGGCATCCGCGCGACCACGATCCTGCCCGGCGAGACCGACACGCCGATCATGAACAACCGCGCCCGGCCGCCTCTGGCCGAGGAGCGCGCCATCATGCTTGACCCGCACGACGTCGCCCGCGCGGTGCTGCTCTGCGCCAGCCTGCAGCCCGGCGCGACGATCCCCGAGCTGCACATCTGTCCGACGCGGATGCGCGACACCGCCGCCGATATCGAGACCGCGCGCTGGGTCGGCGCGCCCGACGATACGCCTGATATGCCGAAGCGCTGAAAGCGAGGACGACCTCATGAACGGAGCCAAACTGCGCGAGAAGCTGAGCCGCGGCGAGTGTGTGAGCATGCTGACTTCGCATTACGCGTCACCCGGCCATGCCGTGCGCCTGACGGAACTCGGGGCAGATTCGATCTTCCTCGATTGCGAGCACGGCACCTGGAGCTTCGAGGATGTGCGCCTGACGGCCCAGGCGATCCGGGGCGCGGGCGGCGCCGCGATCGTGCGGCCCGACTGCCACCAGCGCTCGCTTTTAATCCGCTATCTCAACGCCGGCGCCGACGGTCTGATGGTGCCGATGATCGACACCGTCGAGCAGGCGCGCGCCGTGGTCGATGCCGTCCGCTACGGCTGCCATGCCGATCATGAAAAGCGGCTCGTCATCGGCATGATCGAGACGCTCGAGGCCATCGACGGGATCGATGCGCTGCTCGCCGTAGAGGGCATCGACGTCTTCTTCATCGGCCCCGGAGATCTTTCGCAGAACATGGGCTATCCGCCCGCGCCGCCTTTCGGCCAGCCGCGTCCGCAACCGGTCATCGACAAGGTCGGCGAGGCCGTCGCCAAGATCCGCGCCGCCGGCAAGGTCGCCGGCACGCTGGCGACTGCCGACGAGCTGCCGTTCTGGCAATCCAGGGGGGTACAGTTTTTCTATGTGCATTCGGACCCGTTCCTGCGCGCCGGCATGAGCGAAATAGTCCGGCTGCTCGTCGCAGAGTAATTGCAGGCCCCACCGCGGCTTCACAAAAAAGTTAAAAAAGCCTCTTGCTCCTCTAGTCGGTAGAGGAATTAGCGTCTCCTCGACAACAGGAGGAGAGCGCCATGTCTTCGGCCACAATCGCCGCTTCGAAGGTCCGTCAATCCTTGACCTGGAAGGTCGAGGGCATGGATTGCGGCAGTTGCGCGGCGACGCTGCGCACAGCGCTGGAAAACCTCCCCGGTGTCAGCGAGGTCGCGGTCTCGGTGCCGCGCGAGCGGCTGACCCTCACCCTTTCCGGCGAGGCCACCAGCCGCGAGCAGATCGAGGGGCGCGTCCGCAAGCTCGGCTTCGGCCCGACCATGCTCAGCCAGAAGAGCGATGCGCCCGCGCCGGAGGTCACGCCGGCCGAGACCGGCGGCTGCGGTCACGACCATAGCGACGGCCACAGCAAGTCGCACGGGCATGACCACGACCATGGCAAGGCTCATGATCCCGCGGCCCACGCCCACGCCCATGCGCATGCCGGCGATGCGCATGGCGACCACCCGGGCCACGACCCTCACGCTGGCTGCAACCACGATAACGACCATGGCCACGCTCACAGTCACGGCAAGACCCACAGCCACGCGGGCCCGACTCATGACCATGCCGGCTGCGACCACGCTCATCATGACCACGGCCCTGCCCACCACGATCACGACCATCATGGCCATGCACCCGCGCACGCCGCCGATCCCGGCCGCCTGACCTGGAAAGTCAGCGGCATGGATTGCGCAAGCTGCGCCGGCACGGTCCGCACCGCTCTGGAGCGCCTGCCAGGCGTGCGGGATATTGCCGTCTCCGTCACCAACGAGACGCTGTCGCTGAAGCTCGCGTCCGGCGGCACGACCGCCGATGCGATCACGGCGCAGATCGCCAAGCTCGGCTACGGACCGGAAATCCAGCAGGCTGCGGTCCCGGCGATCGTCCGCGCCGCCGAGGCGCCAAAGCGCTGGTGGCAGACCAGCAAGGCCCGCGTCGCGATCACCGCGGGCGCGCTGCTCGTCGTCGCCTACATCGCCGGCGAACTGGTTCCGGCCGCCTCGTTCTGGTTCTTCGTCGCGGCGACGCTGCTCGCGATCGCGCCAATCACGCGGCGCGCCATCGCCGCGGCCATGGCCGGCGCGCCTTTCACCATCGAGATGCTTATGACGATCGCCGCCGCCGGCGCACTCTTCATCGGCGCGATCGAGGAGGCCGCGGTGGTCGTCTTCCTCTTCGCCGTCGGCGAGGTGCTCGAAGGGGTCGCCGCCAACAAGGCCCGCTCCGGGATCCGGGCGCTCGCGGCGCTCGTACCGAAGACCGCATGGCTCGACGAGGGCGGGAGCGTCCGCGAGGTCAAGGCGGAGGCCCTGCGCATCGGCCAGACCGTGCTGGTGCGGCCGGGCGACCGTGTACCGGCCGACGGCACCGTCCTCGAAGGCCATTCCGGCGTCGACGAATCGCCGATCACCGGAGAATCCGTGCCCAAGGCGAAGGAGCCGGGCGCCCCGATCTTCGCCGGCTCGATCAACCAGGAAGCCGCGCTACGGATCCGCGTCGAGAAGGCCGCCGAAGACAACACCATCGCCCGCATCGTCACCCTGGTCGAGGAGGCGCAGGACGCCAAGGCGCCGACCGAGCGCTTCATCGACCGCTTCTCCCGGATCTACATGCCTTTCATCGTCGGCCTCTCGGCACTCGTCGCCGTGCTGCCGCCGCTGCTTGGCGGCGGTGACTGGTCGAGCTGGATTTATCGCGGGCTTACATTGCTATTGATCGGCTGCCCCTGCGCCCTCGTGATCTCCGTCCCGGCGGCGATTGCATCGAGCCTGTCGATGGCAGCGCGCCGCGGCCTGCTCGTCAAGGGCGGCGCGGTGATAGAGGAACTCTCCCGCGTCCGCTCCATCGCCTTCGACAAGACCGGCACGCTGACCTGGGGCCGACCCGTCGTGACCGATATCGTGCCCCTCGATGGCGATGCCCGCAGCCTGCTCTCGCTCGCCGCCGCGGTCGAGCGTGAATCCAGCCATCCGCTCGCCCGGGCCATCGCAGAGCGCGCCGCCGACGACGGCGCCCCGCAGCTCTCGGCCAGCGCCGCCCGCGCCGTCGCCGGCAAGGGCATGGAAGGCGTCGTCGCCGGCGCCCGGATATTCATCGGCGCGCCGCGCTTCGCCGCCGAGCGCGGAGCGCTGGCAGAAGCCGTTTCCCGGCAGATCAGCGCGCTGGAGGAGCAGGGCAAGACCGTCGTCGTCGTGCAGAGCGAAGCGCAGGCTGTCGGCCTGATCGCGCTGCGCGACGAGCCCCGTCCCGACGCCCGCGCCGCCATCGCCGAGCTTCGTTCGCTCGGCATCACGCCGATCATGCTGACCGGCGACAACCGCCGGACCGGCGCGGCGATCGCCCGCGATCTCGGCATCGACGTCCAGGCCGAGATGATGCCCGAGGCCAAGGTCGCGGCAGTGCGCCAGCTCGCCGCGCAAGGCCATGTCGCCATGGTCGGCGACGGCATCAATGACGCGCCGGCGCTCGCTGCCGCCCATGTCGGCATCGCCATGGGCTCGGGCACCGACGTTGCGCTCGAGGCAGCAGACGCCGCCCTGCTCAAGAGCCGCGTCGCCGATGTCGGCCGACTGGTCCGGCTCTCGCGCGGCACCATGGCGAATATCCGCCAGAACATCGCGATCGCGCTCGGGTTGAAGCTGGTCTTCCTCGTGACGACCGTGACCGGCACCACCGGCCTCTGGCTCGCTATCTTCGCCGATACCGGTGCGACCGTGCTCGTCACCCTCAACGCGCTGCGGCTTCTCGGCTTCTTCCGGGATGAGGAAAGCGCTCCGGCGGAACCCAGCCAGCGCGCCGGCGAGGCGCTCGCCTCGGCCTGAGTCAACCCCGGGTGGGGACCGCAGGCCCCCGCCCAGCATCCTGCAAGTACGCTTGCGGGTCATCGGAGGCGACGACGACCGGACGAGACGCGCTTGGGCGCTCATCTCGCCGGGATCCCAAGGAGCCGACTATCACAGCGTAACGACCAGAAATGGAGCCTGACGCCTCATCGCCCAAACGCCCATGAGAGGCGGGGCGCACCGGGCCGGCAGGCGTTCAGCGGAGGGGTTAGACCATGCAGAAGACACTCATCTTGGCCTTCGCCTGCGCCACGGCCTTTCCGGCCGCGGCCCTCGCCCAGAGCGGCGGGAAGATCGTCATCGCCGAGAATTTCGCGCCAAAAGCCGGCTTTGCGCTCGAGACCGACGACGCCAACGTTCTCGCCAAGGCCGGCTGCCTCGAGCCGCTGACGCGGATCGACTTCGACGGCAAGCTGCAGCCCTCGCTCGCCGAGAGCTGGACACAGGCCGCGCCCGACAGCTGGGACTTCAAGTTGCGCAAGGGCGTGACCTTCCAGGATGGCAAGCCGCTCGACGCCGCCGCCGCCGCCGCGTCCCTCAATGCCGTGCTCAAGGTCCCGACACCCGCCCGCGCCTTCTCGCCGCGCGTGATCAAGTCCGTCGAGGCGGTCGGCGAAGATACGGTGCGGGTGACGACACCGACACCCTCCGTGCTGACGCCCCTCAGGCTCGCCGCCGCCAATGCCGGCATCCTGTCGCCGGCGGCCTACAAGGACGGCAAGATCGATCCGGCCGGCACCTGCACCGGCCCCTTCGTCATCACCCGCGTCAACGGCCAGCAGAGCATCAGTCTGAAGCGCAATGACAGTTACTGGGGCGGCAAGGTCGCGCTCGCCGAGGCCGAGATCAGGTTCATCCCGGACGCCAATGTCCGCGCCACGCAATTGCGCACGGGCGAGGCCGATGTGGCCGGCGCCGTGCCGGCCTCGACCCTGGCGCGCCTGAAGCAGACCCCCGGCCTCAAGGTCGCAACGCTGGCGACGCCGCGCACCACCACGCTGCTGATCAACACGAAGAAGGCCCCTTTCGACAACGAGAAGGTCCGCCAGGCCCTGCAGGCCGCGCTCGACCTCGAAAGCATTGCGGGCAGCATCTACGAAGGCTCGGTTCAGCCCGCGATCGGTCCGTTCGCGCCGCATGAGCCCTGGGTCCCAAAGGCGGCCAAGCCCGCCGCCTATGATGTCAGGAAGGCGCAGGCGCTGCTCGCCGAGGCCGGGATCAAGCCGGGCGGGCTCGAGTTCGAGATCATGGCCTATAGCGAGAAGGTCGAGTTCAAGGACCTGGCCGCGATCCTGCAGGACCAGTTCAAGGCCGTTGGTATCAACGCCCGCATTCGCCTCGCCGAATACAAGGCTCTGGAGCCGGACATGACCGCGGGGCGCTACGACGTGGCGCTGCTCTCGCGCAGCCATCTGGTCGACGTCGCCGATCCGGCAGGCTTCCTCCAGTCCGACTATGGCTGCGGCGGCGGCTTCAACCTGTCGCAGCATTGCGACAAGGATTTCGACGCCAGGCTGGCCACCGCGACGGGGGAGGCGGATGCCGGCAAGCGTTACGCCGTCTACGCCGATCTGGCGCAGCATTTGCAGTCGAAAGCGGTCAACGTCTTCGTCGTCCACGAGGCCGGCAATGACGGCTACAAGACCAGGGTGAGGAACTACCGGATTCACCCGCTCTACCAGTACGTGCTGACCAAGGATCTCGCCGTCGACTGAAGGCAACGGACAAGAACGACACCGGGCGCCGCACCGCGACGGCGCCCGGCGGCCAGAACGCAAGGAGCCCACCCAATGTGGCACTTCGCTCTTCGCCGCGGCACCGTCCTGCTGCTGACGCTGCTCGTGGTTTCCATGATCGCCTTCCTGATCCCCTATATCGGCGAGGGCGACCCCGCCCTCCTGGTGTTGCGTGCCCGCATCGCCGACCCCAATGTCGACCACGTCACGCTCGAGGCGATGCGTCGCCAGCTCGGTCTCGATCGGCCGCTGGCGGTCCAGTACCTTGCCTGGCTCAGCGATGCGGTGCGCGGCGATTTCGGCCTGTCCTTCACCAGCCGCGCCCCGGTCACGGACATGCTCGGCGGCGCGCTCATCGTCTCGATCACGCTGGCGCTCTCGGCCTTGCTGATCGCGCTCCTGGTTTCGGCGCCGCTCGGCACGGCGGCGGCGATGCGTCCCGGCGGAGGCGCCGACACCGCCGCAACGCTGCTGACCCAGACGCTCATCGCGATTCCCGCATACTGGATGGCGCCGATGAGCATTCTGGTCTTTGCGCTCTGGCTCGGCTGGCTGCCCTCGGCCGGCTGGAACGGTCCGGCCTCGCTCGTCCTGCCGGCGCTCGTCCTGGCGCTGCGCCCGCTCGCCTATTTCACCCGCATCATCCGCGCCTCGATGATCGATGTGCTCGACGCGCCCTTTATCACCGCCGCCCGCAGCCGCGGCCTCAGCCTGACCCAGACGGTTATGCGCCACGGGCTGCGAAACGGCGCGATGCCGGTCATCACCATGTTCGCCCTCTGGCTGGCCGGCCTGCTCGGCGGCTCGGTCATCGTCGAGGTCATCTTCGCCATCCCCGGCATGGGCCGGCTGATCTACGAGGCCGTGATCAACAAGGACATCCCCGTCCTGCAAGGTGGTTTCGTCGCCATCGTGACGTTCGCCGTCTTAGTCAACACGCTTGTCGACCTCGCCTATCTTGCCATCAACCCAGCTCTGAGGCACAGCCATGGCGCTTGACGCAGCCCTGCCGGACGCCGCGTCGCCCTTTCGCTCGTCGGATGTCGCGCGCCGACCGCGCTTCGCCACCCCGCCCTGGACGCTCGTCACCGGCGCGCTGCTGTTCTTGCTGGTCGCGCTGACACTTTGCCTCGGCCCCTGGCTCGCCCCCCATGATCCGACGGCACAGGCGCTGATCCGCCGCCTGAAACCACCAAGCGAAGCGCATTGGCTCGGGACCGACCATCTCGGCCGCGACGTGTTCAGCCGTCTTCTCGTCGGCGGGCATTTCGCCATCGTGATCGCGGCGGTGACGCTGACGCTGTCGGTGGTCATTGGTACGCTGATCGGCGTGATCAGCGCCCGCAAGGGCGGGCTCTTCGACGAGATCGCGATGCGTTCAGTCGATCTGCTGATTTCCTTCCCCGAGGTGGTGGTAGCGATCTTCCTGATCGCGCTGCTCGGGCCTGGCTATGGTACCCTGATTCTGGCGCTCACCCTCGTCAGCTGGACGCCTTTCGCCCGCCTCGCCCGCGGGCTCGCCATGGAGATCAACGCCAAGCCCTACATTCGCGCCGCTGAAATCCTCGGCTGCTCGCGCCGCTTCATCATTCTGCGCCACATCATCCCGAACGCGATCGGCCCGATCTCGGCCCTGGCCTTCCTCCGCTTCGGTCACAAGATGATCACCGTAGGCGGCCTGTCCTATATCGGGCTCGGCATCCAGCCGCCTCATGCCGACTGGGCCGCGATGATGGCGGAGGCGCAGCCCTATATCGAACGCGCGCCGCTGCTCGTTCTCTGCCCGGGGTTGGCGATCTTCATAACCGCGCTTTCGGTCACCTGGATCGGACAGGGCCTGTCGCAACGTGGGGGCACGCCATGACCGTCGTACTTTCCCTCGCCGACCGTCGACCCGCCGTGGAGCCAGCAGAACCGCTCCTGGCGATAGAGGACCTGCATGTCGCAATCGGACCGGCCGGACGCGCCGCGCCGGTTATCGAGAGCCTGAATCTAGAGATACGCCGCAGCGAGGTCGTCGCGCTTGTCGGAGAGTCGGGGTCCGGCAAGAGCCTCACCGCCCTGTCGGCGATGCGGCTCCTGCCGCGCGCTGCGCAGGTCACCCGTGGTCGGATCCGCTTCGACGGCGAGGACGTGCTGACCATGAAACCGCGCGAGCTCGACGCCCTGCGCGGCGGCCGCATCGGCATGATCTTCCAGCAGCCGCAGGCCATGCTCGACCCGACCTGCCGCGTCGGCGACC
Organism: Bosea sp. PAMC 26642; assembly: GCF_001562255.1. NCBI lineage: Bacteria > Pseudomonadati > Pseudomonadota > Alphaproteobacteria > Hyphomicrobiales > Alloboseaceae > Allobosea > Allobosea sp. PAMC 26642. The sequence goes on along the minus strand of NZ_CP014301.1, from coordinate 3,439,344 downwards.
AGGTGGCGGAAGGGCTTCGCCGGCATCGCGGGCTGTCGCGCAGCGCAGCCGCTGCCCGCGTCGTCGAGCTCTTTCGCGAGGTCGGCATCCCCGCGCCGGAGGCCCGCGCCCGGGACTACCCATTCGCCTTCTCCGGGGGCATGGCTCAGCGAGTCATGATCGCCGCAGCGCTCGCAGCCGATCCAGACCTGCTCATCGCAGACGAGCCGACGACCGCGCTCGACGTCACCGTCCAGGCCCAGATCCTGCGGCTGCTTGACGAGCAGCGCCGGCGCCGGCGTATGGCGCTGCTGCTGATCACCCATGATCTCGGTATCGTCGCGGCGTTGGCCGACAGGGTCGCGGTCATGTATGCCGGCCGCGTCATAGAGGAAGGGCCGGCGCGCCAGATCCTGTCGGCGCCGCGCCACCCCTATACGCAGGCGCTCGTCGAATGCTCGCTGCTGAAGCGCGATACCGGCGGCCGACTGATCGCACTGCCGGGCAGCGCGATCTCGGCGCGCGAGCTGTCGTATGGTTGCCGCTTCCAGCCCCGCTGCGCGATCGTCGCCCAGAGCCCGCACAACCATAAATGCTGCAGCAGCGAGCCGACGCTCTCCTGCTGCCAGGGCTCGCACAAGGCACGCTGCTGGGCAGTGACGCCGGAGATGGAGGAGGCGCAGCAATGAGGTCGCAAACGGCCCCTGCCTTCCTCGACGCCCGCGACATGGTCAAGACCTACCCGGTCCCCGGCTGGCTGACGGGCGGCCGCCGGGTGAACTCGGTCGACCAGGTCTCGTTCTCGATCGGCAAGGGCGAGGTGCTCGGCCTCGTCGGCGAATCCGGCTGTGGCAAGAGCACGGTCGCAAGGCTGCTGGTGCGGATGGACCGGGCCGACAGCGGATCGATCCGGATTGGCGGCGCCGAGATCGGCGGGCTCGCGGGGCAGGACCTGATGGCGCTGCGCCGCAAGGTCCAACTCGTCTTCCAGGACCCCTTCGGCGCGCTCGACCCGCGCATGCGGCTGGGCGAGAGCCTGGAGGCGCCCTTGCGCGCCCATGGCATCGGCGATCGCGGCCAGCGCCGCGCCATCGCCCTCGACATGCTGCGCGAGATGGGACTCGATGAAAGCTTCTACGACCGTCTGCCGCGCGAATGCTCGGGCGGACAGCTCCAGCGCGTGGTGATCGCGCGCGCCCTGATCCTGAAGCCCGATCTGCTCGTCTGCGACGAGCCGACCTCCGCGCTCGACGCCTCGCTGCGCTCGCAGGTCCTGAACCTGCTGGTCGATTTGAAGCAGCGCCTCGGACTCACCTTGCTGATGATCTCGCATGATCTGCGCGTCGTGCGCGAACTCTGCGACAGGATCGCTGTGATGTATCTTGGCGAGATCGTCGAACTCGCCCCGGCGGCCGAGCTCTTCGCCAATCCGCGCCATCCCTATACGCGCGCACTGATCGCCGCCTCGATGCTCGACAACCCGGACCTCTCTGCCGTCGGCGCCGCGCTCAGGGGCGAGCCGCCGAGCCCGCTCAATCCGCCGCCGGGCTGCCGCTTCCATGGTCGCTGCCCGCAGGCCGAGGCGCTCTGCTCGGAGGGCCGCCCCGCCTTTGATGCGACAGCGGCACATGCCGCCCGCTGCCATTTCGCCTGAGCCGTCGGCGCCGGGGCGGCCGATACGCCCCGGGCCTATTTGCTCATCCCATGCTCGGCGCGACCGTGACGGCCGCCGCCGGCTTGCCGTGATGCTGCGCCTGCAGGCCGCTCCAGCCGTGATAGCCGGTGTACAGCCCCACCAGGATGATCAGGGCACTTGAAAAATAGGGTGCCCGGGCGGTCGCGGTCGACAACCAGCCGACACGCTTGGTCGCATGGCGTACCCCGATCGCTGCCACTGCGCCGACCGTGACCAGCGTGATCGCCAGCCCGATCGAGAAGCACACCACCAACACCGCCCCGAGCGAGAATTCGCGCAACTGGATGCAGAGCAGCAGAACGGTGATCGCCGCCGGACAGGGGATCAACCCTCCGGTGAGGCCAAACAGCACGATCTGCCAGGTGGTGACGTTGCGCCCCGAGAAGCGCTTGCGGATGTCGTTGGCATGAGACAGGGCGTGGGCGTCCATATAGCCCTCATCGGCGAGTTCGACCCCCTTCTGCTGGTGCAGCGGGCCGCTCCCCGTGTTCCCTTGCAGGAAGGAGACGTCGTAGCTGTGCTCGTGGTCGCCATGGTCGAGGTTGAGCCGGACCATGAAATCATGGGGTTCGGCCACCTTTTCCGCCGATTCCATGTAGCCGTCGCGATCGACGAAGGTGAAGCGCTGCGTGCTTCCGTCGGGCAGCTCGGTCGTCAGCGTCACATATTCGCCTTGCCATTGGTCGCCGCTGATGACTGTCAGCCGAAAGTGGGCGGGCCTTTCCGGCGGGATTTCGAGCGACATGAACCCGTGGCCCGTATCGACACGATGGCTCGGCGCCGTCCCGGCCCTGTTCTTCTCGTAGTCCTCGACCTCGCGGGCATGGCGTTTGGCCGCTTGCTGGTCGCGCCAGGTCTGCCGGAACATCCAGGCGGCGATGGCGATGATGATGACGGCGGAGACGAGCTGGAAATAGGGTTCGGTCGTCTCGGCATCGATGCCCTTGAACAGGTACATGCCGCCGAGCGCGATCGCCCAGACGATCGCCGTATGGGACACCGTTGCCGCGAGACCCAGCAGCACGGCCTGGAAGAAGGTGCCGCGCACCGCGACGATGAAGGCAGCCATCATCGTCTTGGAATGGCCGGGCTCGAGTCCGTGCAGTGCGCCAAGCATGATCGCGGTTGGAACGAAGAGCCAGGCATTGGCGACGCCTTGCTGGAGCAGCTCCGTGAAACTGGTCATGGTTTTAGTTCCGACAGTTCGGCCGGACACCGCATCGCCGCACCCGCCCGCGACGGGGCCGACGGCCGAGGATGCTGGTGCCCGATCCTCGCTAGTCCTGACTGAAGGGGCGGCGCGCGGACTTCTGCCGGCGCAGGCCGGGTCAGGGGGAATTCGACAAGGTCTTGTCGAAATGAAAATAGGCCCCGAGCGCGGCGATCTCGGCATAGCCGCGCCCGCGCCAGAAGCCGAGCGTCGCCGGCGCGTCTGCGCTGGCGTGCAGATAGAGCCTGTCGTAACCGAGGCGGCGCGCCCCGGCTTCGGCGATGTCGTTGAGCCAGCGGCCGATCTGCCGGCCGCGCTGGTCGGCCCGGACATAGACCCGCGCGAGCTGCGGCACCCGATCGGGCCGCGGATAGAGCGCCGCCAACTCCGTGGCGAGATTTGGTTTCCAGCCGAGATGATAGAGGCCGGCGGTCGCGACGATCGCCCCGTCGTCGTCCCTCGCCATCCAGAACGCGCCGCGGTTGAGCGAGCTGTACCAGGAGCGCGCCGGCTCCCCGGTCAGCGAGTCCAGATCGGCGTGCCAGTCTGACCGATAGTCGGTGCTGTAGAATTCCTTGATCACCGCGAGGCAGAAGGCTCGCGCCTCGATATGGCGAGCGTCCGGCCGATCGGTCAGTCGGTCGAGCGCGAGCATGGATCGGGTAGCCGACATGATCTCGTCTCCGCAGCCGGAAAATTCTGATGCCGCCGACGCCGCTCTCTTGCCGGCCGGCGAGAAAAAGTATATCCCCTCCCCCAGGATAGGATCAAGTCAAAAAATGGAACCGCACGACCAGATTCACCACCACCGCCACCCGGAGATCATCACCCGGCTGAAGCGGGCCGAGGGGCATCTGCGTTCGACCATCGAGATGGTCGTCAATGTTCGCTCTTGTCTTGAAATCGCCCAGCAATTGCAGGCGGTCGAAAGCGCCATCGCCAATGCCCGCAAGATCCTGATCCAGGAACATATCGACCATTGCCTCGAAGAGGCCGCCGGCCATGTCCCGGCGGACGCCCGCGAACTTCTCAAGGAATTCAAGGCCGTCGCGAAATTCCTCTGACGGCGTCAACGCTTCCCCCGGCGATGTGCTCGGCCGGCCCCCCTTCGAATGGAGAGTTTCAATGTCGCAGCCGAACTCGATCCATATTGGTCACGGCCAGATGGTCGATATCGTCACCATCGGCACCGACGCCTGGGAACTCGTCTTCAGCGAGGCCGGTGTCGCCGATTACAAGGCGCCGCCGCTGGCCGAGGTCGAGGTCGACGCCATCGACGGTTCCGGCCGGATCCACCCGCTCGCCATCTCGTCTGGCAGCAGCGGCTCGCGGGTCAGGGCCAGCGGCCATGTCGCCGGCGCCTATCGGGCGCGGGTCCGCGTCGTGCACGGCGACCATTTCCACACCCGCGAATCGCCGCTGCCCGGCGCCAGTGCGGTCGCCCCGGCGCGGGGGCCGTCCGGCGGCGCGCTCGCGACCTTCGACGACGGCCTCGGCATCGAGGTGAGTTGGGTCGATTCGACCCGCTGGCAGCTTACCTTTCTGCGTGATGGCAAGCCGGTCAGTGCTCCGGCCTCCACGTCCGTCATCGCCCAGGCTGTCGGTCCCCGCGCCGAGGACTACCAGATCCGCAATTTGGCGACCGAGCCGAGCCCAACCGGCGAAACGCTGATCGTCGGTGGCAAAATCAAGGATGCGACATTCGCCCGCCTGACGTTGAAGACCGCGACGGGCGAGCAGATCCGTAGCATCCCGATCATCCCGGCCTGAACCCTCTGGTGGGCCTGCCTGCCAGCGCGACGACCTTGTTCCGGCGTTGCATCAAACTGGTAAAAGGATTGAAATGAGCCAAGGCTCCAGCCTTGCCGATGCCTTGTGGGAAGCAACCATGCATGAATTGCCTATCGGCGAACTCTCGCGTGATACGGGCGTCAAGATACCGACAATCCGCTTTTACGAGCAAATCGGCTTGCTGAAGGTGCCTCGGCGCACGAGCGCCAACCGCCGCTACTACAGCGGCGACGACGTCAACCGCCTGCATTTCATTCGTCATGCCCGCGAACTCGGCTTCGAGATCGATGATATCCGGGCGCTGCTGGCGATGTATGACGAGCCACAGTCGTCTTGCGACAGCGTTCACCGGATTGCGAAGCGCCATCTCGACCAGATCGACCTCCGCATTGGCCAGCTCGAGGCCCTGCGCGGCGAATTGCAGCGCATGGTCCACGAGGGCCAGCACGGCCGCATCTGCGATTGCCGCGTGATAGAGGTGTTGGCCGACCATAACCAATGCCGGCACGATCACGCCCGAGCCGGCGGCGTCATGGAAAGATGAAGCCGAGCCGCAGGTTGAGGAACGGCCTGATCTCGATCACGGGCGGCGGCGCCATGACATAGGTCAGGATCACCCTCTCGGCCTTCAACTCGTCCGCCGCCGCAAACGGCGCCTGGCCGAAGGTGTCGCTGCGACCGCAGCGGGTAAGGGACGCGACCACGTCGCGCGCCCGGACATTTTCGCCGTTGTGGAAGACGAGCTCCGGCCGCAGCGTGATCGGCCAGCGCCGACCGCCGTCCTCGATCTCCTCGCCGCCGACCGTCTGGGCTGCGGCCGCAACTGGCTGTCGAGGTCCTACAGCGTGTCGAACACCAACAGCCCATGGGTGCGGCCGATGATGGCAGTGGAGGTGATCGGGTCAAGCACCGCAAGGTCGGCCTGCGGCACGAAGACGAGCGGCCCTTCACCCGTCCCCAATCCTTCGGAGTTAACCCATGCATGTCGGCGTCTGGAAATGCGCGATGGCCGCTCCCAACGACGTGTCCGAGATCAAGGTGCTGATCGCCTCCGGTTCGGTCGAGCCGGCGACCATCGTCGCCCGGATCGGCAAGACGGTTCTGGCACGTCATGACGCCGTCAACGCGCAGCGCGCCGGTTGTGAAGCCGGCGCGCCCAATGATTGAAAATATGACTCAATGAGGAAATTTGGCGGCCGCGAACGGTGTCTTCGCGTCGGGCCGCACAGGGCCTGCCGCGTAGAAATGCGAGGCCGGATTCTCACGCATGAAATCGTAGACAACGGCGCCGATAGGTCGTTGCGGTCGCTCGGACGCCGGCTGGCGCCACGGCAAAGCCTTACGTAACGCGGTGAGCGCGGCGGTCGGAGCAATGCCGAAATTGCGGGCCGGGGTTTGGGCCTTGCGGATTTCCATCCAGTGACTGGCCGTCAAAAGGTCCTGAGCAAGAAGGTGGAAGGAGACATCGACGGCGCTGCGTGCGCGCAGCGGTTTGATGCGCGTCTGGGCCTCGAGATCCTCGACCGTTCCGACGATGGCCTGCCCGGCTGGAGTGACCGGGGTCCCCATTCCCGCGAGCTCCTGCCACAAATCCGTGGCCAGATAGACATCGAACGGCAGAATGTCCCTTCGCTCCTCGGCCGTGAGGACGTCCGTCAGCTTCGCGACGGTGAAGAAAGGATTTCTGAAACGCTCGATCCGCTGGGCGACGGCGACGCCGAGGTTGGTGAGGGCGATGGTAAATGCCTCGATCTGGTTCGCCATCGGGTAGGGGTCCCAATTGGCGTTCGACAGAATGTACCCAGACTGCCCGTTGCTCAGCGGCCCGCCCTTTACGTAGTACTGCATGAATTGCGGCGTGCTCAGTTCCCATGAGCTGTCGGGCGTCAATCCGGGCAGGACTGCAGGATTGTGATCCGACGAGTTGATCGACAGGTGCACGGAATCCCGGAGGTCGGCCCAGGCTTGCCAAGCCGATCCCTGCCTCTGGCTGGAGGCTCTCATACTTTCGGGGTCCTGGATGATGCGGGTGGGATCCTTCTCGAAGAGATAGCTTCCCTTGATCATGTCCATGATGCGAGCAGCGTCCCATTCCAGCCATCCGTAAGGGCGCATGGCCTGCACGGGAGCGGAAATCGGGGTGATGCTCGAGTTCATGCCGGTCAGGCCCATCGCGTGGCTCAGGTCCGTCCATTCCAGCAACTCGCGCGCATCCTCGACCAGCAGGGCGGCCTGCGCGTGCGCATAGGCGTAGGTGCTGACGAAGGCAGCCTGATCGGCTGCGGTCGGCTCCAATGGCTTGATCCCGGCTTCGGACAAGGCCTTCGCAGCGGGCATCCGAATGCCGTTGTAATAAACGTCTCCAACGCCGACCATCGCGGCGGCAATATTGTTCATGGTCGGCAGATCACCCTCTCCCACGGTCCCTCGCGACTGGACGACCGGGGTGATCCGTTTGTTCAACAATTCGACCAGAATATTGGTCAACTGGGGGCTGGCAGCCTCGTAGGACATGGTATTGGCGCGTATCGCCATGATCGCCCTGACAAGCGCCTCCTCCTTGATCTCGGGACCGTAGCCACGCGTGGCGCCGGCCTTGAACCTCTGCAATTGCTGGTCTTTCAGGAAAGCCGCGTTTGCCGGGGTCATAGGGTCGCCCGAGAAGATAACGGATTCGCGCTGGTCGCCCGCTCCGCGATTGAACCAGTAGATGGTCACGCCTTCGGCGGCACCCTGAAGAAGAAGACCTTAAGCTGCCGCGGAGCGCGCCAATGCCGACTCACTCAACTCGACCCTGGCGCCATTACGGGCAATATCGATCACCTGTTCGAACGTAAGGTCACGCCCAGTCAGCGGTGATCGTCTTGTCAGACAATCCCGGAATCGTCATATACGCTGTTTGAAATTCAAGTCCTTTGGAATTTACCGTAGGTGATATGAATATGGCGGCGCTTACAAATATAAGTGCTGATTTCCTCAAAATATTATAACCTTTACCACAATTCATGATTCTCTCCATTCGATCAAAGATAGAAAATTGATGCATTCGCACTTCTGTATCAAAGGAAAATCTTCTCATATGCTTCGAACAGGCGTGGAGAGTTGCGGCGTTTAGGTCATGCCGGATCGATATTTGAAACCAGACGGATCGCATTCAGCAGAAGATTTCACGCTCCGGCATCAGGGGTCCACAACGGCTACCAACGATAGTGTTCAAGCTTCGTCGTGTCAGCGAGGGGCAGACGATCCGATCGGCCACGGTGCTCAACGAGTGTCTGCGTGATGGCGCGAAGAATCCCGCCGACCCTGTGTCCTTCTGGACCCGTCGCGCCCACTCGATCTCGCGCGCGCAAGACGTACAGCAACAGCGCGGCAACGATCGACCGGACTCTCAGCGTGCTAGGCGCCGCTATGAACGACGCCGCCGCCCTCACGATGCGGCCCGATCCGAGGGGGGCGAGATCGAGGGCGCGCTCGTCTCGCGTGTTCCGACAATCACTTATCGGCGGATGCGCATCTCAAGGGAGCTTAAAATAGCCCGCCGAAGAAGGGCGGTTTCGTCCCGTCGCCCAGCAGATGGCGACATTCATCGAATCGATCGAGACGAAGCATCTTCTGCGATCAATTATCTTGGCGCTCCACACATGGGCGAGGCCCGAAGCGACCACGGACCTTGATCCGTCCGCGAGCGCTGACCCTATGGCTCGGTCATACCGTCAGGGAAGGCTCGCTGACCACGGAGCATTACGAGGCGTTCGATGTCGACGTGCTGGACGAGGTAGCGCTTGCAACCGACTTCGTCATCGTCGAGCTGCAGAAACTGACCACGACGCGGCAGTTTCCTGTTGAAGTGCAGTGACGAAGGAGGATTTAGGGGGAACCCCCGTGCCGCAAAAGCCTTGCGGGACGGGGGTTCAATTGGTGGGCGCGACAGGGATCGAACCTGTGACCCCTACGATGTCAACGTAGTGCTCTCCCGCTGAGCTACGCGCCCGTCTGCCGTCGGAATATTATCCTTCGGCTTGCCGGAACAGGCTTCCGCGTTGCAGCGGCGATCCTGTTGCGAGGTGAGCGGCTATAGCCGCTCAGGCTTTGGCTTGCAAGGCGCTTTCGCGGCAAACGTCAGGCGGCGAGAAGCTTCTCGACCTCATTGACCAGTTCGCGAAGGTGGAAGGGCTTGGAGAGCACCTTGGCATCCTTGGGCGTCTGCGAATCGGGGTTGAGCGCCACGGCGGCGAAACCCGTGATGAACATGACCTTGATGTCGGGGTCGAGCTCGGTGGCGCGTCGCGCGAGCTCGATGCCGTCCATCTCCGGCATCACGATATCGGTCAGCAGCAGCTCGAAGGGTTCTTCACGCAGGCGGTTATAGGCCGAGAGCCCGTTGTCGAAGGAGGCCACGTCATAGCCCGCATTCTGCAGGGCCTTGACCAGGAAGCGGCGCATGTCGTTGTCGTCTTCGGCGAGAAGTATCTTCGTCATGGGCCTGCTGTGTCCGTCCCGTGTCGTCTTGATCGTCGCTATGGTCGGCCGTCGTCTGCCGGGTGCGCGCTGGAGCGTTAGAGCGCCCGCGCGGTGCGTGGAACCACGTCGTTCTATAAGGCATCGCCATGGTAAACAACGCGTGAATGCCGCCATGGTTTACGCCGTTCATCGACGGTGCTTCTACAGGGCGCCGTTGTGTGCTTCAGTCCTTGAGCATGACCGCTCCCTCCGGCTCTTTTTCACCCGACCCAGACGATGTCGTCGCCGAGATCGAGCGGCCTTTCACGCTGTATCAACCGGCGCTTCAGGTCGTTCCCGTGGTCGTCGATGTGCCCCATGCCGGACGGCGCTATCCGCGCGCGTTCGTCGATCGGGCCCGGCTGCCGCTGCGCTCGCTCAGGCGCTCCGAGGATGCCTATGTCGACAGGCTGTTCTCGCAGGCGGTCGGGCTTGGCGCGCCGCTACTGGTGGCCGAATTTCCGCGTGCCTTTCTCGACGTCAATCGTGAGCCTTACGAACTCGATCCGCGCATGTTCGACGGGCGCCTGCCGGCCTTCGCCAATACGCGGTCGATGCGGGTCGCAGGCGGGCTTGGAACGATCCCGCGTATCGTCGGCGATGCGCACGAGATCTATTTCGGCCGCATCCCGGTCGAAGAGGCGCTGTCGCGGATCGACGGGCTGTACCGGCCCTATCATGCGGGCCTGCGCGGACTGGTGCACCGCACGCAAGGGGCGTTCGGGACCTGCATCCTGGTCGATGCCCATTCGATGCCCTCCAACGGCCTCGACCGCGATGGTCTCGCCAAGGCCGATGTCATCCTGGGTGACCGCTTCGGCACCAGCGCGGCGGGCTACGTCATCGACATCGCGGAGGCGGCCTTCACACGGCTGGGGTTCCGCGTGACGCGCAATCGCCCCTATGCCGGCGGCTTTATCACCGAGCACTACGGCGCGCCGGCGTCGGGCGTTCATGCGCTGCAGATCGAGATCAACCGGGCGCTCTACATGAACGAGGCGACGCTGGAGCCACATGCCGGATTCGCCGAACTCGAACAGGCGATGGGTGCGGCGATGGCGGACTGTTTCGCGCGCTGGAGCGGCTGGCTCGACGAATGGCGCGAGGCGGCGGAATAGGGGAAATCCATGCCCGTGACCGGCTTGCCATGGGCAGGCCAGAAAAAAGGGCCGCACACTTGCGTGGCGGCCCAAGTCTAGGGAGGAAACGCCCAAGGAGGGCAACGAAGGCTTGAGGTGATCGCCCCTTCGCAGTGCAACATATGACAGTGCAGCGCAAAAATGCAAGGGGATTTCTCCGAAATCTTGAGGGGTATGCGCTGCGCGCAGGTGTGGCCCTCAGGTTAGCCGCTGTTTTCCTCGTTTTCCGGCTGTACCCCTCGCACGAAGACCGGCAGAAACGGCCAGTCGCATATGGGTGGGCGGGCAACCGCAGGCTGCGGAGAACTCGGAATGAGCGCGATTGATTTCGGTGCCTTTGTCGCGGAACTCGCGACGCAATCGGGCAAGGCGATCCTGCCGTTCTTCCGGGCGCATTACGCGACCGAGGACAAATCGCTGGGCGGCGTATTCGATCCCGTCACCGAAGCCGATCGGGCCGGCGAGAACGTCATGCGCCATCTGATCAAGCGCAGCTTTCCGGCCCATGGCGTGCTCGGCGAGGAGTTCGGCTCGGAAAACACCGACGCCGAATATGTCTGGGTGCTGGATCCGATCGACGGCACGCGCGCCTTCATCTCCGGCATTCCGGTCTGGGGGACGCTGATCGGCCTGACGCGGAACGGCGTGCCGGTCTATGGCATGATGCACCAGCCCTTCACCGGCGAGCGCTATTCGGGCGACGGCCGGCAGTCGCGCTATGAAGGACCCAACGGCCCGCGCACTTTGCGCACCCGGCAGGTCACCGAGCTTTCGGCGGCAACCTTGATGACGACGTCGCCGGGCTTGTTCGAAGGCCCACATGCGCAAAGCTACGCCCGCGTCGAGAAACAGGTGCGCATGGCGCGTTATGGCTGCGATTGCTACGCGTACTGCATGCTTGCGGCCGGACATATCGACCTCGTCATCGAGACGGGGCTGAAGCCCTACGACATCGTCGCGCTGATCCCGATCGTCGAGGGGGCCGGCGGCATCGTCACCTCATGGGACGGTGGCAGCGCCGCCGGTGGCGGTGCGGTCATCGCTGCCGCCAACGAGACGCTGCATCAGGCCACGCTCGCTCTTCTCGCCGGCTGAAGCGGTCACCTTGTTGTCCTCGCCGGGGATGAAGGCGTCGAAGGCCGCCCAGAACTGCGCCCTGATATCGTCGGTTTCCATCAGGATCTCGTGCCGTGCGGTGGGCAGGACCAGCGCCGAACCGGTCTTCAGCCGCGCGGCGAATCGTTCGATCGCAGGCGTCGAGACCACCGGATCCTGGCCAGCCGCGATCACCAGCGTCGGCACGCGCACGTCACGGGCCGCCGAGGGGGCGTTGAGCCGGGCCATCAGCTGAAATGCCGTCCTGACCCAGCCGATGGTCGGGTCGCCGATGGACAGGTGGCGCGCCTGCGCCGACAGCGCGCTGTTGCGGGCATAGCGCACCGGATCGCCCGTGAGACGATTGCCATCGAAGGGTTTCGTTGCGATCGCGGTATCGCCGCCGCCTGGGACGAAGGATTTGCCTAGGCCGAGCCAGAACAGAAAGCTCGCCAGCCGCCGGGCGGCATCGGGTCTTTCGATGATGGACAGCCCCAGCATCGGCGCCAGCGCGACGAGGCGCGAGACCGGCAGGTCGCCACGCCTTGCGGCATCGAGGCAGATCGCCGCGCCCATCGAATGGGCGAGCGCGAAATAGGGCGCTGGAAGGTTCGCCTGCATCTGCGCCATCGCCAGGGCGAGGTCGTATTCGTAGTGGCGCGGCCAGCCGACATGGCCCTTGCGGTCGCGCCTGACGAAACGCTGCGAGCCGCCCTGGCCGCGCCAGTCGAAGGTCAGGACGTGGAAGCCGCGACGGCGCAATTCGGCAATTGTCTCGCTGTAGCGCTCGATGAATTCGGCCCGGCCCTGCACGACGACGACGGTGCCGCGCACCGGCTTCACAGTCGGGCGCCAACTCGCGAAGCGCAATTGCGCGCCGTCGCGGGTCGTCGCGAGCCAGACCTTGCCGTGGCCGGGCACCGGATAATCGGGATCGGCGAAAAGTTCGGCCTCAGCCATTCCGGCCTTTCCAATCGCAGGGGCGCCACGCGGGCGCCAGCTTGCTTATGCCTGTCGGGGCGGCCTCTTGAAAAGCCGAAATCATACTCCCAGATCAGTCCTGCGCAGGCCAGAGCCGGCTGCGCAAGACTGAAACAGGCCCGCGCTCACGATGAGGCGGGCTGGATTTGAACCGTCGCTTCTTCTGGAGGACATACCATGCGTCACTTCGATCTTTCGCCGCTCTATCGCTCGACTGTCGGCTTCGACCGGCTGTTTTCGCTGCTCGATCAGGCCAGCGCCAGCGAGGCGGCTCCGACCTACCCGCCCTATAATATCGAACGCACCGATGAGAACGCCTACCGTATCACCATCGCGGTCGCGGGCTTCGGCGAGACCGACCTCTCTATCGAGAGCAAGGAAAACACGCTGACCGTGCGTGGCGAGAAGCAGGCCAACGACAATGGGCAGACCCGCGAGGTCCTGCATCAGGGCATAGCCGCGCGCGCCTTCGAGCGTCGCTTCCAGCTTGCCGACTATGTGCAGGTGACCGGAGCCAGCCTCGAGAACGGGCTGCTCCATATCGATCTCGTGCGCGAGATTCCCGAGGCCAAGAAGCCGCGCCAGATCGCGATCGGCAGCAATCAGGCCAAGGTGCTCGAAGCCAAGGTCGAGACCGCCAAGGCCGCGTAACCGCCGGCTTTGTGGGCTGACATGACAGGGCGCCTCCGGATATCCGGGGGCGCCTTTTTGTTGCCTATTCCACAACGGGAACGTCATTCCGGACAAGCCGCGAAAGCGGCGCCGATCCGGAATCCATCGTAAGGCGCAGTCCTCGACGATGGATTCCGGGTCTCCCCTTCGCTGCGTCTGGAATGACGGCGCGTTTGTAAGGAGAGCTTTACCCTGCCCGAACCGTCAATCCAGCGGAGCGGCGGGCACGGCCGGCGTCTCGGGGCCAGGTTTCGGAGGCGCGATGTCCTCGATCTGGACGGGTGGCAGCTCGACCGGCGGAATCGAGATGGTCGGTGATTCGGCCCTGGCGAGCGGCGGGGAGCGCTCGGCTTCGCCGGTACCGCGTACATCCTGCGGATTGACGAGGCCGGGCTTGGCAGGTTCCGGCCTCGCCAGTTCAGGTTTGGGCTGGCCGCTGGCCGGGTTCACCGGGCCAGGCGTGGGCGTCGGCGGCATTGCCGGCAATGCGGGGACGGCTGTCGCCGGCGCGCTCGCCTGAGCCGGAGGCTTCAGTGAAGCGGGGCGCTCGGGCGGGCGCGGGATGATCCGGGGGGGCGGCCTGTCGTCGTCGCGCGGATCGACGCGGGCGACGCGCGGTGCCGGCGGGCGGTCGGGCCGCTGCAGTATGACGCGGTCGACGAGAAGGCCGCTGCGGGCGTCGAAAATCAGGCGCAGGCGGGCGCCGTCGGTCGCGCTGCCATCGACGACATAAGACGAGCCGGTGCGCAGGGTGCGCTCGATTCGGTTCATGCCGAAATCGCGCACCGCGATGCGATTGACCATTCGTGGCGGGGTCGGCGGGGCGCGATAGACCTCGCGATAACCATCGTCATAGTCGTATCCGCGGCGATACCCGCCGCCGTAGTCGTCGATATACTGAGCCGCTGCGCCGCCGGCCGTTCCAGCCAGCGCGCCGGCGAAGGCAAGGCCCGCCCAGGCGCCGCGGCTGGACGCGATCGAACGAAATGCCATGTCGTCATCCTCTCGGGATCGAATCGTGGCTTTAGTCTTCCTTAGGGATTGCGGCATGCGTGCGGCTGAAACCGGAGCGGAATTCAGCCCTGCGCGGCGGCGAAGACCTCGATCAGCCGCGTGACATCCTCGGGTTTAGTGGCGAACGACATCACGAAGCGGCCGATCACAGCACCGTCCGGAAGTACGGTGTCCCGCGCCAGCGCCGTCTGCGACCAGGGCAGATAGCCGACGCCCGCGTTCTTCAGCGTCTCCTGCAGCGCCGCCGACAAGATCGGAAACACTTCGTTGGCCTGGCAGGGCCAGGCGAGCGGGATATTCTGGGCCGCCAGTGCCTCCGCGAGACGCGTCGCCATGGTATTGGCGTGGCGGGCGAGGTCGAGCCAATGGCCGCCGGTCAGCAAACCCTCGAATTGCGCGCCGATCAGCCGGCCTTTCGACAGGGCGTGGCCGGCGCGCTTGCGCCGCCATTTCATTTCGGCCGCCTGCGCCGGATCAAAGAAGATCACGGCTTCAGCCGCCCAGGCGCCGTTCTTGGTGCCACCGAAAGAGAGCACGTCGACGCCTGCCTTCCAGGTGATCTCGGCCGGCGTACAGCCCAGCGTCACCAGCGCATTCGCGAAGCGGGCGCCGTCCATGTGAAGCGTGAGGCGGCGCGTGGCGGCGGCCTCTTTCAGGGCGTGAACCTCTTCGACGGTGTAGATCTTGCCGCATTCTGTCGCCTGGGTGATCGAGACGGCCTGCGGCTGAACCTGATGAAGCGCGCCCTCGCGGAACCGGGCGAGGGTCTGGGTGACGATGTCGGGCGAGAGCTTGTTGCCGGTACCGGGCAGGCCAAGGAGCTTGGCGCCGTCGCTGAAGAACTCCGGGGCGCCGCATTCGTCGTCGGCGACGTGGCTTTCCTCATGGGTCAGCACCGCGCCCCAGGGGCGGGTGATGCTGGCGAGCGCCAGCGCATTGGCCGCCGTGCCGCTGGTGACGAGGAAGACCGCGACCTCGTGTTCGAAGATTTCCGCAAAGAGCGCCTCGACGCGGACGGTCCACGCGTCGGTGCCATAGGCGGAGGCGTTGCCGTCGTTCGCGGCAGCGATCGCTGCCATGACAGGGGCGCTGGCGCCGGCGGTGTTATCGCTGATGAAGTTCATGGCCGAGCGTTAGTCGTGCTCCGCGCCGATGCCAAGCGCGCTTGCGGAATGCCTGCTCGGCTGCCATCGCTGGCGACGATCAGACAAGGCGGAAAACAAGAAGCGTGCCGACCGAGTCACTGTTTCGATCCGGATATGTCTCGACGCCACTCGATATCGCAATAAAATTTCGTCGAGGCTTCAAATCGGCGCTTGTGTCCAGATTGGAATTCTGGCAAATTCATCGCAATAGGACAGTGTTGCTGTCCCATTTTCACCGCGCCGATCCTGTGCCTGATGGCCGAGGTCGGACGATCGCAACGGAGCGGACCGATGACGAAGGGTATGGCCAAAAACGCCAAAGCCGATCGTACGCGCGCCGCCCGCAAAGCGGCGGCCTGACAGGCGCGGCCGGGCTACGAGCCCGAGGCGCCTGCGGAGGACGCGGGCGCCCCTCAAAACAGCGCAAGCAACCCTCCAGACGAATGACGGCCGCGTTGGCCTCATCCTTGCTGCCGGTTCCGATGGGCCGGTCGCGGGTCCGACGTGGTGAAGGATGGTGTGGACTCAAGGGCAGCTGTCGGCGGAAGCTGGAAGCGGCGTGGAGCGGGGTTTGACGATGAGCACAACCAGCAAGGCGAGCGTGGCGGCGGCAGCGGCGGCTTTCCCGGCAGTGCGCGATCCGGCGATGCCTGTGCGCCAGGGGCTCTATGATCCTTCGTTCGAGAAGGATTCCTGCGGCGTCGGCTTCATCGCCGACATGAAGAATCGCAAGACCCACGCGATCGTCGAGCAGGGCCTGCAGATCCTGCGCAATATCGACCATCGCGGCGCGGTCGGCGCCGATCCCAAGCTCGGCGACGGCTGCGGGATCCTGACCCAGATTCCGCATGGCTTTTTCAAGGAGGAGTGCGCGCCGCTCGGCATCGATCTGCCGGAGCCCGGCCATTACGCCATCGGCCAGTTCTTCATGCCGCAGGATGCGACCGATCGTGCCGTCTGCGAGGACATCGTCGCGCAGACCGTCGTCGAGGAAGGGCTGATCTTCCTCGGCTGGCGCGATGTGCCGGTCGATGGGTCCGATCTCGGCGAGGCCGTAAAGGAGAGCGAGCCCGTCCATCGCCAGCTCTTCGTCGGTCGCCCGGAGGAGATCGCCGACGAGGAGGATTTCGAGCGCAAGGTCTATGTCCTCAGAAAGTCGGTCTCCAACAAGGTCTACAAGCGCCAGGACCGTGCCACGGCGACCTATTACCCGGTCTCGATGTCGTGCCGCACCATTGTCTACAAGGGCATGGTGCTGGTCACGCAGCTCGGCACCTATTTCAAGGACCTGACCGATCCGCGCTTCGTCAGCGCGCTCGCGCTCGTGCATCAGCGCTTCGCTACCAACACCTTCCCGTCCTGGCGGCTGGCCCATCCATACCGGATGGTCGCCCATAACGGCGAGATCAACACGTTGCGCGGCAACGTCAACTGGATGGCGGCGCGGCAAGCCTCGGTCGATTCCGAGCTGTTCGGACCCGACATCTCGAAGCTCTGGCCGATCTCCTATGAGGGCCAGTCCGACACCGCCTGCTTCGACAACGCGCTCGAATTCCTGGTGCAGGGCGGCTATTCGCTGGCCCATGCCATGATGATGCTCGTTCCCGAGGCGTGGAACGGCAACCCGCTGATGGATGAGGAGCGGCGCGCCTTCTACGAGTACCATGCGGCGCTGATGGAGCCGTGGGACGGGCCGGCCGCAATCGCCTTCACCGACGGCAAGCAGATCGGCGCGACGCTGGACCGCAACGGCCTGCGTCCGGCGCGCTATCTCGTGACCGATGACGGGCTCGTCGTGCTGGCCTCGGAGTTCGGCGTGCTGCCGATCCCGGAAGAGAGCATCGTCGAGAAGTGGCGCCTGCAGCCCGGCAAGATGCTGCTGATCGACCTCGAACAGGGCCGCATCATCTCCGACGACGAGATCAAGACGAGCCTGTGCCTGGCCAACCCCTACAAGGACTGGCTGAAGCGGACCCAGATCGTGCTGGAAAACCTGCCGGCGGTCGAGGCGCGGGCGCAGCGCACCGACGTGGCGCTGCTCGATCGCCAGCAGGCCTTCGGCTACACGCAGGAAGACACCCGCATCCTGATGGCGCCGATGGCCGTGACCGGCCAGGAGGCGGTCGGCTCGATGGGCACGGACACGCCGATCTCGGCGCTCTCGTCGAAGTCGAAGCTGCTCTACACCTATTTCAAGCAGAACTTCGCGCAGGTCACCAACCCACCGATCGATCCGATCCGCGAGGAGCTGGTGATGAGCCTGCTCTCCTTCATCGGACCGCGGCCGAACATCCTCGATCTGGAGGGCACCTCGCGCCGCAAGCGGCTGGAGGTGCGCCAGCCGATTCTGACCAATGACGATCTCGAGAAGATCCGCTGCATCGGCCATTACGAGGACCGCTTCGACACCAAGACGATCGATTTCACCTATCCGGCGCGGGACGGGGCAGCCGGCATGGCAGCCGCGCTGGAGCGGCTCTGCGAGCGGGCCGAAGCTGCCGTGCATGGCGGCTACAACATCATCATCCTGTCGGACCGGCTGGTCGGACCGGACCGGATTCCGATCCCGGCGCTGCTGGCGACGGCGGCCGTGCATCATCACCTGATCCGCACGGGGCTGCGCACCTCGGCCGGCCTCGTGGTCGAAACCGGCGAGCCGCGCGAGATCCACCATTTCTGCTGTCTCGCCGGCTATGGCGCGGAGGCGATCAACCCCTATCTCGCCTTCGACACCCTGCTCGGCATGCACGCCGACGGCGTCTTTCCCGAGGAAGTCGATGCCGACGAGGTCGTGAAGCGCTACATCAAGTCGGTCGGCAAGGGCGTGCTCAAGGTCATGTCCAAGATGGGCATCTCGACTTACCAGTCCTATTGCGGCGCGCAGATCTTCGACGCGGTCGGTCTACGCAGCGATTTCGTCGAGCGCTACTTCTTCGGCACGGCGACGGCGATCGAGGGCGTCGGCCTCGAGGAGATCGCGGAGGAGACGGTCAGCCGCCACCGCGATGCCTTCGGCGATGCGCCGATCTATCGCAACAGCCTCGATATCGGTGGCGAATATGCCTATCGCACCCGTGGCGAGGAGCATGTCTGGACGCCGGACGTTGTCGCGTCCCTGCAGCACGCCGTGCGCCTCAATGCGCGCGACCGCTACGAGGATTTCGCTCGGCAGGTCAATGACGAGGCGCAGCGCCTGACCACCATCCGCGGCCTGTTCAAGCTGATGCTCGCGGGCGACGACGGCCGCCAGCCGGTGTCGCTCGACAGCGTTGAGCCGGCTACGGACATCGTCAAGCGTTTCTCGACGGGGGCGATGTCCTTCGGCTCGATCTCGCGCGAGGCGCATGAGACGATGGCGATCGCCATGAACCAGATCGGCGGCAAGTCTAACACCGGCGAGGGCGGCGAAGAGGCGATCCGCTTCAGGCCGATGGCGGACGGACGCTCGAAGCGCTCGGCGATCAAGCAGGTGGCCTCGGGGCGCTTCGGCGTCACGGCCGAATATCTCGTCAACTCGGATGTGATGCAGATCAAGGTCGCGCAGGGCGCAAAGCCCGGCGAGGGCGGACAGCTGCCCGGCCACAAGGTCGATGCCAAGATCGCCAAGACGCGGCACTCGACGCCCGGCGTCGGGCTGATCTCGCCGCCGCCGCATCACGACATCTACTCGATCGAGGATCTGGCGCAGCTGATCTTCGACCTGAAGAACGTCAACCCGGCGGCCGATGTTTCGGTCAAGCTCGTCTCGGAGATCGGGGTCGGCACGGTCGCGGCCGGTGTCGCCAAGTCGCGGGCCGACCACATCACCATCTCCGGCTTCGAGGGCGGCACCGGCGCGAGCCCGCTGACCTCGCTGAAACATGCAGGCTCGCCCTGGGAGATCGGGCTGGCCGAGACCCAGCAAACGCTGGTGCTGAACAAGCTGCGCGGACGGATCGCGCTGCAGGTCGATGGGGGGCTTCGCACCGGCCGCGACGTGGTCATCGGCGCGCTGCTGGGAGCCGACGAGTTCGGCTTCTCGACCGCGCCGCTGATCGCGGCCGGCTGCATCATGATGCGCAAGTGCCATCTGAACACCTGCCCGGTGGGCGTGGCGACGCAGGACCCGGTGCTGCGCAAGCGCTTCAAGGGCCTGCCCGAGCATGTGATCAACTATTTCTTCTTCGTCGCCGAGGACATCCGCCAGATCCTGGCGCAGATGGGCTTCACCCATATCGAGCAGATCGTCGGGCGCTCCGACCTGCTCGACAAGCGCGACGCCATCGACCACTGGAAGGCCAAGGGGCTGGATTTCACCAGGCTGTTCCACAAGGTCGACATGCCCGGCGTCGCGATCCGCCATGTCGAGCTCCAGAAGCACCCGATCGACAAGGTCCTCGACCGCGAGCTGATCGCCCAGGCGCAGAACGCCGTCGATACGGGCGCGCCGGTCGTGATCGAAAAGATGATATGCAATGTCGACCGCAGTGTCGGTGCGATGCTGTCGGGCGTCGTCGCCAAGGCCCATGGCCATGCCGGGCTGCCCGACGACACCATCACCGTGAAGCTCAAGGGCACGTCGGGCCAGAGCTTCGCGGCCTTCCTCGCGGCGGGCATCACCATGGAGCTGACCGGACAGGCCAACGACTATGTCGGCAAGGGGCTGTCGGGCGGCAAGCTGATCGTGAAGCCCGATCCGGCCTCGAAGGCCGTGCCGGAGCGCTCGATCATCGTCGGGAATACAGTGCTGTACGGCGCGATCGCGGGCGAGGCCTATTTCCGCGGCATCGCCGGCGAGCGCTTCGCCGTGCGCAATTCGGGTGCGATCGCGGTCGTCGAGGGCACGGGCGACCATGGCTGCGAGTACATGACCGGCGGCGTCGTCGCCGTGATCGGGCCGACCGGCCGCAACTTCGCGGCCGGCATGTCGGGCGGCATCGCCTATGTCCTCGACGAGGACAAGAGCTTCGCGGCGCGCTGCAATCTGTCCATGGTCGATCTCGAGCCGGTCGAGGAAGAGGAAGACCTGATGGAGCGGTTGCACCATCATGGCGGCGATCTCGAGCACAAGGGCCGCATCGACATGGCCAACATGTCGGGCCATGACGAGGAGCGGCTGATCCAGATGCTGACGAACCATGCCGATTACACCGGCTCGGAGACGGCGCGTCGCATCCTCGACAACTGGGCCGACTACCGGACCAAATTCGTCAAGGTGATGCCGGTTGAGTATCGGCGAGCCCTGCGCGAGATGGAGCAGGCCCGCACGCTGCAGGCTGCGGAATAGGACGAGACGTCAGCCCCGGTCGGCGCGTTCGATCCGGGATCTCATCAGAACAGGCGCCCCGGCCATCGGGGATGCCCGGCTTGAAGCCAGGCAGGGACGGCGAGAGACACGACATGGGCAAGGTCACCGGCTTCCTCGAATACGACCGGCAGGAGCAGAAGTATCAGCTCGCCGGCGACCGCATCCGGCATTTCCGGGAGTTCACGCTCCCGCTGGAGGAGCGCGACGTCAAGAAGCAGGCGGCGCGCTGCATGGATTGCGGCATCCCGTTCTGCCATGGCCCGACTGGCTGCCCGATCCACAACCAGATTCCGGACTGGAACGAGCTGGTCTATTCGGGCGGCTGGGAGGATGCGCTTCGCAACCTCCATTCCACCAACAACTTCCCGGAGTTCACCGGGCGGATCTGCCCTGCGCCGTGCGAGGAGGCCTGCACGCTGAACCTCGAAAACATGCCCGTCACGATCAAGACGATCGAGCAGGCGATCGCCGACAAGGGCTGGCAGCAGGGCTGGATCGTCCCCGAGCCTTCCGTCATCCGCACCGGCAAGAAGATCGCCGTGGTCGGCTCCGGCCCGGCAGGTCTGGCGGCTGCGCAGCAACTTGCCCGCGTTGGGCACGACGTGCATCTCTACGAGCGCGAGGCACGGGCCGGCGGGCTGCTGCGCTACGGCATTCCCGACTTCAAGATGGAAAAGCGCCATATCGACCGGCGCGTCGCCCAGATGGAAGCCGAGGGCGTGACCTTCCACTACAACGTCAATGTCGGCGTCACGCTGCCGTTCGCGACGCTGACGGCAGAGCACGACGCCGTTTTGATGACGGGTGGTGCGGAGGCGCCGCGCGATCCCGGCCTGCCCGACACCAATCTCGACGGCGTGCACTATGCGATGCCCTACCTCACCCAGCAGAACAAGCGCACGGGCGGAGAGGACGTCTCCAGAATCACGCCGATCCTGGCGGGCGGCAAGCATGTCGTGGTCATCGGCGGCGGCGACACGGCCTCCGACTGCGTCGGTACGGCGTTCCGCCAGGGCGCGCTCTCGGTGACGCAGCTCGACATCCGGCCGATGGCGCCGCAGCTCGAGAACAAGCTCACCGTCTGGCCCTATTGGCCGACGAAGTTCCGCACCTCGTCGTCGCAGGCCGAGGGCGCGGAGCGCGAGTTCCAGGCTGCAACGCTGGGATTGGAAGGCCGCAACGGCCGCCTGACCGGCGTGAAATGCGTTCGCGTCGACGAAAAGCGTAGGCCGATTCCAGGCAGCGAGTTCGTCCTGCCGGCCGACCTCTGCTTCCTTGCGATCGGGTTCGCGGGTTCGCTGATCGAGGGTATGATCGCGGAGTCGGGCGTGGCGGTCGACAAGCGTGCGAATGTCATCGCCAATGAGCGCGACTATCGGACCAGTGCCGAGAACGTCTTCGTCGCCGGCGACATGCGGCGGGGCCAGTCGCTCGTCGTCTGGGCGATCCGCGAGGGCCGCCAGGCGGCCCATGCCATCGACAAGCACCTGATGGGCGAGACCATCCTGCCGGTGTGAATGCAAGGCGTCATGGTCGGGCTTGACCCGACCATCTTGGAAACCAGTGCCTTCTCGTCATGATATTCTCGGGTCGGCGCTTCGCTTCGCCCGAGAATGACGGCAGCTCAGCGCGGCCAGCGGTAGTCGTCGATCCGCCCCGGCTTCGGTTCGGGGGCGATGCCGTCCCCGAAGACGCGGTCAAGCTGGGCTGCGATCTCGCCGCGGCCGCGCGCATCGGGAATCGAGACGAGCAGCGCCTGCTCCCCACCGCCGACGATGCCCGTGAGCGGCAGGATCGGCCCGGCCAGCGGCTTGACCTGGAGCGTGGGGGCCAGCCCGATCGTAGCGGGCAGGCCACTCACCATGCGGTCGATCATCCGCTCGATTCCGTCTGGCTGCAGTTGCGCATCGGTTGGTGCCCCGGTTCCGGGCGAGGCCGGCAAGGCGATCGCGTTCTCGCCGGGCTGGCTTTCGATCATCCGGCGGATCACTACATCGACGAAATGTGCGGCCTTGCGCGCGCCGGCAGCGGTGAAATGAATGCCATCGCCGACACGCAGCCGCATGGTCTGGCCGGATACGTCGGGCCCCATCGCCGTATAGCGGTTCTCCGCATCGACGAAGCCGCCCCAGAGATCGACATATTGCCCGCCGGCCCGTTCGACGCGCTGGCGGTAGAGCTCGTTGAAGGTCACCAGATCGGCCGAGAGCCTGCTGTTCTGCACCGGCGGCGCGCCAACCCAGATCAGCGGCACGCGCTTGGCCGAAAAGGCTGCCGCCACGGCGTCGATGCGGTCGCGGTAGAGTTCGAGCCAGCGCGGGCTCAGCGGCTCATGGACCGTGTCGCCCTCGCGGATCGACTGGCGGTCGTTCAGCCCGAGCAGCATGACGCCGACGGTGACCTTCTGCTCGCTGGCAAGCAGGTCCGTGGCTGCTTTCGGCCAATCGTAGAAATCCGCGCGGACGAGACCGGAATCGGGCCGTGCCCGTCCGACGACGACGGCGTCGGGCCGGTCGTTCAACGCGTCGTCGAGGCCGGTGGCCAGCATGCTCGCCAGCGAATCGCCCATGACCACGACGTAATGCCGGATATCGACCTTCGGGATCACAGGGTCGTCGCGCACGACGACATTGGGGGCGCGCCGCCTCACCACAGGCGCCGCCGGTGCGACGCGCTGACGGCGGGGATCGATGGCGGGCTGCTGCGGCTGCTGCCAGAACATCTGGAAGAAGCTGCGCTGCTGTTGCGGCGGCGGCGCCTGGGCAAACGATGGCTCGCTGCCGGTTAGCAGCACCAGGCAAGCCGCAGCCAGAATCATGATCGTCGAACGCAGGCGCATCGGACTCCCGATCCTTCGCCGGAACATCATGGCATATAACGCGAAATCGAGGCGCCGTCAGCGTCCCGCACGCATCCGCGCCAGCAGTTCCGGCGTCGGATAGCCGTCTGCGATCGCGCCGATGCGCAGCTGGTACTGCCTGACCGCCTCGCGGGTGCCGGTGCCGATGCGGCCGTCGGCATCATGATCGTAGAGGCCGAGCGCCTTGAGCCGGTGCTGGACGTCCTGGGTTCCGGCCTTGTCGAGGCGCGGTGCCTGCACCGGCCAGTCGGCCTGGATCGCCGGGCGGTCCACGATCCGGTCGCCGAGATGGCCGACCGCGAGCGCATAGGCGTCCGAGGAGTTGTATTTCTTGATGACGTCGAAATTCTCGGTGAGCAGCAGAACCGGGCCGCGATGCCCGGCCGGATAGAACAGCCGCGCCTCGCCCGAGGATGGCAGTGCCCGGCCATCGGCCCGGCGCACGCCGGCGGCCTGGAAGGAGGCGAAGCTCGCCTTGCCGAGCTTGTGGTCGAAGTTCGGCGGCAGATCGACTTCAAGCCCCCAGGGCAGGCCCGTCACCCAGCCAAAGCCCTTGAGGTAGTTCGCCGTGGAGGCGAGGGCGTCGCTGGTCGAGGTCCAGATGTCGGCGTGGCCGTCGCCGGTGAAATCGACGGCGTATTTCTTGTAGCTCGACGGCATGAACTGGGTGTGGCCCATGGCGCCGGCCCAGGAGCCGCGCAGTTCGCCGCGGTCGACATGGCCCTTCTCGATCAGCTCCAGCGCGACCAGCAGTTCGTCGCGGAAGAAGTCGCCGCGATAGCGGATCTGGGCGAGCGTCGCCAGCGAGCGGATCGTATCCTTGTCGCCCTTGAACGCGCCGTAATTGGTTTCCATGCCCCAGACCCCGAGCACGATCTCCTTGGGCACGCCGTAGCGCGCCTCGATCTGCTGGAGGACGCCGGCATTCGCCGCCGCCGCGTCGCGGCCGCGCGGGATGCGCGTGCCGCCGGTCGCGTTGTTGAGATAGGTCCAGATCGGCGCGGTGAACTCCGACTGTTTCTTCGTCAGCGCGACGATCGAAGGGTCGGGCGTGAGGCCGCGGAAGGCGAGGTCGAAGGTGGCGCGCGAGATGCCGCGAGCCTGTGCCATGGGCCAGAAAGTCTTCAAAAACGGGTCGAAGGCGTTGGCAGACGCGGCAGGGCCGGCATCCCTGGCCCTTGCGGCCGATGTGTTGATCGAGCCCGTCGTCTGGGCGAAGGCCGGAGCGAAGCTGGCAAGCGCCGCGACGACGATGACAGACATGCGCATAGGAACCTCGTGCAGCTGCGTCGGAGGAGTAAGGTATCTCCGAGACAGCCCGAACAGGTTTAACCAAAGGTAAACGAAGCGCAATTGCGCAGCTCGCCGCAACAGAACCGCATTTGGCGTATCGGCATGTTCATGCCACAAGTGACGAGGTGCGGCATAAATGAGGAGTACGACATGAGAGCACGGGTCATGCCGGACGGTCGTGTCAGTTTGCCGGCCGATATGCGACGTCGCCACGGCCTCGATCGTGGTGGCGATGTCATCGTCGAAGATACTGGAGATGCGATTGTGCTGCGGACGCTCGATCAGATCGTTGCCCGCGCACAGGAACTCAGCCGCCAGCTGCTTGCCGGAAAGGCGAACGTTTCGGTGGATGACTTTCTGGAGGAGCGGCGCAGGGAGGCTGAGCAGGAATGAGCGTCGTTGTCATGGACGCGTCGGCTCTGCTCGCGCTCCTCTTGAAAGAGCCGGGCGCTGCCTTGGTCAGATCTCACCTGGACGATGCTGCGATGACGACGGTCAATCTTGCTGAAGTCGTCAGCTACTACGCCAAACAAGGCCTTCCACGCCTATCCATAGAAGCATTGCTGAAGCCGTTTCCGATCGAGATCATTCCGGTCGATATAGATTTGTCCTATGATGCCGGAATGCTGAGGCCGCTGACTCTGGCGGGAGGCCTTTCACTCGGAGACCGCTGCTGCCTCGCGCTCGCCCGGAGAATGAACCGGCCAGCCCTTACCGGAGAGCGGCGTTGGCCCGAGATCGCCGAAGCGGCCGGCGTGCGTGTCGAACTGATCCGCTGACCCCGCCTCAGACCGCGTTGCGCGTCCTGAGCTTTTCCTCCCAGGCCAGGGCCTGGCCGACGATCTGTTCGAGATCGTCATGCTCCGGCTTCCAGCCGAGTTCGGCGCGGATGCGGTCGGCCTTGGCGATCAGCGAGGCGGGATCGCCGGCGCGGCGCGGCGACAGCCGGACCGGGAAATCGACGCCGGAGACCTTCTTCACGACATCGACGACCTGTTTAACCGAATAGCCCTGCCCATAGCCGCAGTTCAGCGTCAAATTCGCCCCTCCGGCACGCAGATGATCGAGCGCGGCGAGATGGGCGCGGGCAAGGTCGGTGACGTGGATATAGTCGCGCACGCAGGTGCCGTCGGGCGTCGCATAGTCGGTGCCGAAGATGTCGAGGCCGTCGCGCTGTCCGAGCGCGGCTTGGCTCGCCACCTTGATCAGATGCGTCGCGTTCGGCGAAGACTGGCCGGAGCGGCCCTTGGGATCGGCGCCAGCAACGTTGAAATAGCGCAGGGCGACATAACTCAGGGGATGGGCGCGTGCGACGTCGGCGAGCATCCATTCGCTCATCAGCTTGGAGCGGCCATAGGGGTTGATAGGATCCAGCGCGATCTCCTCGGGCACCGGGCTGACCGCCGGCTCGCCATAGACCGCCGCCGTCGAGGAGAAGATCACATGCCTGACGCCGCCGCGCACGGCGCTTTCGAGCAGCGCGCGCGTTTTCACAGTGTTGTTGAGATAATAACCGAGCGGATCGCTGACCGAGTCAGGCACGACGATCCGGGCGGCGAAATGGGCGATTTCGCTGATGCCGTGCTCGGCGATGACGCGCTCGACCAATTCCTGGTCGCCCATATCGCCCTTGACGAAGGTCACTTCGGGGGGCACCGCCGACCAGAAGCCCGTCGAGAGATCGTCGAGAACCACCACTGTCTCGTTGCGGTCCAGCAGTTCGAGGACCATGTGGCTGCCGATATAGCCGGCTCCGCCCGAGACAAGTATCGCCATGGTTTGCTTCCTCTCACCGTCGCTCTAGGTGTTGCTCTATGAAAAAACATTGACGATCGGGCAAGCCCGTTCTGGTATCTGCCATCACGACCGGCTTTCCTGGGGCACCAGCCGTGTCGTCTCCCGCCTTATGCCTCTACCGCGACAGGCCGTCAGAAGCCGAGGCGCGTGAAATGGACCATTCATGACGAAACGCATCCGCAAGGCCGTCTTTCCCGTCGCCGGTCTCGGCACCCGCTTCCTGCCCGCGACCAAGGCGATCCCCAAGGAGATGCTGACGATCGTCGACAGGCCGGTGGTCCAGCATGTCGTCGATGAGGCGCGGGCAGCCGGCATCGAGCATTTCGTCTTCATCACCGGGCGCAACAAGGCCGTGATCGAGGACCATTTCGACCTCGCCTACGAACTCGACGACACGCTGCGCAAGCGTAGCAAGATCAAGGAGCTGGAAGCGCTGCTGGCCGATCTGCCACCGGCAGGCGGCACCAGCTTCACGCGCCAGCAGGCGCCGCTGGGTCTGGGCCATGCGGTCTGGTGCGCGCGCGATATCATCGGCGATGACGAGCCGTTTGCGCTGCTGCTGCCCGACATGCTGCACCATACCCACGGCAAGGGCTGCCTGGCCCAAATGATGGATGCCTACGAAAAGCATGGCGGCAACCACATCGCGGTCGCCCCTGTGCCGGATGACCAGACGCATCAATACGGAATCGTCGGCGTCGAAGACCGCAACGCCAAGGTCTCGAAGGTCACGAAGATGGTCGAGAAGCCGGCCAAAGGCACGGCGCCCTCGAACCTGCACATCACCGGCCGCTACATCCTGCAGCCGACGATCTTCAATCTGCTCGCCAACCAGGAGCCCGGCGCCGGCGGCGAAATCCAGCTGACCGATTCGATGATCGCGCTGTCGCGGCTGGAGCCGTTCCACGCGGTGCGCTTCGACGGCGACATCTACGACACCGGCTCGAAGATCGGCTTCCTCACCGCCAACATCGCCTATGCGCTCGATCGCGGCGATCTCGGCCCACAGCTCCGGCAGGAGATCGAGCGGTTGCTGGAGCGCTGAGCGTCTTGCCGGCAAGGCCGGAGCGCATCGATGAGCGACCACGCCCTGGTCTTCGATCGCAGCCTCGTGCGCAGGCGGCTGGCGCGAGCGGTTCGTGCCGGCTATCCGGACTTCCTGCTGGCGCGCGCCGCTGCCGATCTCGACGAGCGGCTCGGCGCCGTGCTGCGGCGTTTTGGCGGCGCGATCGATCTCGGCTCGCCATTGCCTCTGCTGGGAGAGACGCTGCGCGCACGGAGCGACAGCGTCAGGCGGCTGGCCGAATGCGAGGGGGCTTCCAGCGATATCGTCGGTGATCTCGAGACGCTGCCGCTGGCGCCGGGCTCCGTCGATCTCGTCGCGTCTCTGCTTGCCCTGCACGCCGTCAACGATCTGCCCGGGGCGCTGATCCAGGTCCGCCGCGCCCTGCGGCCCGACGGTCTCTTCATCGGCTGCCTGCTCGGCGGCCGCAGCCTGCAGGAGTTGCGCGCGGCCCTGCTGGCTGCCGAGGCGGAGACGACCGGCGGGGTCAGTCCGCGAGTCGCGCCCTTCGCCGATCTGCGCGACATGGGCTCGCTGCTGCAGCGGGCCGGTTTCGCGCTGCCCGTGGTCGACAGCGAGTTGGTGACGGTACGCTATGACGACATGTTCGGCTTGCTGCGCGATCTGCGTGCGATGGGCTGGGCGAATGCGCTGAGCGATCGGCGCAAGGCGCCGTTGCGCCGCGACACGCTGCTGCGGGCGGCCGCGCTCTATGCCGAGCAGAGCGGCGACCCCGACGGGAGGGTGCGTGCGAGCTTCGAGATGGTTTGGTTGTCGGGCTGGGCACCGCATGAGAGCCAGCAGAAGCCGCTGCGGCCGGGGTCCGCCAAGGCGCGGCTGGCGGATGCGCTCGGCGTGCCGG
Source organism: Bosea sp. PAMC 26642 (assembly GCF_001562255.1). Classification (NCBI taxonomy): domain Bacteria; kingdom Pseudomonadati; phylum Pseudomonadota; class Alphaproteobacteria; order Hyphomicrobiales; family Alloboseaceae; genus Allobosea; species Allobosea sp. PAMC 26642. The sequence goes on along the minus strand of NZ_CP014301.1, from coordinate 3,410,957 downwards.
AGCGGGGCGCGGGCGAGAATACAGGGAGGTGATGCGATGAGCGAGCGCAAGCCGCGGCTGGCCCGCGAGGCCTTTACCGTGTTCCGGCCGATCCCGACGCGCTGGCACGACAACGACGTCTTCGGCCACGTCAACAATGTCGTCTATTATTCCTGGTTCGATACCGGGGTGAACGCCTGGCTGATCGAGAACGGATTTCTCGATCTGGCGCAAAGTGAGATCGTCGGCCTCGTCGTCGAGACGAGCTGCACCTATTTCGAGAGCGTCGCCTTTCCCGAGACGGTGGAGATCGGGCTCGGCGTCGAGCGGCTGGGGACGAGTTCCGTGACCTATCGGCTCGGCATTTTCCGCAAGTGTGGCGAGCAGGCGGCGGCGCAGGGACGCTTCACCCATGTCTATGTCGAGCGGGCGACGCAGAAGCCGGTGATGATCCCGGCAGCGTTGCGCGCGGCGTTGGAAGCCATGACGCGCTGAAAGCGCTCGGATTGGCGGGAATGCGTTGTCTCGCAGGCGCGCACGCGCTATGCCCGCCGCAACCTCGCCGGCTCGCCAGGAACCCTTACGCCCGTGATTCCCAATGACATCAAGATCACCCCGCAGCTCGTGGCCGAGCATGGCCTGAAGCCCGACGAATATCAGCGCTTCCTGCATCTGATCGGGCGCGAGCCGTCGATCACGGAGCTCGGCATCGTCTCGGCGATGTGGAACGAGCACTGCTCGTACAAATCCTCCAAGCTGCATCTGAAGACGCTGCCAACCAAGGCGCCCTGGGTCATTCAGGGACCGGGAGAGAATGCCGGCGTGATCGACATCGGCGACGGGTTGGCCATCGTGTTCAAGATGGAGAGCCATAACCACCCATCCTTCATCGAGCCCTATCAGGGCGCGACCACGGGCGTCGGCGGCATCCTGCGCGACGTCTTCACCATGGGTGCGCGGCCGATCGCGGTGCTCGACGCGCTGCGCTTCGGCTCGCCGGAGCATCCGCGCACGCGCCATCTCGTTTCGGGCGTCGTCGCCGGCATCGGCGGCTATGGGAATTCCTTCGGCGTGCCCAATGTCGGCGGCGCCACGGGCTTCCACAGCCGCTATGACGGCAACATCCTGGTCAATGCCATGGCGGTCGGCATCGCGAAGGCCGACGAGATCTTCTATGCCAAGGCCTCGGGCGTGGGTAAGGCGATCGTCTATCTCGGCTCCAAGACCGGCCGCGACGGCATCCATGGCGCGACGATGGCGTCGGCCGCCTTCGGCGAGGGCGCCGAGGAGAAGCGCCCGACCGTGCAGGTCGGCGACCCCTTCGCCGAGAAGCTGCTGCTCGAAGCCTGCCTCGAGATCATGGCGGCCGGCCATGTCGATGCGATCCAGGACATGGGGGCGGCAGGACTGACCTGCTCGGCCGTCGAGATGGGCGCCAAGGGCGATCTCGGCGTGGAACTCAACCTCGACGCGGTGCCCTGTCGCGAGGACGGCATGAGCGCCTATGAGATGATGCTGTCGGAGAGCCAGGAGCGGATGCTCATGGTGATCAAGCCCGGCCATGAGGCGCCGGCCGAAGCGATTTTCAGAAAGTGGGGTCTCGACTTCGCGGTCGTCGGCTACACCACCGACGATCTGCGCTTCGTCGTGAAGCACCAGGGCGAGGTCCTGGCCGACCTGCCGATCAAGGAACTCGGCGACGAGGCTCCCGAATACGACAGGCCCTGGATCGAGACGCCATTGCGGCAGCGCATCGCGGCGGAAGCCGTCGAGCCGCCGATGTCGAATGCGGAGGCTCTGCTGAAGCTGATCGGCTCGCCCGACCTCTCCTCCAAGCGCTGGATCACCGAGCAGTACGATACGCTGATCCTCGGCAATTCGGTGATCACGCCGGGCGGCGATGCCGGGCTGATCCGGATCGAGGACGGACCCAAGGGCCTTGCCATGACCGCCGATGTGACGCCGCGCTATTGCGAGGCCGATCCGTTCGAGGGCGGCAAGCAGGCGGTGGCGGAAGCCTGGCGCAATCTCACGGCCGTCGGCGCGACGCCGCTCGCAGTCACCGACAACCTCAACTTCGGCAATCCGGAGCGGCCGGAGGTCATGGGCCAGCTCGTCGGCTGCATCCGCGGCATCGGCGAGGCCTGCCGGGCACTCGATTTCCCCGTCGTGTCGGGCAATGTCTCGCTCTACAACGAGACCAACGGCGTCTCGATCCTGCCGACGCCGACGATCGGCGCCGTCGGCGTGATGGCAGATGTGACGAAACACGCCACGATCGCGTTCAAGCAACAGGGCGAGACCATCCTTCTCATCGGCGAGACGCAAGGCTGGCTCGGCCAATCGGCCTATCTCGCCACGGTCTGCGGCCGCGAAGAGGGCGCGCCGCCGCCGGTCGATCTCGTGGTCGAGCGCAGGAATGGCGATGTCGTGCGTGGGCTGATTACGGCAGGGCGCGTGAGTGCCTGCCATGATTTGTCCGATGGCGGGCTCGCCGTTGCACTGGCGGAAATGGCGATGGCCGGCGGCATCGGTGCTGCGGTCACCGCGCTTCCGGCCGGCACGTCCCATGCCGTGCTCTTCGGCGAGGATCAGGCGCGCTATCTGGTGACGGTGCCCACCGCTTCTGCCGATGCCATTCTGGCTGAAGCGAAGTCTGCCGGTGTGCCTGCCATGGCGATTGGTCGGACCGGCGGCGATATGCTTGCCTTGCCGGGGGGGACCGTGGTCGCCATCTCGTCGCTGAAGACGGCGCATGAAAGCTGGTTGCCGGACTATATGTCCGGCAAGGCGGCCTGAGGAGACGACACCATGGCGATGGATGCGCGCGACATCGAGGCGATGATCAAGGCGGCGTTGCCTGATGCGACGGTCGAGATCAAGGATCTCGCGGGCGACGGCGACCACTATGCTGCGACCGTGACCTCGGCTGCGTTTGCCGGCAAGAGCCGGGTGCAGCAGCATCAGATGGTCTATGCGGCGCTCAAGGGAAACATGGGCGGCGTTCTGCACGCCCTTGCGCTGACGACCTCGGTTCCCCAGAATTAGGGCAGGGCTTTAGCGAGGGCCCGATTTTCGCGGAGGCCCGCATGGCGGCCGAAACGCTTCACGAGGACGACATCGTCGCTTGGGCCGAACAGCAGGCACAAGCGATACGCGAACTCGCGCGCACCCGGCCGGAGCTGTCGAATGTCGTCGATTGGAACAATCTGGCGGAGGAGATGGACTCGTTGGGCCGAACCGAAACGCGCGCCTTCACCGGTCCCCTGCGACAGTTCCTTATCCATGTCGTCAAAGCCTTGTCGTCGCGTTCAACAAGCATCCGGGGCTGGCGGACAGAGTGTCTCAATTTCCAGGGGTTGGCGCGCGACGCGTTCACCAACTCCCTGCGACAGAAGGTCGATCTGGATCAGTTATGGGTAGATGCCTTGCGGCAAGCCGATGCTGCCCTCGCGGTTTTCGACGAAACTCTTGCGGGAGATTTGCCTCGAACCTGCCCGCTTTCACTCGACGAACTGGTTGATCGAGACATGGACCTGGACCGCGCCATCGCGATCGTATCGGGCCGCATCGGCCGGGCGAGATCAGAGATTCTGCTACAGAAGGACCATATGTGATGACCGACATCAACGCCCGCATCGACGCCGAAGTGAAATCAGCCGACGTCGTCGTCTTCATGAAGGGCACACCACAATTCCCGATGTGCGGCTTCTCGGGCCAGGTCTCCCAGATTCTGGGCTTCCTCGGCGTGCCCTGGAAGGGCGTCAACGTGCTCGAGGACATGGAGATCCGCGAGGGTATCAAGGCCTATTCGAACTGGCCGACGATCCCGCAGCTCTACGTCAAGGGCGAGTTCATCGGCGGCTGCGACATCACCCGCGAGATGTTCCAGGCCGGCGAACTGCAGGCGCTCTTCGAGGAGAAGGGCATCTCGGTCAAGCAGGCGAGCTGAGCTTCGCGCCGGTGCCGTAGCATCAGGCGGCCGTGCATTCCGGATGAGCCTTCAAGATCCGCTCTTTTGAGGGCGGGTTCTTCGCAATTTTGCTCGCCGGCCTGGTCGGCCGCCGCACCAGTTCGCCGCCGCAATTGGGACAGGCGCCCTTGAAGCGAACCTCCGCGCAATCGGCGCAGAAGGTGCACTCGAAGGTGCAGATCATGGCCTCGCGGCTGTCATAGGGCAGGTCGCGGTCGCAGCATTCGCAGTTCGGGCGCAGTTGCAGCACGTTGTTTTTCCTCCTGAACGCAGAATGCCGTCAGTGGCGCATTCAGGCCAGCGCTTCCCGCCGATAAGTGCGGTCGTCCTGGGTCGTCACTTCACCAAAAGCCAATCCTCTATGACCAGCGCGTCGAGGCCGCTGGTGTAGAACATCAGGATCGCGTCCTCCGTCGTGTGCAGGATCGGCTTGCCCATGATGTTGAAGGAGGTGTTCAGCAATACCGGCACGCCGGTCAGCGCGTGGAACGCCGAAATCAGCGCGTGATAGCGCAGGTTGCGCTGCTCGGTGACGCTCTGGAGCCTGCCCGTGCCGTCCTCATGGACCACGGCTGGCACGCGTGCGCGCATGTCCTGCTTCCAGACCAGAGTGCGCTCCATATAGGGCGCGTCCTGGTAATGCTCGAACCAGTCCGGGCCGTGCTCGGCCAGGATGGATGGGGCGAAGGGGCGGAAAGCCTCGCGGTACTTCACCTTGGCGTTGAGCAGGTCCTTGGCGTTCGCAGGGCGCGGATCGGCGAGAATCGAACGGTTGCCGAGCGAGCGGGGGCCGAATTCGGCCTTGCCCTGAACCCAGCCGACGAGTTTGCCATCTGCCAGAAGCTGCGCCGTGGCGGGGGCGACTTCGTCGGGCGCGAGCTTGCGCAAGCGCGGCTCCCAAGCCTGCATCCGCTCCAGCGGTTCGGTCGAGACCGTCGAGCCGAGATAGGGCGAGAGCGGCCCCTTCGGTGCACGCCAGTCCGGATTGGCTTCGAAATGCGCGAGCCAGGCGGCGCCGATGGCATTGCCGTCATCGGCCGGGGCAGAGGGTACGAAGACCTCCCTGAAGCCGTGACGCCCGGCGATCTTGCCGTTGAAGGACGAATTCAGAGCGCAGCCGCCGGCCAGCACCAGGTTTCCGCTGGGCACGAGCGCGGCAGCTTCCGATAACAGCGCCTCCATCATCTCCGCGAAGACGTCCTGGCCGCAGCGGGCGAGGTCGGCCCAGCCCTGATCGAGGGCATCCGCGGGCCGCAAAGCAAGGATTTCGGCGCTGACGGTGCGGACCGTGCCTGCGTCCGCAAAGGAGAGCTTGTGGCCCTCGATGCGGTAGAGTTTCCGCAGCAGGGCCATCAGACGGTCATCGGTCGTGCCATAGGGCGCGAGCCCCATGATCTTCCATTCCTCGCCCTTGGCCTGGTCGAAGCCGGCGAGATCGGTGACGAGGCCGAAATAGAAGCCGATCGATTCGCGCCCGCGATGGCGCTTGACCTCGGTGATGCGGCCGTCCTTCAGCGCGAAGATCGCCGAGGCCCCGGTCTCGCCCATGCCGTCGACGATCAGGCAGGCGGCGTCGGTGAAGGGCGAGGACCAGCAGGCATAGGCGGCGTGGCTGAGATGGTGGCCGAAACGGGCGAGGCCCGTGACGTTGGCGGCTCCGAAGGCGCGATCGAGGCCGAGCAGGGTGCCGAGACCCGCGCGCTGCTGGCCCAGATGCAGCGAGGCGATCAAGGCGCGCTCGGTGCGCTCGGGCACGAGCGAGCGGTTGAGTTCCGGCGAGAGCTTCAACAGGGCATCGAGCGAAAAGGAGCCGGCGCGACTCATCTGGTCGAGAAAACCGGTGAATTCCGGGCCCCAACTCGTCGCGATCCGTACCGGTGCATCTTTTGGAATGTAGCGCTTCAGCAGGCCTTCCATGCGCGGCGCGGAATCGGGCTCGCAGTTCGGGGCGCGCTTGTATTGCAGATAGCGCTCGGTCGCCTCGGCGAAGAGCACCTCGCCATCGGGGCCGATGATGGCGATGGCAGGATCGTGGAAGGTGGTGGCGAGGCCGATCGTGTAGGTCATGACCGGCAGCGTATGAAGCAGCGGGAGCGCGGAGGCAACGCGCCGCCGCTCCCGCTGCACGCGAACCCTGCCTCAGGAGCGGTAATCGCCGTTGATCTCGACATAGGCCTTGGTGAGGTCGCAGGTCCAGACGGTCGCCTTGCCGCGGCCCAGTCCGAGATCGGCGGTGATGACGATGTGCTCGCCCTTCATGTAATCGGAGACGGCCTGCTCGTCATAGGACCCCGCTCGGGCACCCTGCTTCGCCACCATGATCCCGCCGAAGGAGATGTCGAGCCTGTCGCGATCGGCCGGCTCGCCGGCCTTGCCGACCGCCATGACGACGCGACCCCAATTGGCGTCCTCGCCGGCGATGGCGGTCTTGACCAGCGGCGAATTGGCGATCGAGAGCGCGACCCGTTTGGCCGAGCGCGAAGACATCGCACCAGCAACACGGATTTCGACGAATTTGCGTGCGCCCTCGCCATCCTTGCAGACCAGATGGGCGAGTTCGAGCAGCAGAGAATTCAAGGCGCGCTTGAAGCTGGAGAGGCGGCCATCGCCGATCTCGGTGATCTTCGGCACGCCGCGCTCGGCTGCCTTGCCGGTGGCGAACAGCATCAGTGTATCGGAAGTCGAGGTGTCGCTGTCGACCGTGACGGCGTTGAAAGAGCCCTTCACGCCCTTCGACAGCAGCGCCTGCAGCACGGGGGCCGCGATCGGCGCATCGGTGAAGACGAAGGAGAGCATCGTGGCCATATCGGGCGCGATCATGCCGGCGCCCTTGGCGATGCCGGCGAGCACGACCTCATGACCGTCGATCTTCGCCTTGCGGGACAGCGCCTTGGGAAAGGTGTCGGTGGTCATGATCGCGCGGGCCGCGTCGATCCAGGGGCCGTCTGCGGCGCGTTTGGCGCAATCCTGCAGCACGCCCTCGAACTTCGTCCCGTCGAGCGGCTCGCCGATCACGCCGGTCGAGGCGATGAAGACCTCCTGCGGCTTGCAACCGGCCGCCTTCGCGGCGATCTGCGCGGTCAGCTTGACGGAGTCGCGGCCCTTGAGGCCGGTGAAGGCATTGGCGTTGCCTGAATTGACGACGACCGCCCGGGCCGAGCCTTGCGCCAGGTTCTCGCGGCACCAGTCGACCGGGGCCGACGGGCATTTCGAGCGGGTGAAGACGCCCGCGGCCTGCGTGCCTTCGTCGAGCAGCATCAGCACGACATCGGTGCGCCCCTTGTAGCGGATGCCGGCCTCGGCGGTGGCGAAACGTACGCCCGGCACGGCCGGCACTTTCGGCTGGCGCTTGGGCGCGAGCGGGGAAACGGGAACATCCTTGCCGGCCATCGTCAGCGCCTCCTGTCGGGGAGGCCCATGTGCCGCAGGGCGGGCCGGAAGACAAGGTGGGGCGGAAGGATCGCCCTGATGCCAGTGAAAGGGGACGCGATTTGCCAAATGGCAAATCGTAGTTACATTGTGCCATGGATGTCGAGTTTGATCCCGATAAGGATGCTGCAAACGTCGTCAAACACGGTATTTCGCTTGGCCGAGCAAAAGACCTGGAGGTTCTGGCGTTTCAGGAGGATGTCCGTTTCGGTTACGGCGAGATCCGCTACCGCGCCTGGGGCCTGATCGATGGCGCCACCTATTGCCTGGCGTTTGCCAGAAGAGAAGGCCGGCTGCGCGCCATCAGTTTGCGGCGCGCCCACAATAAGGAGATCAGACGCCATGTCCCGCAAGATCGTCTTTGATGATGATAATCCCGAATGGACCGAAGAGGATTTCCGCACGGCCCGGCCGGGTTGGGAACTTCCACCGGAAATCCTCGCCGCCTTTCCCAACACGAAGCGCGGTCCGCAGGTTGCGCCCACCAAGGTTCAAATTACGCTTCGACTTGACCGCGATGTGGTCGAGCGATTTCGCGCCACCGGCAGTGGCTGGCAGACGCGCATCAACGAGGTCTTGAAGAAGGCCGTCTGACGGCCGCTCTCAGGGCTTCTTCGGCTCGGCCGGCGCAGGCACTGCGGCCGGCTGGTCGAGACGCTCGACCTTGGCCTTGTCGCGCAGCGCGACGACGATGTCCTGCTGGGCCTTGCGCTCGAGATACTGGTCGATCTGCGGCTTGACGGAGGCGAAGTCCGGCGCCGGCTTGGTGCGGCGATCTTCCAGCTTGATGACATGCCAGCCGAACTGGCTCTTCACCGGCTCGGAGACCTGGCCTTTTTCGAGCTTGAACGCCGCCTCGGCGAATTCGGGCACCATGCGGTCCTTGCTGAACCAGCCGAGCGAGCCGCCTTCCTTGCCGGAGCCGGGATCCTTGGAGAGTTCGGCCGCGACCTTGGCAAAGTCCTCGCCCTTCTTCAGGCGTTCGACGACGGCCTTGGCCTGGGCCTCCTCCTCGACGAGGACGTGGCGGGCGTTGACCTCCTCCTCAGCCGGCAGCGACTTGACTGTGTCGTCGAATAGCTTCCGGGCGGCTTCCGGCGTCGCGGCCTTCTTCGCCTCGCGCTGCAAATATTCGTCGAGGAGCACCTTGTCGCGGTTATAGGCCAGTCGAGCCGCGAAATCGGGGCCGTCGGCGATCTTGGCGTCGGCCGCCGCCTTGGCGCCGAGCTTGAGATCGACGAGATAGTTGATGACCTCGTCGCGCTTGCGCTCCTCGGGGATCTGCGCCAGGCGCTCGCCGAGGTCTTCCGTCGCCAGCGCCACGTCGCGCTCGTTGATGGCGATGCCGTTGACCCTGGCGACGACCTTGTCGGTGGGTGCCGCGGCCGACTGCGCCAGCACGGCAGGCGCCGCCGAGAGCATGAAACCAAGGGACAGGATGGCGAGACGAGACAGCGTCATCGGGCTAAACCTTTCGCGCGCAGCGTAAAAACGGCTATTTCCGCTGCACTGCCAGTTGAACGCGGCAAAGGCAAGGCGTTCCCGCCGGCAGCGCGCCTGATCACGAAGCTTTGCGGGTCCGCGCGGGCGTCATGCCACGGGTGTGGCGCCAGTCCCTTGGAAGATGAGCCGCAAAGCCCCACATCGGTTGCGAAATCGCCGCCGGTTCGGGTCCGCACGCCTTGAAAAGCGGTGCTGGACCCGGCCTGCGCACGCGTCTAAACACGCGGTCGAATTGAGAATTATCGGGCTGATGCTCGCGCGCGGGTCACCGCGGTGGCGTGCGTCGGCTGCAGTATCGAAAGGCCCAACAATGCTTGGCGCGCTCGCAAAGAAACTTTTCGGCTCGTCGAACGACCGACGCGTCAAGGGCTACGGTCCTCGCGTGGCGGCGATCAATGCTCTTGAACAGGAGGTCTCGGCACTCAGCGACGAGGCGCTGCAGGCGCGCACCGCCGAATTCCGCAAGCAGATTGCCGAGGGCGCCACGCTCGACGATCTGCTGGTGCCCGCCTTCGCCACCGTGCGGGAGGCCGCCAGGCGCGTGCTCGGCCAGCGGCCCTATGACGTTCAGCTGATCGGCGGCATCGTGCTGCATGAGGGTGCCATTGCCGAGATGAAGACCGGCGAGGGCAAGACGCTGGTCGCGACCCTGCCGACCTATCTCAACGCGCTCGAAGGCAAGGGCGTCCATGTCATCACGGTGAACGATTATCTCGCCCGCCGCGACGCCGAATGGATGGCCAAGCTCTACAATTTCCTGGGCCTCAGCGTTGGCATCATCGTCCACGGTATCGAGGATGAGGATCGTCAGCGCGCCTATGCCTGCGACATCACCTATGGCACCAACAACGAATTCGGCTTCGACTACCTGCGCGACAACATGAAATACGACGTCGCGCAGATGTCCCAGCGCGGCCACCATTTCGCGATCGTCGACGAGGTCGATTCGATCCTGGTCGACGAGGCGCGCACGCCACTGATCATCTCGGGCCCCCTCGACGACAAGTCGGAACTTTACGTCCAGATCGACAAGGTGCTGCCAGGCCTCGTCAAGACCGACTACGAGGTCGATGAGAAGCAGCGCGCGGTGTCGCTGACCGAAAGCGGCAACGACCATATCGAGGAGCTGCTGCGCGAGGCCGGTCTGCTCAAGGAAGGCGATCTCTACGACGCCCACAACGTCACGCTGGTCCACCACATCAACCAGGCGCTGCGGGCGCATTCGCTGTTCACGCGCGACAAGGACTATATCGTCCGCAACGACGAGGTCGTGATCATCGACGAGTTCACCGGCCGCATGATGCCGGGCCGGCGCTATTCGGAAGGGCTGCACCAGGCGCTCGAAGCCAAGGAGCACGTCACGGTCCAGCCCGAGAACGCGACGCTGGCCTCGATCACCTTCCAGAACTACTTCCGGCTTTACGGCAAGCTCGCCGGCATGACCGGCACGGCTGCGACGGAGGCCGACGAGTTCTTCCAGATCTACAAGCTCGAGGTCGTCGAGATCCCGACGAACGTTCCCGTCTCGCGCAAGGATGAGGATGACGAGGTCTACCGCACTTTCGAGGAAAAGGTGCGCGGCGTCATCCGCGAGATCAAGGAAGCCCAGAAGCTCGGCCAGCCCATGCTGGTCGGCACCACCTCGATCGAGCGTTCCGAACTCGTCGCCGAGATGCTGCAGAAGGACGGCTTCCAGCAGATCGACTTCTCCTCGCCCAACGCGCTGGAGCCGATCTATGCCGCCGCCCGCCAGGGCAAGCCGTCGAACTACTTCGCCGTTCTCAACGCGCGCTTCCATGAGCAGGAGGCCTATATCGTCGCCCAGGCCGGCGCGCCGGGCGTCATCACCATCGCCACCAACATGGCTGGCCGCGGCACCGACATCCAGCTCGGCGGCAATGCCGACATGCGGATCAAGCACGATCTCGGCGACATGCCCGAGGGCGAGGAGCGGACGCGGCGCGAGGCGGAAATCCGCGCCGAGGTCGTCGATTTCAAGCAGCGCGTGCTCAAGGCCGGCGGGCTCTACATCGTCGGTACCGAGCGCCATGAGAGCCGGCGCATCGACAACCAGCTGCGTGGACGCGCCGGCCGCCAGGGCGATCCCGGCCGCTCGAAGTTCTTCCTGTCGCTGCAGGACGATCTGATGCGGATCTTCGGCTCCGACCGCATGGACGGGATGCTCAAGACGCTCGGCCTTAAGGAGGACGAGGCGATCGTCCACCCCTGGATCAACAAGGCGGTCGAGAAGGCGCAAGGGAAAGTCGAGGCGCGCAACTTCGACATCCGCAAGAACATCCTGAAATACGATGACGTCATGAACGACCAGCGCAAGGTCGTGTTCGAGCAGCGCCGTGATTTCATGCGCCAACCGACCGTGCGCGAGACGATCGACGACATGCGCCATGGCGTGGTCGAAGACCAGGTGACCCGCCACATCCCCGAGGAAGCCTATCCCGAGCAGTGGGACACCGCTGCGCTCAAGGAAGGCGTGCTGCAGTTCCTCAATCTCGATTTGCCGATCGAGGAGTGGGCCAAGGAAGAGGGCATCGCCGATGTCGAGTTGCGCGAGCGCATCCGCAAGCTCGCCGACGAAGACTATGCCGCGCGCATCGCGCGCAACACCGAAGAGGTGATGGTCTATGTCGAGAAGCAGGTGCTGCTGCAGACGCTCGACCTGCTCTGGCGCGAGCACCTCGTCACGCTCGACCATCTCCGACAGGTCATCGGCTGGCGCGGCTATGCCCAGCGCGACCCCCTGAACGAGTACAAGCAGGAGGCTTTCGAGCTGTTCGACTCGCTGATCGGCCGCTTGCGGGAGCAGGTCACCAGCAATCTGATGCGTATCGAGGTCCGGTTCGACGCGCCCGAGGATCAGGGCGGGCTGCCGCCGCTGGATGGAGGGGGGCAGGGCTTGGGTGGGCCTGGCTTCGACGGCCCCGGCTTCGGCGCTGGCGGCGATTACGGCGGCAGCGGGATGCAATATGCCGCGACCGACGGAGACATCGCCGTGCTCGACCGCAACCCGGACGATCCCGAAAGCTGGGGCAAGGTCGGCCGCAACGAGGCCTGTCCCTGCGGCTCGGGCAAGAAGTACAAGCACTGCCACGGCCAGTTCGTCTGATAGCCTGCCGCCGACCGAGATCGGTCGCGCGGCGGCTCCGCATTGTCCTAAATCTGTCCATATGACGCGAGGCGCGGCGCGTCTTGCTGCCGTTTTTCAACTGGTATAATCACTATTCCAGTTGTGGCCGACACTCGACGGAATCGTGGAAGGGACTGCGCAGATGAAGACGATCGCTTTGCTGGGTGCCGGCGGAAAGATGGGTGTGCGGCTGGCCACCAATCTCCAGGGCTCGCCCTATGAGGTGCTGCATGTCGAGCCCTCGGTAGTGGGGCGCGAGCGCCTGAAGGCAGCAACCGGCTTCGACTGCGTCGATGGAGACAACGCGCTGGCCGAGAGCGACGCGGTCCTTCTGGCGGTGCCCGACCGGCTGATCGGCAAGATCGCCCATACCTTCATCGAGAAGGTGAAGCCGGGCACCGCGATCATCATGCTCGATGCGGCTGCGCCCCATGCCGGCGAATTGCCGGAGCGAGACGACGTCAGCTATTTCGTCACCCATCCCTGCCATCCGCCGATCTTCAACGACGAGGTGACGGAGCAGGGGAAGAAGGACTTCTTCGGGGGCGTCCATGCCAAGCAGCATATCGTCTGCGCGCTGATGCAGGGGCCCGAAGAGCACTATGCCGCCTGCGAGGCGATCGCCCGGACGATCTACAAGCCGGTGATGCGGGCGCATCGCTGCACGGTCGAGCAGATCGCGATCATGGAGCCGGCTCTGGCCGAGACCATCGGAGCGACTTTGTGTCTGGCCTTGCGTGCGGCGACCGACGAGGCGGTGCGCCGGGGCGTGCCGCGGCAGGCTGCGACCGATTTCATGCTCGGGCACCTGACCATCGAGCTCGCCATCGCCTTCGAGATCTTTCCCGAGGGTAAGTTCTCGGACGGCGCGCTTTACGCCATCGAACAGGCCCGCCCCGAAATCTTCAGGGAGGGCTGGCTCGAGCGGATCTTCGATCCCGATGCGATCAAGCGGTCCGTTGCGGAAATCTGCAATCCGCCCAAGGCGGCCTGACGCGGATGGGGAATGGCTCGGAAACCATCGTTCGCAGGAAACTCGCGCATGAGGTGTTCGACCGCCTGAAGACGATGATCACCGAGGGCGAGCTTTCGCCGGGCGACGCCATGCCGTCGGAGCGCGAGCTGATGGACCGTTTCGGGGTCGGGCGTCCTGCCATCCGCGAGGCGATGCAGTCGCTGGCCGGCATGGGCCTCATCGCCATCGCCCATGGCGCGCCGGCGCGCATCCAGCAACTGACCGCCCGGTCGATCCTGCAGCAGGTCGATCTCACCGCCAGTATCCTGCTGTCGGCTTCGCCCGACAGCCTGGACCATCTGAAGCAGGTGCGGCGCTTCTTCGAGCGCGGCATGGTGCGCGAGGCGGCCATCAAGGCGAGCGCGGATGATGTGGCAGCTCTGCGCGAAACCCTGGAGCAGCAGGCGCGCAGGGTCGCCGAGCCCAGCGCCTTCATCGACGCCGACATGCGCTTCCATACGCAGATCGCCGCGATCTCCGGCAATCCGATCTTCGAGGCGGTCAGCGAGGCGATGCTGGGATGGCTGCGCCGGTACCACACCGAAATGCTGCTATGGGCGGGGAAGGAGAACCTCACTCTCGGCGAACATCGCCGGATCATCGACCATATCGAGCGCCACGAACCCGACGAGGCGGAGGAGCAGATGGTCAGCCATCTCGACCGTTCGAGCGTACTCTACACCCGCAACGGTTGATGTCGTTATCTGCGGCGAGAGCCGATGCGTCCGCGCCCTTGCATCCGTCTGTCGCAATCGTCAGGCTGTCTGTCTGACGTAGCGTTCTCGGGGGAGTGGCTTTGATGGCTCTATACGGTTTCGACATCGTCGTCGTCGCGCTGGTCGCGCTGGTCATCCTGACGATCGCGCTCGGCGTCCGCACTGTTCCGCAGGGCTACAATTATACGGTGGAGCGCTTCGGCCGATATTCCCGCACGCTTGGCGCGGGGCTGGCGCTGATCATGCCGTTCATCGACCGGATCGGGCACAAGGTGAACGTGATGGAGCAGGTGCTCGACGTTCCCTCGCAGGAAGCGATCACCAAGGACAATGCCGGCGTGCGGATCGACGCGGCGGCGTTCTACCAGGTGCTCGACGCGGCCAAGGCCTGCTACGAGGTGTCGTCGCTCGACACGGCGCTGATGACGCTGACGATGACGAATATCCGCACCGTCGTGGGCTCCATGGATCTCGACCAGCTGCTGTCCCATCGCGACGAGATCAACGAGCGGCTGCTGCGCGTGATGGACGCCGCCGCTTCGCCCTGGGGCGTCAAGGTCACGCGCATCGAGATCAGGGACATCCTGCCGCCGGCCGACATCGCGGGCGCGATGAACCGGCAGATGAAGGCCGAGCGCGAAAAGCGCGCCGCGATTCTGGAAGCGGAAGGGCTGCGTCAGGCCGAGATCCTGAAGGCCGAGGGCCAGAAGCAGTCCCAGATCCTCGCGGCGGAGGGCCGCAAGGAGGCTGCTTTCCGAGACGCGGAGGCGCGCGAGCGTTCGGCGCAGGCCGAGGCCTCGGCGACCGCCATGGTCTCCGAGGCGATCAGCAAGGGCGACATCCAGGCGGCGAACTTCCTGCTGGCCGAGCGCTATACCGACGCGCTGAAGGCACTTGCGAGCGCGCCCAACAGCAAGCTGGTGATCGTCCCGATCGAGGCCGCCGCGCTGGCAGGCACAGTTGGCGGCATCGCTCAGCTGACCCGCGCTGTCTTTGGCGAAGAGGCAGTGGAGGCGCGGCGCACCGGCGCGGTGCCGTCGAGCCGCCGGACGAGCAGCTGAGGCGGGGCGATGCTGGAGTGGTTCGCAGGCGCCGGCGGCTGGGCTTGGGTCGTGCTCGGCCTCGCCCTGATCGGCGGCGAGATGCTGGCGCCGGGCGTCTTCCTGATCTGGCTCGGCCTGGCGGCTCTGCTGACCGGCATCGTCGTCGGGCTGAGCGCGATCGGCTGGCAGGCGGCGGCGCTCGTCTTCGCCGCGCTTTGCGTCGTCAGCGTGCTGGCGGGACGGTTCCTGACCCGGCGCAAGGGCGAGGAGCCCGACGCCGCCACCGGTCTCAACGATCGTGGCCGCCAGCTGATCGGAAAGGTGTTCCGGCTGGAGGCGACGATGGCCGGCGGGGAGGGCCGCATCCGCGTCGGCGACTCGTCCTGGCGCATCACCGGCCCCGAGCTTCTGGCCGGCAGCGAGGTCAGAGTCGTGCGCGTCGAGGGCGCGACGCTGGTGGTGGAGAAGGCTTAAGTTTGGCGGCTCCTTTTCGGAAAAGAGCGCAGTCATTCCGGGCGAAGCGAAGCGCAGACCCGGAATCCATTCCTGACCCTTTCCGAACAGCGCTCAGGCATGGATTCCGGATCGGCGCGGCTTCGCCTTGTCCGGAATGACGGTGGCTAGGTTCTGATCGGCAAAATCCGGTTGTGTCGCGACGTAGCGGGTCTATACGGACGCCTCCGCCGCCAGCCCGATCGTGCCATGCAACAGCCTCCCGCCCGCCTGTCTTTGTCCAAGGACCGCATCAAGGTCCTGCTGCTCGAAGGCATCAACGACACCGCCGCCGATCTCATGGTCCAGGCCGGCTATACCAATATGGTCCGCCTGCCCAAGGCGCTCGACAGCGATGCCCTGCTGAAGGCGGTCGAGGGTGTGCATGTGCTCGGCATCCGCTCGCGTACGCAGCTCAGCGAAGAGGTTTTCGCGCAGGCGAGCCGGCTCTTTGCCGTCGGCTGCTTCTCCGTCGGCACCAACCAGGTCGATCTGCAGGCGGCGCGCGGGCGCGGCGTACCGGTGTTCAACGCGCCGTTTTCAAATACCCGCAGCGTCGCCGAACTCGTCATCGGCGAGATCGTGATGCTGCTGCGCAAGATCACCGACCGCTCGGTCTCGGCCCATGCCGGCGGCTGGGACAAATCCGCCATCGGTTCGTTCGAGGTGCGTGGCAAGACGCTCGGCATCATCGGCTACGGCAATATCGGCAGCCAGCTCTCGACGCTGGCCGAGGCGATGGGGATGCGGGTGATCTATTACGACCACACCGACCGCCTGCGCCACGGCAACACCGAGCCTGTGGAGAGCCTGCGCGAGCTTCTGGCATCGAGCGACGTGGTTTCGCTGCACGTGCCCGAGACGCCGGAGACGGCCGGCATGATCGGGGCGCAGCAGATCGCGATGATGAAAGCGGGCGGCTACCTGATCAACAATTCGCGCGGCACGGTGGTCGATCTCGACGCGCTGGCGGCTGCGTTGCGATCCGGCCATCTCGCGGGTGCGGCTGTCGACGTGTTCCCGGTCGAGCCGGCTTCCAACAGCGACCGCTTCGTTTCGCCGCTGCAGGGCCTGCACAACGTCATCCTGACACCGCATGTCGGCGGCTCGACCGAGGAGGCGCAGGAGCGCATCGGCGCGGAAGTCGCCCGCAAGCTGATCGACTATTCCGATGTCGGCTCGACGGTCGGCGCCGTGAACTTTCCGCAGGTGCAGCTGACGCCGCGTGCGCTCGGCACCCGCTTCATCCATGTCCAGCGCAACGTGCCGGGCATGCTGCGGCGGCTCAACGATGTCTTCGCCAGCCGCGAGGTCAACATCTCCGCCCAAAACTACCAGACCGACGGCGAGGTTGGCTATGTCGTGATGGAGGCCGACAGCGTCGGCCCCGTGGCACTCGATATCCTGCGCGAGATCAGGGCGCTCGACGGCACGATCCGGGCGAGGCTGGTCTATCAGCGGGCGTAAAAAACGCTGTCGTGGGCTCAGCGGCCGAGCGCAGCTCTGATCAACGCTGCGGCATCGGCGCTGGCCCAGTCGGCTGGACCCTGCAGGATCGCCAGTTCGCAGCCTTCGCGATCGACCAGCAGGCTGACCGGCATGCCCTCGACCTTCTTCGCGGCGCGCAGCGCCTGGAAGACGCCGGCCTGCGGATCGGCGTAATAGGGCAGGGTTGCGATCTTGTTGTCTGCGAGCCAAGTTTTCGGCTTGTCGAGATTGCGCGTGTCGATGTTGATCGCGACCACCGCGAAATCCAGGCCGCCGAGTTTGACCTGTAGGGCGTCGAGCGCTGGCATCTCCTTGAGACAGGGTGCGCACCAGGTCGCCCAGAGATTGACCAGCACTGTACGGCCCTTGAAAGCCGAGAGGGAGGTCGGCTGGCCGTCGGGTCCCGTGAAGGTGAGCTCAGGCGCCGGCGTCGGGCGTGGGCTGATCTCGACGGCCGCGACTTCGCCGCGCGCCAGCGGCTTCAATTTCTGTGCGGATTTCGCGGCGGCGCTGCAGGAAGCGGAATTGCCGGCATTGCCCTCGACGGAGTAGAAGGCGGCAACGCCCCCAAGCGCAAGCAATGCGAGCGCACCCAGACCAGCCCCTATTTTCCATCGAGACGTCATTAGCGTCCTAAAAGCAGGAATAGTTGTCGTGAGCAATCGCATGTGGGGTGGGCGTTTCGCCACGGGTCCTGATGCTATCATGGAGGAGATCAACGCCTCCATCGATTTCGACAAGCGGCTGTGGCCGCAGGACATCCGGGGTTCGCTGGCACATGCCGCGATGCTGGGCGAGACCGGTATCCTGACCAAGGACGATGTGGCTGCGATCAGCGCCGGACTCAAGGGCGTCCAGGCCGAGATCGAGGCCGGGCGTTTCACGTTCTCGCGGGCGCTGGAAGACGTGCACATGAACGTCGAATCGAGCCTGAAGGATGCGATCGGCGCGGCTGCCGGCCGGCTGCATACGGCGCGCTCGCGCAACGACCAGGTCGCGACCGACATGCGGCTTTGGGTACGCGACACGCTCGATGCGCTCGACGAGCAGATGGCCGATCTCCAGCTTGCGCTTGCGGAAAAGGCCGACACTTATGCCGGCGCGGTGATGCCGGGCTTCACCCATCTGCAATCGGCGCAACCCGTCACCTTCGGCCATCATCTGCTCGCCTATGTCGAGATGCTGTCGCGCGATCGCGGCCGCGTCCGGGATACCCGCGTGCGGCTAAACGAATCGCCGCTCGGGGCCGCAGCGCTGGCAGGCACCTCCTTCCCGATCGACCGGCACATGACGGCGAAGGCGCTCGAATTCGACCGGCCGACGGCGAATTCGCTCGATTCGGTCTCGGACCGCGACTTCGTGCTGGAGACTCTCGCCGCCGCGTCCATCTGCGCGATGCATCTGTCGCGGCTGGCCGAGGAGATCGTGCTCTGGGCGACGCCGCAATTCGGCTTCGTGCGACTTTCCGACAAGTTCTCGACCGGCTCGTCGATCATGCCGCAGAAGCGCAACCCCGATGCCGCCGAGCTGGTGCGCGGCAAGGCCGGGCGGGTCTTCGGCTCATTGCAGGCGATGCTGACGATGATGAAGGGCCTGCCGCTGACCTATTCCAAGGACATGCAGGAGGACAAGGAAGGCACGTTCGACGCCCTGCAGACGCTGTCGCTCTGCCTTGCCGCCATGGCCGGCATGGTCCGCGACATGGAGCCGGACCTGAAGGTGATGAAGAAGGCGGCGGGGATGGGCTACGCCACCGCGACCGACCTTGCCGACTGGCTGGTGCGGGTGCTGAAGATGCCGTTCCGCGACGCTCACCACGTCACCGGGCGTCTCGTCGGCATCGCCTCGGAGAGGAGGATCGGGCTGGAGAAGCTGACCTTGGCTGAGATGCAGGCGGTCGAGCCGCAGATCACGGAGGCTGTCTTCGCGGTGCTGGGTGTCGAGCAGTCGGTCAAGAGCCGCGTCAGCTATGGCGGTACCGCGCCCGCCAATGTCCGCAAGCAGGCGCGGTCATGGCTGCGGCGGCTGGCGAAGGAGAAAGCCTGAGCCGGACGGGGACGGCGGTCGTTGCGGAATGACGCCATGCCTGCAAAAGCTCGCAACGCGATGCGCCATTCGCTACAGTCGCCATCAATTCCTGCCTGAGGGTTTCGTTTCGTGCCGCATTCCCGCCTGTCACTGAGCCGCGCCGTTCTGGTTGCCGGCGTTCTCGGCCTCTCGCTGACGGCCTGTGGCCGCAAAGGTCCGCTCGAAGCGCCGCCCAATGCGACGGGCGCGATCGATCTGCCGGCGAGCCAGATCGGCGGCACCGAGACCGAAGTGCCGTCGACGGGCGACATCGCGCCGATCGCCAAGCCGGCCAAGACCAACAGGGCGATCGTCGTGCCGAACAAGAGTTTCGTGCTCGATCCCCTGCTCTGAGCACCCGACATGCATCATTTCAGCTATCGCGACGGCTCGCTCTTCGCCGAGGACGTCGATCTGAGGCGGATCGCGGCGCAAGTCGGCACGCCGGTCTATGTCTATTCCTCGGCGACGATCGAGCGGCATTACCGGCTGTTCGAGGCGGCGATGAAGACGAGCGCGCCGGGCGGCAAGGCGCATGTCTTCTATGCGATGAAAGCGAACGGCAATCTCGGCGTGCTGAAGACGCTTGCGGCGCTGGGCGCCGGCGCCGACACAGTGTCGGAGGGCGAGATACGCAAGGCGCTCGCCGCCGGCTTTCCGCCCGAGAAAATCGTCTTCTCCGGTGTCGGCAAGAGCGAGAGCGAACTGCGTTTCGCGGTTCAGGCCGGGATCTACCAGGTCAATATCGAGACCGAGGGCGAGCTCGATTTGCTCTCGAAGGTCGCGGCCGCGCTCGGCCGGCGGCAGGAGGCGGTGTTCCGGGTCAATCCCGATATCGGCGCCGGCGGTCATGCCAAGATCACCACGGGCTCGTCCGAGAACAAGTTCGGCGTCTCCTTCGAGGAGGTCGGCCGGCTCTATGCGCGGGCGGCGAACATGCCCGGCGTCAGGATGATGGGGCTCGCACTCCATATCGGCAGCCAGATCCGCGAGACGGAATCCTTCGAGGCGGCCTATGCCAAGATGGTGGTGCTGGTGGGGGCACTGCGGAGCGAGGGCCACCGGGTCGACCGGCTCGATCTCGGCGGCGGACTCGGCATTCCCTACGAGATCCCCAAGGATTTCGACCATGGCCCCGGGCTGATCGAGGCCTACGCCGCCATGGTCGGGCGGGTGACCGCCGGGCTCGATGTCGAACTCGGCTTCGAGCCCGGCCGGCTGATCGTCGGCAATGCCGGCATCCTGATGACGCGGGTGCTGCATCTCAACCCGCGCCCGACGAAGGAATTCCTGGTCGTCGATGCCGCAATGAACGATCTCGTCAGGCCTGCCATGTACGAGGCCTACCACGAGATCTGGCCGGTTTCGGAACCGGAAGCCGGCGCCGCCGAGGTGGCCTATGACGTCGTCGGGCCGATCTGCGAATCGGGCGACACCTTCACAGCCGGGCGGGTTCTGCCCGAACTGAAACCTGACGACCTGATCGCGTTCATGACGGCCGGAGCCTATGGGGCCAGCATGTCATCGACCTACAACCAGCGCCTTCTGGTGGCCGAAGTGTTGGTGAAAGGCGCGGAATTCGCCGTGACGCGGCCCCGCCAGAGCTATGAGGACCTCCTCGGCACGGATCGTGCACCGCCCTGGCTGCCCTGAGGCGCTCGTTCACGATGCGATGAGCCGCTTGCGGGAGAACGACCTTCGCACTGGCCTTGCCACATTCACGTGTTAGCCTGACACTCGTGGATCGAAGCATAAGTGGCGCGGGGGCGGCTCGGAGCGACGGCATGACAGAGGCGCAGCGCCGCAAGGCGCCTGATCCGATCGAAGGCACGAGGCAGCGGCTCGGCCGTCTCGCGACGGCGTCGCGCCTGTCGCTGGTCTGGGAAAGGCTCTGGCCGCGGCTGTGGCTTCCGGGTGCGATCGTCCTCCTCTTCCTCGCGCTCTCATGGTTCGGCCTGTGGACGCATCTGCCCTGGCAGGGGCGCGTCGCCGGCGTGGTGCTGTTCTTCGCGGCGCTGACCGCCGGTTTCTGGCACGTCGCCATGATGCGCCTGCCGACGCGCCAGGATGCGCTGGCCCGGCTCGACCAGTCCATGGCGGGCGGCCATCGCCCTGCCTCGGCGCTGGAGGACAGCCTCGCGGTCGGCTCCGCCGATCCCGTCTCTCAGGCCTTGTGGAAGCTGCATGTCGCGCGCCAGGGCGAGCGCATCTCGGGCCTCAAGGTCGTGGCGCCGCATCCGTTGATGGCCGGGCGCGACAAATTCGCTCTGCGCGCCGTGCCGCTGCTGGCGGCAGTGACCGCACTCTTCGTCGCCGGTCACGAGGCTGGCCCACGCCTGCAGGCGGCCTTCGACTGGCGCGGGCCGTCGGCGCCCGCGCCCGCGATCCGCATCGACGCCTGGATCGACCCGCCGGCCTATACAAGGCTGCCGCCGATCCTGATCGACTTCGCCCGGCTCCAGAGCCCGAATTTCAGCGCGCCCGAGAAATCCACCATCGTCGTGCGGATCGCCGGCAAGGCGAAGATGGACGTGGCGACGACCGGGCGGCTCGACGCCTTGCCGGCGCCGGAGGCCAAGGACGCCAAGCCCGTGACGGCCGATGGGCCGGCCGTGCTGGAAAAACGCTATGCGCTGGCCGGCAGCGGCACGCTGCGGCTGACCGGCAGCGGCGCGCCGGGCACCACGCTGAACCTGACGGCGATCGCCGACCAGCCGCCGCAGATCAGTTTCGTCGAGGCGCCCAAGCCGATCACCGGAGCGCAGGCCGGCGGGCTCGGCCTCGCCTACCGCGCCAAGGATGATTACGGCGTGGTCTCGGCCGAGGTCGTCGTCTCCCGGCCCAATCCGGTCTCGACCGGACGTTCGCTGGTCGAGGCGCCCAAGCAGTCGCTGACCGTGCCATCCTCGCCGACCGGCGATGAGGAGATGAAGAGCACCGTCGATTTCTCGGCCCATCCCTGGGCCGGTGCGAAGGTGCGGATGACGCTGGTCGCGCGCGACGAAGCCGGCCAGGAGGGTCGCAGCGAGCCGGTCGAGGTCACGCTGCCGCAGCGCACGTTCTCCAAGCCGCTGGCCAAGGCGCTGGTCGAGCAGCGCCGCAAGCTGGTCATGGATGTCGAGGATCGACGCAAGGTGCAGCTCGCCATGGACGCGCTGCTGATCGAGCCCGATCTGTTCATGAAGGAGACCGGCGTCTATCTCGGAATGCGCATGATCAACGAGCGGCTGCGCCGTTCCGGCAGCGACGACCAGCTCCGCGAGGTCGCCGATCTGATGTGGTCGATGGCGTTGCAGCTCGAGGACGGCGATCTGTCCGATGCCGAGCGGGCGCTCAGGGCCGCGCAGGAGAACCTGCAGCAGGCGCTGGAGCGCGGCGCTTCCGAGGAGGAGATCAAGAAGCTCACCGAGGAGATGCGGCGCGCGATGGACCGCTTCATGCGCCAGCTCGCCGAGCAGATGCAGCGCCAGCAGCAGAATGGCGACCAGAAGACCGCGCAGATGCCGGAAAATTTTCGCTCGGTGACGCCGCGCGACCTGCAGAACATGCTCAACCGGATCGAGGAGCTGTCGAAGCGCGGCGACATGGCCGAGGCGCAGCGGCTGATGGAAGAGCTCAACCAGATGCTCAACAACCTGCAGATGGCCCGCCCGGGCCAGCAGGATCCGCGCCAGCGCGAGATGAACCAGGCGCTGAGCGATCTCGACAAGATGACCCGCGAGCAGCAGCAACTGCGCGACGAGACCTTCCAGCAGGAGCAGCAGCGCCAGAACCGGGCGCAGCAGCGCCGTCAGGGTCAGCAGCAGGCGCGGCCCGGCCAGCAGGGCCAGCGCCAGCAGGGGCAACAGGGACAGCGCCAGCGCGGCCAGCAGCCGGGGCAGCAACCCGGCGAGCAAGGCGAGGGCGAAGAGGGCGAGAACGGCGAAGGCCAGCAGGGGCAGGGCGGCCAGAGCCTGGCCGAGCGGCAGCAGGCGCTGCGCGAGCGTCTGCAGGAGCTGCAGCGCCGGATGCGCGGCATGGGCGCGCCTCAGCAGGGCGAACTCGGCGAGGCCGAGGACGCGATGGGCGAGGCTCAGGGCCAGCTCGGCCAAGGGCAAGGTGAAGGTGCCATGGAATCGCAGGGGCGGGCGCTGGAGGCCTTGCGGAAGGGCGGCCAGAGCATGGCCCAGCAGATGCAGGGTCAGCCCGGCGAGGGCGACGGCACGGAGGGCGCCTTCGGCGAGCCCGATGGGCAGCCGGCGGGCCGGCCCTCGGCGCAGCAGCGCGGTCGCGAGGATCCGCTCGGCCGGCCGCAGCGCCAGCGCGACTGGGCCGATGGCCGGGTGCGCGTGCCCGGCGCCGACGAGAGCGCAACCCAGCGCGCGCGTCGCATCCTCGACGAGTTGCGTCGCAGGCTCGGCGATCCGAGCCGGCCGACCGAGGAACTGGACTATCTGGAGCGGCTGCTCAGGCGGAATTGACTGGCGTTACGCCTCTTCCCTTCTCCCCTTGCGGAAGAAGGTGCCCCGGTAGGGGCGGATGAGGGGTCGCGCCGCTGGCCCGTCATTGCGAGGAGCGCAGGCGACGAAGCAATCCAGGGGGACGTAGAGCGGCAAGGCTGACTTGCTTCGCTGCGCTCGCAATGACGGCCGAGGGCGGCGCGACCCCTCATCCGTCTCGGCTTCGCCGAGCCACCTTCTCCCGCAAGGGGAGAAGGGAGGGGACCGCAGCGCTCGCAACCAGCGCCCCGACCACGATCAGCACGCAGGCTGCCGCCAGCAGCCAGCTCGCGGTGGCGTAGCCGGCGATCACCAGGATGATGGTCGAGATCACGGGGGCGGCGTAGGAGGCGACGCCGAGCAGCGCGACGTCGCCCCGTTTCATGCCGATATCCCAGACGACGAAGGCGAGCCCGATCGAGCCCAGCCCGAGGCCGAGCACGCCGCCCCATTCGATCGCGGTCAGCGACCAGAGCGTGCTCTCGAAAGCGAAATGGCAGGCGAAGGCGGGTATGGCGCAGCCGAGCATGGTGACGCCGAGGCTTTCGGACGGCACTTCGGCGAAGAAGCGGCGCGATACCACCGAATAGCTCGCCCAGACGAAGGCGCCGACCCCGGCAAGGACATGGCCCAACTGGATGCCGCCGCCGCTGCCAAGCCCCCCCGAAATCAGCAGCGTGGTCGCGGCCAGCCCGATCAGCGCGCCGACGAGATGGCGGGCTCTCAGCCCGCCGCCCGGCAGCAGCGCCGCGAACAGCACGATCAGGAGCGGCCAGAGGTAGTGGATCAGGTTGGCTTCGGCGGCAGGGGCCGTCTTGACGGCGGCGTAGTACAGAAAGGTGTCGCCGAACGGGCCATAAAGCCCGAGCGCGAAGGAGGCCTTCGTCGGCATGACGCGCGAAAGCTGACCGCGCGCCGCGGTGATCGCCAGGATCAGCAGCCCGCCGATGACGAAGGTCATGCCGACGAGCTGGAACGGCGGCACACGTCCCGACATGGCGGTGAACAGTGCCAGTGTCGACCAGAGCAGGATGGCGATGAAGCCTATGAGGGTCGCGGTGCGGGATGTCATGGGTGTCTGCCGTCGATTCGTAGACTCTCCGATATCAGCTGACGCAGCGAATGCCGACGGTGCGACGTGCATGAACCTGATGCTGCGCCGCACCTCGGTTTCCACGCCATGGTCGCCATGCGGTGGACGCCGCTTCGGGCCATTGACCGCGGCCGCGTGAGGCATCATGCGTCGGTGATGACCACGATCACGATGCCTGGTGCTGCCAGACGCCCCCTGATGCCCGTGCTGGCGGCCTTGAGCGTCGCCCATCTGCTGAACGATCTCGTCCAGTCGATGATCCCGGCGCTTTATCCGCTGATCAAGGACACGTATCGGCTCGATTTCATGCAGATCGGGTTGATCACGCTGGCCTTTCAGGTGACGTCGTCGCTACTGCAGCCGCTGCTCGGTTATCTCACCGACAAAAGGCCCTGGCCTTATGCGATGGTGGCGGGAATGGGTGCGACGCTGGCGGGTTTGCTGCTGCTGTCCTATGCCGGCAGCTACGGCATGGTGCTGGTCGCCGCCGGGCTGATCGGCCTCGGCTCTGCGGTGTTCCATCCCGAGGCGACGCGGATGGCGCGCCATGCCGCCGCCGGGCGGCAGGGGCTGGCGCAGGGCGTCTTTCAAGTTGGTGGTCATGCCGGCTATGCGATCGGCCCGCTGCTCGCGGCCGTGATCGTGGTGCCGCGCGGCCAGGCTAGTCTCGCCTGGTTCTCGGGCGTCGTGCTGGTCGCGATGCTGCTGATGTCCTGGACCGCGACGCGCTACAGCGCCTTCCGCCGGGCACAGGCTGCCTCGAAGGATCACGCCGACGAGGTTGCCGGCCATGGCCTGCCGCGCGGGCGCGTACTCTTTGCGATGGCGATCCTGATCGTGCTGCTGTTCTCCAAGAACGCCTACACGTCGGCCTTCACCTCCTATTACACCTTCTATCTGATCTCGCGCTTCGAGATCACCGTGCAGCTCTCGCAGATCATGTTGTTCCTCTATCTCGTCGTGAGCGCCTTCGGCGTGATCATCGGCGGGATGATCGGCGACCGCATCGGACGCGACCGGGTGATCTGGCTGTCGATCGTCGGCACGCTGCCCTTCGCCCTGATGCTGCCCTATGCCGACCTGTTCTGGACCGGCGTTCTCAGCGTGGCGATCAGCTTCGTCATGGCGAGCGCGTTTTCGGCGATCCTGATCTATGCGATCGACCTCGTGCCGCATCGCGTCGGGCTGGTCGGCGGGCTGTTCTACGGTCTGTCCTTTGGACTCGGTGGCGTCGCGGCGGCGGGCCTCGGCGCCATGGCCGACAGGATCGGCATCGTCGATGTCTTCAAGGTCTGCGCCTGGCTTCCGGCGCTGGGGCTCTTGACCTTCCTGCTGCCGAAGGCGCCGCGGGGAGCAGGCTAACCAGGCGACACCACCTCGCCGTCCTCCTTCGTGAAGGAGGCGGGGCGGCGGTCGAGCACATCGAAGACCGCTTCCGACGGCCGCGCCAGGCAGACGCCCCGGGGTGTCACGACGATCGGCCGGTTGACGAGGATCGGGTGTGCAACCATGGCATCGAGGATCGCGTCGTCGGTTGTTTCCGGGTCGAGCAGACCCAACTCTGTCGCCGGCGTGCCCTTCTCCCGCAGGATGGCGCGGGCGCCGGTCGCCATTGTCGCAAGCAGGGCGCGCAGCTGGTCCTTGCTCCAGCCCGCTTGCAGATACTCGACGACCGTCGGCTCGTGGCCGGCGGCGCGGATCATCGCGAGCGCGTTTCGCGAGGTGCCGCAGGCCGGATTGTGAAAGATCGTGATCGGAAAATCGTCGCTCATGATGCAGGCTTCTCCCTCAAGAGCCAGTCGAACAGCAGGAAGGCGGCTACTGCCCCGAAAAGCTGCGCAGCGACGAAGCCCGGGACCGAAGCCGGGGCTATGCCGGCGAAACTGTCCGAGAGGCTGCGCGCCAGTGTGACGGCGGGGTTGGCAAACGAGGTCGAGGCGGTGAACCAGTAAGCCGAGGTGATGTAGAGACCCACGATCCAGGGCGTGGTTTCGGGCCTGAAGCGGGTTGCGCCGGCGATCGCTCCGACGAGGCCGAACGTCGCCACGCCTTCCGACAGCATCTGGGCCGGTCCATCGCGGAGCTTGCCGGAGTTCTGCAGAAGCGGTTCGGCGAACATGGCGTGGGCCAGCCAGACGCCAAGCGTCGCGCCCGCCAACTGGGCGGCGAGATAGCCCAGCGCGACCGTTGCAGCGATCTCGGAGCGGAGCACTGCGACGAGCGTCACCGCCGGATTGAAGTGGGCGCCCGAGAGCGGGGAGAAGATCGTTACCAGAACGACCAGACCCGTGCCGGTCGCGACCGCGTTGCACAGGAGTGCAAGAGCCGTGTTTCCGCCGGAGAGGCGCTCGCCCATGATGCCGGAACCGATGACGATGGCGAGCAGCAGCAGCGTCCCGAGCGTTTCCGCGACGAGCCGGCGGCTCAGAGTGAAGCTTGCCGCTTTGGCTGAGTTGGCGATGGCGGCCATGGAAGACATCCTATTGTGCGGATGCGCCGGACGCGCAGCAGGCGGCGTTCGCCAACGACTGAGCCAGCGGAAGGCAAATCTCCGGTGAACCGTTGCAGCAATCCTCCAGCAGATAAGCGAGCAGTTCGGTCATTTTCGCATATTCCGCGCTGTAGATGATCGAACGCCCGTCGCGCCGCGATGCCACGAGCTCGGCGTGGCTCAGGACGGTGAGATTTGCAGACAGGCTGCTGGGCGGAACGCCGAGCCTGCGGGCGATATCGCCAGCGGGGATACCACCCGGTCCAGCCTGAACCAGCATCCGGAAGATCGCGAGGCGGCCTTCATGAGCAAGGGCGCCAAGGCGCAGAACGGCGGACTTCATTTCCATATTTCGATAGTATATGAAATAAAGAAATATAAAAGCCCTTTCGGAGTGATTGCCTCATGACCTCTTCGACCCTGCAGGCACTGGATTGTGCCTACCTCGACCCGCCCGATTCGGCCCGGCTCGAGCCGGTGCGGCGTGCCGGCCATCCGCCGCGCATCCTTCTGCTCTACGGCTCGCTGCGGACGCGCTCCTTCAGCCGTCTCTTGGTCGAGGAGGCAGCGCGCATTCTCGAACGGTTCGGAGCGGAGGTCGCGATCTTCGACCCGCGCGAGTTGCCCCTGCCGGACGCGACTGCCGCAGATCATCCCAAGGTGCAGGAACTGCGTGCGCTCTCGCTCTGGTCGGAAGGGCAGGTGTGGTGCAGCCCCGAGCGTCATGGCGCCATCACCGCGGTGATGAAGGCGCAGATCGACTGGATTCCGCTGGAAATCGGCAGCGTGCGTCCGACGCAGGGGCGCACGCTGGCGGTGATGCAGGTCAGCGGCGGGTCGCAATCCTTCAATGCGGTCAACACCCTGCGCCTGCTCGGGCGCTGGATGCGGATGATCACGATCCCGAATCAGTCTTCGGTGCCGAAGGCCTTCCAGGAGTTCGACGAGACCGACCGGATGAAGCCCTCGGCCTATTACGACCGCGTCGTCGACGTGATGGAAGAGCTGGTGAAGTTCACCCTGCTGACGCGCGACCGCGCCGAGTATCTGGTCGATCGCTACAGCGAGCGGCGCGCGCAGGGGCGGGCCTCCGCCACGGCGACGCTGGTCGCCGAGGCGATGCGGAACTGAGCGCTGCTGCTAGCCGTTCCCGGCAGGCTAGGCCATGTACTGCCCGCCATTGACGGCAAAGGTCGCTCCCGTGGCGAAGGCGCCCTGCTCGGAGGCGAGGAACACCACCATCGCGGCGATCTCCTCCGGTTTGCCGAGGCGGCCTACCGGGATGCCGGCGATCACGCGCTTGAGGGCTTCCTCGGGCATCGCCGCGACCATGTCGGTGCCGATATAGCCCGGCGTGATCGCGTTGACGGTGATGCCCTTGTTGGCATTCTCCTGTGCCAGAGCCTTGACGAAGCCGATGTCTCCGGCCTTGGCGGCGGAGTAGTTGACCTGCCCCATCTGGCCCTTCTGGCCGTTGATCGAGGAGATCACGATGATGCGGCCGAAGGCGCGGGCGCGCATACCCTCGATCACCGGCCGCGTCATGTTGAAGAGCGAGTCGAGATTGGTGCGGATGACGGCCGACCACTGGTCTTTGGTCATCTTGTGAAAGAAGCCGTCCTTGGTGATGCCGGCATTGTTGACGAGGATATCGATGGGACCGAGATCGGCCTCGACCTTGGCGATGCCGGCGGCGCAGGCGTCGTAGTCGCCCACATCCCATTTGAAGACCGCGATGCCGGTCTCGGCCTGAAACTTCGCAGCCGCCTCGTCATCGCTGTGATAGCTCGCCCCGACCGTATGGCCGGCGTCCTGCAGCGCCCGGCTGATCGCCGCGCCGATGCCGCGCGTTCCCCCTGTGACCAGTGCCACCTTCGTCATGTCCGTCCCTCCTCAATGGCAGTCTCAGCGCTGCACTATTGTTCTGATAGCTTCATGTCGGGCGCATACGGCCCGTCCACATCCTTGATGATCGCCTGGCCGCAGACGACGCGCTGTTCCTTTGCGTCGAAGGTCAGGGTCGGGTGCCCGTAGAGCACCCAGCCCTTGCTCAGTGCCTCAGAGACCCGATGACAGAACGCGGCGTCATCGGGTCCGGTGAGATAGCGGTAGAGCGTCGTCTGCCGCGCCATGCCTCAGGCCCGCTCGACCGCGAGCGCCACGCCCATGCCGCCGCCGATGCAAAGCGTCGCGAGGCCCTTCTTGGCGTCGCGCTTCTCCATTTCGTGCAGCAGCGTGACGAGCACGCGGGCGCCGGACGCGCCGATCGGATGGCCGATCGCGATCGCGCCGCCATTGACGTTGACGATGTCGGTGTTCCAGCCGAGGTCCTTGTTGACCGCGATGGCCTGGGCGGCGAAGGCCTCGTTGGCCTCGACGAGCTCGAGATCCGAGACCTTCCAGCCGGCCTTCTCCAGCGCCTTGCGGGTCGCCGGGATCGGGCCCGACCCCATGATCGCGGGATCGACGCCCGCCGTCGCCCAGCCGGCGATCTTCGCCAGCGGCTTGAGGCCGCGCTTGGCGGCTTCCTTGGCGCTCATGATCACCAGCGCGGCGGCGCCGTCATTGATGCCCGAGGCGTTGCCGGCGGTGACCGTGCCGTCCTTCGAGAAGGCGGGCTTCAGCTTGGCCATGGCCTCTACGGTCGCGCCATGGCGCGGGTACTCGTCGTCGCTGACGACGATATCGCCCTTGCGGGTCGAGACGGTGAAGGGGACGATCTCGTCCTTGAACCTGCCGGCCTTCTGCGCGGCCTCGGCCTTGTTCTGCGACCTGGTCGCGAAACCGTCCTGTTCCTCGCGGCTGATCTGCCATTTGGTCGCGACGTTCTCGGCGGTGGTGCCCATGTGATAGCCGTGGAAGGCGTCCCAAAGGCCGTCCTTCAGCATTGTGTCGATGAATTTCAGGTCGCCCATCTTGGTGCCGTTGCGCAGATGCGCGCCGTGCTGCGACATCGACATCGATTCCTGGCCGCCGGCAACGATGATGTCGGCGTCGCCATTGGCGATCTGCTGAAGACCGATCGCAACGGCGCGGAGCCCCGAGCCGCAGAGCTGGTTCAGGCCCCAGGCGCTCGCCTCCTGCGGGATGCCTGCGGCCATGGCCGCCTGGCGTGCAGGGTTCTGGCCCTGGCCGGCGGTCAGGACCTGGCCCATGATGACCTCGTCGACATCGGCGGGGTCGACCTTGGCGCGGGCGAGCGCCTCCTTGATCGCGGCGGCGCCCAGCTCATGGGCAGGGGTGTTGGCGAAGGCGCCGTTGAAGGCACCGACCGCTGTACGCGCCGCGCCGACGATCACGATATCTGAATCAGCCATGGGGAGAGTTCCTCGCTGTTGTCGGCTGTTCCGCTCTCGCGCCGGAACGCCTGTTCGGAGCTTACCTTCAAAGGACACCGCAGCCGCGTCAAGTGATGTCAAAGACGTGGAGCTGCCCATCGACGCGGCGCGGGCCCTATCGAATGCCGCGCCGCTGGGCAGATTGTCATGCTTTAGTCTTGTTTTTGCGCTGCACGCTCAAAAAACTTGCGGCAGGCCCCTGAGCGGCTATCGTCAGCCATCGAGATCGTTCCGTTTTGCCGTCGTGCGTGTTTCGCGGCAGGGCGCGAGCCAACGTGATGCAGGATTCTGATGGCCAGCGACAAAGAACCGACCGTCATCAAGAAATATGCGAACCGGCGCCTCTATCACACCGGCACCAGCTCCTATGTGACGCTGGAGGACTTGGCCGGGCTCGTGCGCGGCGGCGAGGATTTCGTCGTCTACGACGCCAAGTCCGGCGACGACATCACCCGCTCCGTGCTGGCCCAGATCATTTTCGACGAAGAGGCGAAGGACGGGCAGAATCTTTTGCCGATCGCGTTCCTGCGACAGCTGATCCGCTTCTACGGCGACAGCATGCAGGCGCTGGTGCCGCGCTATCTCGAATTCTCGAT
Source organism: Bosea sp. PAMC 26642 (assembly GCF_001562255.1). NCBI lineage: Bacteria > Pseudomonadati > Pseudomonadota > Alphaproteobacteria > Hyphomicrobiales > Alloboseaceae > Allobosea > Allobosea sp. PAMC 26642. The sequence goes on along the minus strand of NZ_CP014301.1, from coordinate 3,380,111 downwards.
GGACAATCTGACCAAGGACCAGGGCCAGTTCCGCGAACAGATGACCAAGGCCTTCACCGGCGGTGGCTTCGGTGGCGGGGCGCTCGATGCCATGCAGGCGCAGACGCGCGCGAATATGGCGATCTTCACCGAGGCGTTCAGGGTGTTCAATCCCTTCGCCGCCGCCAGCGCCGCGGCCAAGGCCAAGGAGGAGGCGGCGGCGCCCGGCGCGGCCAAGTCCGACGAACTGGTCGACATGAAGCGCGAGCTCAGCGAGATGCGCGAGCGGCTGGACAATCTGGCGAAGGGCAAGTGACGGCCTGAGGGCGCGTCAGCCGGTGGCGTGAAGAAGGGCCGAGGCGTCGCCCCGCTGCGGGAGTTCCGCCCTGCCGACGAGGTGGCCCTGCAGATAGGTCACGCCCCAGTCGCACAGCATCGTTGCCTGGAGTTCGTCATCGACCCATTCGGCGACCGTGTCGACGGCAAGGTGGCGCGCCAGTTCGATCAGGGTGCGGACATAGAAGCGGTCGTCGGTCGAGCGCCGCAGGTTCTGGGTGAAGGCGCCGTCGAGCTTCAGGATATCGATCGGGAAAGCCCGCAGGTGCCGCAGCGAGGTGTGGCCGGCGCCGAAATCGTCGATCGCGATGCGCGCGCCGCGATCCTTGATCTGCTTCAGGATGCCAGCCATGCGCGCCGGGTCGGCGATGGTCGCGGTCTCGGTGACCTCGACGATCAGCCGCTCGGACATGCCCGGGGCGGCGCGCGTGCAACCCAGAAAGGCATCGAGCCATTCCGGATCGATCAGCGACCGTGGAGAGACGTTGATCGAGAGCGTCAGGCGCGGGTCGGCAGCCAGGAATTCGGTGGCCAGTTCGAGCACGCGATGGTCGAACAGCCGCACGAGCCCTCGCCGTTCCAGCAGCGGGATGAGTTCGGCCGTGGCGAAGAACGGGCCATCCATGCCATGGCCGACACGCAGCAGCGCCTCCTGGAAGGCGACCTGGCGCGTTCCTGCATCGACGATGGGCTGCAAGGCGAGCCGGACGCGACGTTCGTTCAGCGCGGCGACGGCCTGGACGTCGAGCGAGGGCTCGTCGGCCCTGGTCTCGCGCCCCTGGCGGCGGCGGGCGATGACGGCCGTGTCGCTGGCACCGGCCTTGGCGCCGGCGAGCGCGTTCTCGGCGCCCGCGATCAGTGCGCCGGCCTGTGTCGAGAACTCGGGGGCGACGGCGGCGCCGATGCGCAGGCTCACGAGCGCGATGCCGCGTCCCGTCTCGATAGCGGTCTGGCCCACGGCCTTGCTGAAGCGGCGCGCTGCCATCTCGACCTGGTTCTGCGGGCAGCCGGTGAGCAGGATCGCGAAGCGATTGCTCGAATAGCGGATGAGATGGTCGCGCCGGCGCATCACGGAGCGCAGCCGGTCCTGGACCTCGGTGATGATCTCGTCGGTCGCCTCATGGCCGAAATCGTCGTTGAGGCGGGTCAGTTCGTCGATCGCGGCGATCAGCACGACGATGATGCGCTCCGCCGGCAGATGCTCACCGAGGGTCTGCTCAAGGCGCTCGATCAGGGCGGTGCGGTCGCAGACATCGTTGCCGGCGGCGCCGAGTTCGCCGTCCCTGACCTGTCGTTCGAGGCGAAGCACGCCGCGCGCCGTGGCGGGGCGGCCATCGGCCCCTGCGAACCAGCGGCCGGCGTCCTCGATCCACATCTTGCGTCCGGCCAGATCGGCGGCGTAGCGGGTGCGATAGACGACGCCGTCGCCATGGTCGTGGCCGCCGGAGGAGACGATCGCGTCATAGCGGCTGCGGCCGCTGCCGGGCTCGACCAGGCCGGCGAAGGCGAGGCCACGATTCAGCGCGGCCTCCGGAATCCTGCCCAGAACGTCGCCGGCGTTGGGACCCCATTGCAGGCCGTCGCTGTGGATATCCCAGCTGTAGACCACTTCGCCGATCGAAGAGAGCAGGCTGCGCGGGTCGATGTTGCTACCGTCACGAGGGCTGAGAATCGACGGCGCGGGCATCGTGCGTGAGCCTCAAGGGCCAGGCCGCGCGGCATGATGCATGTCGCGTCGTCCTGGCTGGACGGTTCAGGAAATGTCTCCGAATGATGCAGGAATCGGCCTTAACGTCCCGTTAAGCTTGGTCGCGGCTTTGCACATTCAGCTCCGAGAACTCTCAGATGTTTCGGAGCGGGACATGAGCGACGGCCAGAAGACCGAGATTTTCGCGCCGGGTGCCGCGATCCTGCTGCTTCAGGCGGCCGCGAGCCAGGCCGAAATCGGCCCGTTCGCAAGGCGGGCGCTGGAGACGCCGCGGGAAGCGGCTCGGCACTACCGGGCTGCCATGGCGGCCAATGCCCTGAGACTCCATCGTTCGGCGATCTAGCCAAAAAGAAAGCCGGCCTTGCGGCCGGCTTGGTTCACAAGCGTCAGAGGTCGGCCCACCGGGCCGAACGGCACTCAGGCCTCGGTCTTGGCCTTCAGCACCTGGCGGCCGCGATACATGCCCGACTTGAGGTCGACATGGTGCGGACGGCGCAGTTCGCCGGAGTTCTTGTCTTCGATATAGGTGGGCTGCTTCAGCGCGTCGGCGGAGCGGCGCATGCCACGCTTCGACGGCGACGTCTTTCTCTTCGGAACGGCCATTATACTCTCCATCGTGCCGCCGCCCGGAAGCGCTGAGCCCAGGGCCGCGCAACCGCCACGACGACGGATCAATCTCGTGAGGCGTTGCCCATACACGCTGTGGCGCGGGATGGCTAGTACCTAGTCGACAACTTTCTACCCGACAGGCACGGCGCAGTCGCCGAGCGGTCCCAACTGGCCGACGCGGCGCTGCACGCGGCCGGCCGCCGATTGCAGGCCGCGGCTGGGGCGGGCGGGGTCGCGGGCGATCGGGTTGGGCAGCGCGCCGGCGAGCCTTGCCGCCTCCGACGCGTTCAGCCGGGCCGCGGGCTTCCTGAAATAGCGCTGGGCCGCGGCCTCGGCGCCGAACAGGCCATCGCCCCATTCGGCGACGTTGAGATAGACCTCGATGATTCGGGGCTTGGGCCAGGCGAAATCGATCGCCATGGCGAGCGGGATTTCGAGCGCCTTTCGGACATAGGAGCGGCCGGGCCAGAGGAAGACGTTCTTGGCTGTCTGCATCGTCAGGGTCGAGGCACCGCGGCTCGGCCCGTCCTCGTCTTCCATGACCGTGTTGAGCTCGACCCAGTCGACGCCGGCATGGCTGCAGAAACGCTGGTCCTCGGCCGCGATCACCGCTCGGATCAGGGCCGGCGAGATCTGGGTCAGCGGCACCCATTGCCTTTCGACGGGCTGCAGCGTGAGCCAGCGGCCCAGCATCAGCGTCGATGGCACGGGCACGAACCGGAACAGGACCAGCGCCAGCAGCAGGGCGGCGAGGATGCCGAAAGCGAGGAAGACAAGCCATCCCAGCGTCCGAGCGACGATGCCCCGCCGCGTCCTCGTACCCGCCTCGCTCATGGCCATGCCATCCCCCCGTCGGCTTGACGATCCCGCCGCGCTCCGGCAAGCCCCGCGAAGCCAGCGAACGCGAGACCCATCCATGAGTTCCGTCCCGCCCGATGCCAGCGCCGACGGCCTTGCCGCGCGACTGGTGCTGACTGCCGAACGGGTCGAGCGGCTGCTCGACAATCTCTTATCGCCGAAAGCGGCCCAGGGCGAAATCGCACGGCCAGAGCGACTGCTGGCGGCGATGCGTCATGGCGCGCTCGGTGGCGGAAAGCGGCTACGGCCTTTCCTGACGGTCGAGACGGCGCGGTTGTTCGGGGCTGATCTGGACCAGGCGCTGCGTGCTGGAGCGGCGGTCGAACTCGTCCATTGCTATTCGCTGGTGCATGACGACCTGCCGGCGATGGACGATGACGATACGCGCCGCGGTCGGCCGACCGTGCACAAGGCCTTCGACGAGGCGAGCGCGATCCTTGCCGGCGACAGCCTTCTGACGTTGGCCTTCGGCGTCATGGCGGACGCCGCAACGCATCCTTCCGGCGAGATCCGCTCGGCGCTGGTGCTGGCGCTGGCGCGCGCCGCCGGGCTCGGCGGGATGACGGGGGGCCAGATGCTCGATCTCGCGGCCGAGGGGCGGTTCGACGGCGACGTGCCGCAGCCGCTGGCCGAGGTCGAGATCCGGCGCCTGCAGGCGATGAAGACCGGTGCGCTGCTGGCGGCGAGCGTCGAGATCGGGGCCCTGCTCGGTGGGGCGGATGACGCACAGTTGAACGCGTTGCGGCGCTACGGGGTAGCGCTCGGCGCGGCCTTTCAGGTCGCAGACGATATTCTCGACGTGGAGGCCACGCCCGAGGAACTCGGCAAGGCGACGGCGAAGGACGAGGGCAAGGGCAAGGGGACGCTGATCGCGGCGCTCGGTCTCGTCGGTGCCAAGCAGGAGCGCGACCGTCTGAGCGGCGAGGCGGTCGCGGCGCTGGCCGGTTTCGGCCCGGAGGCCGATATGCTGCGTGCGGCGGCGCGGTTCGCGGCTGAGCGGAAGAATTGAAGGTCAGCCATCACTGACTGAGGTCGAAGACAAGGGCTCCATGCGGACGAGCCGGATATGGAACGGAGCCGTCCTCAACTCCCGTGACTTTGCCTTGACGGCTCGCGAGCCCGCATCCCATGATTTTGGCCAAGGAGGAACCTCCGATGACCATCACCATCACTGCGTTCGAGCGGTCGCCCGATGGCGGCAAGGGGCTGGCACGCGACACGCGCGTCCGCTGGGCGCTCGAGGAAGTCGGTCAGCCCTACGAGGTTCGCCTCGTCTCCTTCCGGGCGATGAAGGAACCCGAGCATCTGGCGCTTCATCCTTTCGGGCAGATTCCGACCTATGAAGACGGCGATCTCGCCCTGTTCGAGACCGGGGCGATAGTGGTCCATATCGCGCAGCGTCATGCAGGCCTGTTGCCGGACGATGCGAATGCCCGGGCGCGGGCGATCACATGGATATTCGCCGCGCTGAGCACGGTGGAGCCGCCGATCCTTGAACTTGCAACCGCCAGGCTCATCGAGAGCGACAAGCCCTGGTCTGCGCAACGTTTGCCGCTCGTCGAAGGTCGCGTCCGAGACCGGCTGAACCAGCTTTCCCGTCGTCTCGGCGATACCGATTGGCTCGATGGTCCGTTCAGTGCGGGCGACCTGATGATGGTGTCGGTCCTGCTCAGGGTGAAAGCGTCCCGTATGCTGGACGAGTACCCGAACCTTTCAGCCTATGTGGCCCGAGGCGAAGCGCGGCCCGCCTATCAGCGGGCCTTCGAAGCTCAATTGGCGGTCAACAAGCCGCCGGAAGGTTGATCGAGGTCAGGGCTGGCCGGGCTGCGAGCCGCAGCGGGCCGTGCTCGTGAATGTGACCTTGCCGCAAGTCAGTATGCTGCTCGCGTGCTCCGGTGCCGGGCCGCGAGTGGTCGGTGTCAGGCGCCGGACTCCTTGCGATCCCGTATGTGCTGCTCCGCGCTCTCGTGATGCGCCAGCCACGGCTCGCGGCGGATGGTCCAGAGTTCATAGGCTGGCACCAGCGCACTGGGCGGGCTGTCCAACGTGCCGAGCTTGATCTCGATCTGGTCCGACTCTTCAGCCCAGCAGAAGAGCGACGAGCCGCATTTCGGGCAGAAGCGCTCGCCGCCCGCCCGGCTTTGCCAGCATCCGAGTTCCCCCGACAGGGTTGCGCCGGCCCTGGGCCAGATTCCGAAGAAGGAGAAGGCCGAGCCGGACGTCTTCCGGCAGGTCTCGCAGTGGCAGATGCCGACGCGGGTAGGCTCGCCGTCGAGTTCGTAGCGGACCTGTCCGCAGTTGCAGCCTCCGGATAGTTTCATCGTGATCTCGCGCGCCCCGGGTTTCGCCGCCATGGCCGGTAGACCAACGGCGTTCGGTCCGTGCCGGTTCCTGAGAGCCGTGCTCGCCGGCAAAATAGCGGCTTGCGAGGGGCTCGCGTGGTCAGCGCCAGCGGCCGACGGCGTCGGCGAGCGTCTGGTTGCCCGAGAGGCCCTTCTCGAAGGTGATGATGCCACGGCGGCCGGAGGCAAAGCGGACCGGGACGTCGATCCAGCTGCGGTTCAGGATCAGCTCCAGATTGCGCTCGACCTCGACGGGGACGTTCGACAGTGCAGCTACGAAGAGGTTGTCGCCAAGCGCTGAATTGATCGCCGAGAGCGGGGCGCCGCGCTCGTTCTCGTCGGTCTTGAGCTGCGGCACGCCGACCTCGCGGATCGGGTCGCTCGTCGTATCGCCGGTCTGGGTGAAGCGCAGGCCGATGATGTGCGAGGCCGGGAAGGCGGCTTCCGTGTTGCGGCGAAGCGTGAAGTCGAGCCCGAGCCCGGCCTCCGGAATTTCCACGGTCGCGCGCACAATCGTCTCGACCGGGCGACCCTGGCCGGCGCTCTCGCTGTCGAGCCGCCAGAAGACGCGGCCGTTCACGGCGCGCGGCTGCTGCGGGCTTTCGGGCACCTCGGTGTAGAGGATGGCGCGCTGCGCGACCGCGATCTCGCTCCCTTGCGGCGGGGCGGCCGTTGTCGGCGCCGTCCGGGGGGGAGGCGTGGTCGCGGCCGTGTCACCGACGCGGTCGTTGAGCTTGCGCTCATTGTCGGCCTGCGGCTGTACCGCCGGCTGCTCGACACGAGGCCTCGCCGCCGTGTCCGGCGGATTGATCTTGTTCACATAGTAGGCCGCTGCGGCGATCGCCGCGACGGCGATCGCGACGCCGCCGCCGACGATGGCCGTGCGGACATGGCCGGGATCGACGCGCCGTTCCCGCGGCGGGGCGACGCGCGGGCGGATCGCCTGCGTTTCCGCCGGCTCCGGCAGGGGATCGTCGAAACGGCGATCGTCCAGATCCCGCACCGGGGCGGGCGGCTCGGGTAGCGCGTCCACCGACGGTTTCGGCTCGGGCAGCGTGGCGGGCCTGATCACCGCCGGCGGCGCCTGCTCGACGAAGGCGGGCTCGTAATCGGCCTCGACCCGGGCGATGGCTTCGTCGAGCGCCAGCCGCTCGCGCATGATCTCGGCCTCGCCCAGGGGCGGGTCGAGGCTACGCAGCTGCGTCAGCAGCGCGGCCGTGGCCCGATCGAAGACGGCGCGGCGCGCGTCGGGCGATCTGTCGGGCAGGCCGGCGACAGCGCGCGCCAGGATCGGATAGAAATCGGCCATTGGCCTCACTTGTCGATGTTGGGCCTCAAGGTCAACCCTCGAAAGGCGGTCAGCGCTCGAAGGGCAATTATCCCTCGAAAGGATTGTGCACCAGGATTGTGTCGTCGCGCTCCGGGCTGGTCGACAGCACGGCGACGCTCGCGCCGATCAACTCCTCGATGCGGCGGACATATTTGATCGCCTGCGCCGGCAAATCGGCCCAGGAGCGGGCATTGGCGGTGGAGCCTTCCCAGCCTTCGATCGTCTCGTAGACCGGTTCGACGCGAGCCTGGTCGCTCTGGCCGGCCGGGAGATGTTCGAGAATCTCGCCATCGAGCCTATAGCCGGTGCAGACCTTGATCTCGTCGAAGCCGTCGAGGATGTCGAGCTTGGTCAGGGCGATGCCGTCGATGCCCGAGGTCTTGACGGTCTGGCGCACCAGGCAGGCGTCGAACCAGCCGCAACGGCGCTTGCGGCCGGTGACGACGCCGAACTCCTTGCCCTTCTGGCCGATCAGCTCGCCGATCTCGTCGAAGAGCTCGGTCGGGAACGGACCTTCACCCACGCGGGTGGTGTAGGCCTTGGCGATGCCCAACACATAGCCGACGGCCGAGGGGCCGAGCCCGGAGCCGGTCGCGGCCTGGCCGGCGACGATGTTCGACGAGGTCACGAAGGGATAGGTGCCGTGGTCGACGTCGAGCAGCGCGCCTTGGGCGCCCTCGAACAGGATGCGTTTTCCCGCGCGGCGCTGCGCATCGAGCAGGGCCCAGACCGTATCGGCATAGGGCAGGATCTGCGGCGCGATCTTGATCAGCAGCGCCAGCAGTTCCTTGCCGTCGACTTCCGCGATGCCCAGCCCGCGCCGGAGCGCGTTGTGGTGGGCGAGCAGCCGCTCGATCTTGGCCTCCAGGATCGCGGGATCCTTCAGGTCGATGACGCGGATGGCGCGGCGGCCGACCTTGTCCTCATAGGCCGGGCCGATGCCGCGCTTGGTCGTGCCGATCTTCAGCCCGGCATTGGAGGTCTCGCGGAAATGGTCGAGCTCGCGATGTAGCGGCAGGATCAGCGTGGCGTTGTCGGCGACGCGCAGGTTCTCGGGCGAGATCGCGACGCCCTGCGTGCGCAGCCGCTCGATCTCCTCGACGAGATGCCAGGGATCGACCACCACGCCATTGCCGATGACGGAAAGCTTGCCGCCGCGCACGATGCCCGAGGGCAGCAGCGAAAGCTTGTAGACGATCCCGTCGATGACCAGCGTATGGCCGGCATTGTGCCCGCCCTGGAAGCGCACCACGACATCGGCCTGGCTGGAAAGCCAGTCGACGATCTTGCCCTTGCCCTCGTCGCCCCACTGGGCGCCGACAACCACCACATTCGCCATGGCTAAGCCGTCCTGCTGTCTTGCTTCGAGTGACCCGTGCAAGCGCCGCGCGCATGAAAAACCCCGGCGCAAGACCGGGGTTCGTAAGGCAGGTTCTTGCAGGCCCTCTTGGGCCAACATGGTGGCAAGGTCAAGGCGCGTGCGCAGCCCGACTCGCGTGCGGCAGCGGTTGTGGCCGGGCGCGCGCAGGTTTAAGCCGGCCTCGTCATCAACTGTTTCCCAGGTCCCGATGCAGTCCCTCGCCATTTCGACCCTGACGATCTGCGGCATCGACGAGCTGCCGAGCCACAGTATCCGCCGCGTCACGCATGTTCTGTCGCTGCTCGATCCCGATCGCGCCGAACTCGACACATTCGGGACCTATGGCGAGCATCACCGGGTCACGCTGCGATTCCACGATATTCTCGGCCCCTCGCAGGGCATGACCCATCCGCAGCCGCGCCATGTCGAGCAGATCCTGGGATTCGGCGAGAGCCTGAAGGACGGCGTCACCGAGCGCGTCGAGGGCCATCTGCTGGTGCATTGCCATATGGGCATTTCGCGCTCGACCGCCGCCATGCTGATGCTGATGGCGCAGAACGATACTGAGGCGACCGAGGACGAATTGTTCGCGCGCCTGCGCGAGGTGCGGCCGCAGGCCTGGCCGAACTCGATCATGATCGGGTTCGCCGACGAGCAGCTCGGACGCGGCGGTCGGCTGACCGAGGCGCTGCGCCGCCATTACGGTCACCAGCTCAAAGTCCAGCCGCAATACACAGACTGGATGACGCGGCTGGGCCGCACGAGCGAACTCGATATGGCGCTGTAGGCTGCTTCAAGGCGCCCACATCCTCATCATTCGCCCGCCGTCATTCCGGGCGGAGCGAAGCGCAGACCCGGAATCCATCGTAAAGCGCGACTGTGCCTTATGATGGATTCCGGATCGGCGCCGCTGACGCGGCTTGTCCGGAATGACGCCGTTTTTTGACTTTAAACCGTCGGACCCCGGCCGGTCAGTTCATCGGCCGCGGCATCGGAGCCGGCCTGACCTGCGGCTCGAAGCTCAGTTCGCGGTCGCCCGGCCATTTGATGCGGTAGGCCAGCCGGATCTCCTTCTCCGTACCAGGCGCGAGATCGAAGCTCCAAGCCGAGACGCCGCGCTTGTCGCCGACCTGTTTTTCGGTCGGTGGCGTGGTCTGCGACAGCGTCTCCACCGTAATCGCGCTCGACTCCGAGAACGGAATCCGCTCGCTGACCGTCACCTTCACGGCTTGCGAATGCAGGCTTTTCACAACTGTCCTGAACTCGCGCAGGTCGGTGCGGGTCTGGCCGAGCCAGGTCGGCTCGTTCTCGCGGCGGCGCACAGGCGCGCGCGTCACCTTGAGCTTGTCGTCGGCACCGAAGCCGAGCTCGACCTTGTCCCCTGGCGCGACGAGCCCGATCCGGCCGCGGCCGATGAAGGTGCCGTCGCGGTGCAGAAAAACCTCGCCGGGCATCAGCGGGGCCTCGTCCTCATGGATGAAGGCGGCTTCGAGATAGGCCTTCTCCTCGAGTTCCGGCGTCGTGCGGGCGCTCAAGGCCGGCGCGACCTTGCTCTGGCTCAGCACCACCGCCTTGGACGAGCCGTCCTGCGGGATCGTGACCCGGCCCGGTACCTGGAAGCTCGCCTGATAGGCGCCGGCCTCGACGGTCGCGTTCGTCAGCGTCGCCTCCTGCATGACCGGGCGGGCGGCGCGATCGTCCTGCGGGGCGAAATCCGACATCGGCGCGGGCGCTCCTGCGAGGGCGGGCGGCGCGGCGCGCTCCGTGGCCTGTTTGCGCATCTGCTCGGCGGCCCGCGCCCGGCTCTCATGGATCGAGGGCGGTTCGAAGAACATCACCTGGATCGGGGGCAGGTCCGGCGCGCGGGTGCCGCCGACCGAGCGCGTCGTCGAGAGCGTGACGGCGACCTCGTTCCAGTCCTCGCCGCTGCGCTGGCGCAGTTCGGCGCGCCGGGTGAAGGCGATTTCGGGCTTGGCCGCGGGACTTCCCGTCGTCAGCCTTGCCTCGTATTGCGGCGTCCAGCCCGCACCGGTGACGCGGTAGCTCACCGCGAATTCGGCCGCGACCGGGCTTTGCGCCTCGACCGCGATGGCGACGTCGCGCTTTGGCGCGCCGGGCCGGCCGGGTTGCGGGCGCGCCCGCTCCAGCGTCGCGATCTCGGCCTCGGTGTCGGCGAGGCGCAGGCGCGCGCCGCGCAGCTCCTCATGGACCTTGACCAGCGCGGTGCCGATGGCGTCGAACACCGCCGGCCAGTCCGCGACCGGCAGGGCCTTGCCCTCTGGGCCGAGCTTGTCGGGCCCGATCTGGCCGAAGCGCTCGATCGTGCCGCGTTTGGCCTCGGTCGCCGCGATCTGGCCCTCAAAGGCGGATTTCTGCTCGCGCAGCGCCCTCAACTTGCTTTCGATGGCGCTGTCGAGCGGCTTGGCCTCGCCCGGGGCAAGCCGGACATCGACCGCCCCGACCGAGAAAGCGCCGTCGCCCCTGGCCTCGACCCGGATCGAGGCGGGGTCGATCGTGGCGGGCAGGCCGCGCAGCACGATCTGGGCCGTGCCCTGCAGCAGTTCGGCCTTGCCGAGCCGGGTCACGACCGCGCCGTCGGGATAGACCGTGACGCGGTCGATGCGCGAGGCGAGTTCGGTCTCGGCGGCTGCGGCGAAGCTCGGCGCCACGATCAGCGCTGCGGCAAGTCGGTTCATCATGTGGTTTCCCCCCAAATCACGGTACGGCAATTGGGGCGGCGGATTCCGGCGCGGGGAAGGCGGAATTGGGGTGGAGTGGGGGAGGGGGTGACGGGGTGTGCCACAGGTGTTGAAGGGCGCGGGGTGACGAGGGACGACTTCCGCTTCCGACCCTGAGCTGCCCTACGGCAGCTTTTGCACGGCTCGGTCCGTCGTGCCCAGGAAGCGGACTAGCTAGCGGTCTGCGGTCACGGCCAGAGCGGGGTATTTCCAGGCAAGGGTGACCGCGCGCGCGATGAAGAACACGGCTTGAGCAAGCCATAGACCATGGTTTCCGAGCCACGGCAGCGCGATCGCGAGCACGCCAAGGTATACGACGAAGCTCACGAGCATCATGTTGCGCATGTCGACAGTGCGCGTCGCCCCGATGAACACGCCGTCGAGCAGGAAGCAGCCGACGGCAATCAGCGGTAGCCATGCGACCCAGGCGAAATACGCGGCGGCATGCGCCTGCACCTCGGTGTTGGTGGTCATGAAGGCGATGATCGGGCCGGCCGTGAACCAGAGCACCACGCCGATGAATGCGCCGGTGATCGCGGCCGCGATGGAGGCGAGCCGCACGGAGAGATCGAGACGCGGCCGGTCTCTTGCGCCGACGGCCTGTCCGATCAGCGTTTCCGTGGCATGGCCATAACCGTCGAGCAGGAAGTAGGTGATCATCAGGATGCTCGCGAGCAACGCGTTGGCGGCGAGTACGGCATCGCCTTGCGTGGCGCCGAAGCGGATGAAGATCTGCCCGACGGCGAGCACACAGACGGTGCGGATCATGATGTCACGATTGGCGGCGAAGAGCGCGCGGAGTTTCGCCCCGTCGAGCAATGTCGCGCGGGATGCGCCGGCGCCGTGGGCGGCGAGTTCGCGCCGTGCGTAGTAGAACCCACCGGCGACCGCCGCGATTTCGGAGAGAAACGCCGCAAGGCCGACGGCCGAGACGCCCCAGCCGAGCCACGACACGAAAGCGAGCGCGAAGACGATGTTGAGCACGTTGGCGAGCACTTGAACGCAGAACGCGACCATCGTGCGTCCGAGGCCGATGAACCAGCCGAGCAGCGCGACGTTGGCGAGCCCCGCAGGCGCGGCCCAGATGCGCCAATCATAGTATTCGGTCGCCGCCGCCTGCACGGCGGGTGAGCCGCCGAGGAACCAGAGCAAGGCACGTCGGATCGGGGCTTGGAACACCACGACCGCGATACCAATCACGCCAGCGATCAGCAGGGCGCGCAGGAGAGTGGCCGCGATCTCCGTGCTGTCGCGCGCGCCATAGGCCTGCGCCGTGAAGCCCGTCGTGCTCATGCGCAGAAAGCCGACGCACCAGTAGATGGCATTGAAGATCGCAGCCCCGACGGCGACGCCGCCGATCAAGGCCGCGTTACCGAGCTGGCCGATGACGGCCGCGTCAACGAAGCCGATCAGCGGCGTCGAGGCGTTGGCGAGCATGATCGGGGCGGCGAGCGCGAGCACGTCCCACAGGGTCAGCATGGGCGATGGTGTCGGCGCGGCGGCGCGCGTCGTGTCGGTCACAGTGTCCTGCATCAGCGTGAGCCACCACAGCCGCGCAGCAGCGTCATGACCAACCACACCGGCGCCACGATGACCGCGCCGAGGACGAGATATTCGAGCACCCAATGAATCGCACCGAAGCCGAGTGCAGCCGCCAAAGCGTGGCAATACGTGCCAGCTTGTATGCCTGCAGTGTTGCGAAGCCGGCAGCCCTTCCTTGTGCGATGCTGCGACTTCCAATCAGCAACATGTCGGGGCCCGGGTTGCAGTGAGCACCAGACATGCAAGCGAGAACATCGCGATTGTTTGAAAGTCCAGCATGTCCAGTCTTCCCTCTAGACGATGAGTAAATCGAGCGTATCACCACGACGAAAATTCGTCTCCTCCTGGCCCATAGCGGAAGTTGCGATAATCGCCCGCAAGAGTTCTCAGAGGCACATCGCTTTTGCGGCTGACGCCACACCCAAATCTCACGCCCGCCCGCGCGAACTCGCATGTGGCTGGACGCGGTGGGTCAGGAAATTCCTCAGTTCGGTGACGCGGCGCGCATCGTCGAGGACCTCCGCGTCGAGGCCATGGCTCCAGGCGAGATCGCCGCGGGCGGGGTCGGCGTCCAGCGCGGCGATCTCGTCGAGCCAGGTCCTTGCGGCTGCGTCGTCCTTGCGGAAGCCCTCGTCGATCAGCTGCGGCACCATGCGCCGCAGAATCGAGGCGACCTGTCTCAGTGGGAATTCGGGGTGGTACTGCACGCCCCAGAAGACGCCGCCATCATGCCTGATCTCGGCGGCATGGACGGTGCTGTAGACGTTTGAGGCCAGCACCAGCGTGTCGCCGGGCGGTTGGACGATGGTGTCGAGATGGATCGCGGGCGCGTCGAAGGATAAAGGCCTGCCGGCAAGCAGCGGGTGGTCGCGCCCGGCTTCCGTCAGCGTGATGCGGCGGGCGAAGCCGACCTCTCGGCCCCTGGGATTGGCGACGACCGTTCCCCCGGCGGCGACCGCGCCGATCTGGATGCCCCAGCAGGAGCCGAAACAGGGCGTGCCGCTGGCATAGATCGCCCGCATCAAATCGATCTGGCGGGTGATCGCGGGGTCGTCATGATAGATGTGCAGGGACGAGCCAGTGAGGAAGATGCCGTCATAGGATTGCAGGCCGGCGCCGTCGGGCAGGTTCGCCCCCGCATCGGCCGGCAGGCAGATATCGGTGATCGCGTCGGGCGCAATCGCGGTTACCTCCTGCGCATAGGCGGCGGACGGCGAGAGGCCCCCATAACCCGCCGCATGGGCCTCGCGCTGCTCGCGCGTATTGCCGTCGACGACGAGCAGGCGAAGGGGGCGGGCTGAAACGTCGATCATGGGAGATGGCCGCGGGAGATTGGCTGGGAGGGGATGCGCCGGGCGCCGGGCAACCTTGCGCCTCATCCCACATGACGCGAACCCCGCGCAAGGCTATTGCAGGCGCTCCTCATACGGACAGGCTCCAAGCCCTTGCCTCCCACCCAGACCCTGCCGCAGCGAGCCTGGGCCAATCCCTATCTCCTGCTGGCGCTGACGATGCTGATGTGGTCCGGCAATGCCGTCGCCAGCCGGCTCGCGGTCGGCAACATCTCGCCGATGACGATGACCGCCCTGCGCTGGGGCGGCGTCTGCCTAGTGCTGCCTTTGCTGCTGCGCGGCCAGATCGCCGAACATGCGCCTAGCTTGCGCCGCCGCTGGTGCTACATCGCGCTGATGGGCGTCTGCGGCTTCACAATGTTCAACGCGTTCCTGTATCTCGCCGGCTATTCCACCACCGCGATCAATATCGGCATTCTGCAGGGCTCGATCCCGATCTTCGTGCTGATCGGCGCCTTCCTGGCCTTCCGCACGCCGATCGCCCCGCTGCAGGCGCTGGGCGTGGCCGTCACCATGGTCGGCATCGCGGTCACGGCCAGCCGCGGCGACATCCATGTGCTCGCGGGCCTCAGCTTCGCGACCGGCGATGTCTACATCATCCTCGCCTCGATACTCTATGCCGGCTACACGGTCGCGATCCGCAAGCGCCCGGCCATACCGGCCCTGGTCTTCTTCACGGCCGCGGCCTTTGCCGCCTTCGTCGGTTCCCTGCCGCTGCTCGCGATCGAGATCGCGACCGGCAACGCGTTCTGGCCAACGCCGAAGGGCTTGCTCGTCCTCGTCTTCGTGGTGCTCGGGCCCTCCATGGTGGCGCAACTCAGCTTCCTGCGTGCGGTCGAACTGATCGGTCCCGGCCGGGCCGGCGTCTTCGCCAATCTGGTCCCGGTCTTCACGCCGATCATGGCCGTGCTGATCATCGGCGAGCAGCTCGCGCTCTATCACGGGGTGGCCTTGCTGTTGGTGCTGGGCGGCATCTTCATCGCCGAGCGGTTGGGGCGGCGCTGAGGTTTTGGCGTCATGGTCAGGTTTCGACCCGACCATCCCGGAAACCAGCGCCTTCCGGTCCTGAGATTCTCGGGTCTGCGCGGAGTTTACCCTTGGGCCGATCGAAGATCGGACCCGAGGGCTTCGCCCGAGATTGACGGCAGCCCGTCACCGCAATGCGCCGACCGCCAGCCGCGCCACGGCCGCATGGGCCGCCTCGCGCTGTTTCGCATCGGCGGTCGAGCCCGCCAGATAGACCGCGATGGCGAAGACGCGGCCATTGGGCAGCGTGACGAGGCCGATGTCGTTGGTGGCGTGGTTCAGGCTTTCGGGGCTCGGTCCCAACCCGGTCTTGTGCGCCAGGCGCGCCTTCTCCGGCAGGCCGGCGCGCAGGCGCTCCGGCCCCGACATGGTCTCGCTGATGACGCGGTCGAGCCAGGCGGCGTGGGTCGGATCGCGCAGCCAGTTGCCCTTCGCCAGTGCTTCGAGGAAGGCGACCGAGGCGTCGGGGGTCGCGCTGTCGCGCGGGTCGGAAAGAGCCGCCTGCAGGGCCGCCCGGCGCTTTGCCGCCGGTACGGCCTGGACGGACTGATTGAACTGCCGCCGGTCGATCGCCTGGTCCCAGCCGAAGCCCGGCAGGCCGAGAATCTCGGGCTGAAGCATGCGCTCATAACGGTCGATCGACATGCCCGTGATGCCGCCGGCCTTCAGCATCGCCGTGACCGCCTGCGGGCCGCCGACCAGACGTAACAGAAAGTCGGCGGCGGTGTTGTCGCTGTCGCCGGCGGCGCGCGCGATCAGTTCGCGCAGCGGATAGGCCTTGCTCTCGCCCTCCAAGGCGTCGGCGAGCGGGCTGTGATAGAGCGAGAACTCGCTGCGTTTGATCGTGACCGGCTGATCGAGCTTCAGCTTGCCGGCTTCGACAGCCTGCAGCACCGCCACCGCCAGCGGCAGCTTGAAGACGCTCTGCATCGGGAAGCGCTCGGCTCCGCGATGCGACCAGGTCTTGCGGTCCTTCAGGTCGAGCAGGGCGACGCCGAGCCGCCCCTTCGACTGCCGCTCGATCGCGATAATCTCGCGGTCGAGTTTCGCCTTGTCCCAGTCGGCCAGCGTCGGCGTGGCAATGAGGCAGGTAAGGGTGAAGGCGGCGGCTCGAAGCATGGGCATCTCCTGTGGCGGCGGCGCGCACGGGAGGGGGCGATTGCGGCCTTAGCGCGGCGGCAGCTCGCAGCAGCCGAAGGCCAGTTCGTCGCTGCACATCTCCAATTCGATCGGGCAGTCGCAGTCGAGTTCAAGGAAGTCCGGCACGAGCTGCTTCAGCCGCTCATGCAGGGCCTCGATCGTCTCGGCTTCGGTGACGATGCCGCTGTCGTCGGTCGCGACCGCGTACCAGACGCCAGCCTCCTCATCGCGACGGACCTCGAACTTGACGGGCGCCATGGTCGCATCCTTGCGGGAGGCGACCAAGGCACGAAGGCCTGCAAAGCGCATGGCTTTCAGAACCGCAGGCGCCGCGCCCGCTTGACCATCGGGATCTCGTGGATCTTCGCCAGCAGTTCGTCCGAGATCGCCTCGTCGACCGCGACATAGCAGATCGCGTCGCCGCCGGGCTTGTCGCGGCCCAGCGAGAAGGTCGCGACATTGACGCCGGCCGCGCCGAGCAGCGAGCCGAACTGGCCGATGAAGCCCGGCTTGTCGGCGTTGCGGACATAGAGCATGTGCGGCGCGAACTCGGCATCGACCTGGATGTCGCGGATCTCGACGATGCGCGGCTTGCCGTCCTGGAACACGGTGCCTGAGGCGTGGCGCGGCATGTCTTCGGCGTCGACGACGATGCGGATGACGCTCTCCAGATTGCCGGCGACCTCGCGGGTCATCTCCTCGACGACAATGCCCTTTTCCTTCGCCACCATGGCGGCGTTCACCATGTTGATCTCGGGCAGGAAGGGCCGCAGCACGCCGGTGATGGCCGCAGCCGAAATCGCCTTAAGGTTCAGGCTCGCGACCGCGCCCTCATATTCGATGCGGATGCCCTTGACCGGCGCCTCGGTGAGCTGGCCCAGGAACGAGCCGAGCTTTTCGGCGAGTGCCACGAAGGGCTTGATGCGGGGGGCTTCCTCGGCCGAGATCGAGGGGAAGTTCACCGCATTGGTGATCGCGCCTTTCAGCAGATAGTCGCTCATCTGCTCGGCGACCTGCAGCGCGACATTCTCCTGCGCCTCGTTGGTGGCGGCGCCGAGATGGGGCGTGCAGACGACGTTCTCCAGCCCGAAGAGCGGATTGCTCTCGGCCGGCTCCTGCGAGAACACGTCGAAGGCGGCACCCGCGACATGGCCGCTCTTGATCAGCTCAGCCAGCGCCTGCTCGTCGACCAGCCCGCCACGGGCGCAGTTGATGATGCGCACGCCCTTCTTGGTCTTCGCCAGCGCCTCGGCCGAGAGGATGTTCCTGGTCTTTTCCGTCATCGGGACATGCAGCGTGATGAAATCGGCGCGCTTCAGGAGGTCTTCCAGCTCGACCTTCTCGACGCCGAGTGCGACCGCGCGCTCGGGTGTGAGATAGGGGTCGTAGGCGATGACGCGCATCTTCAGGCCGATGCCGCGCTCGGCGACGATGGCGCCGATATTGCCGCAGCCGATCAGGCCGAGCGTCTTGGCGGTGATCTCGACGCCCATGAAGCGGTTCTTCTCCCACTTCCCGGCTTGCGTCGAAACATCGGCCGAGGGGATCTGCCGGGCGAGCGCGAACATCATCGCGATGGCGTGTTCGGCGGTGGTGATCGAATTGCCGAAGGGCGTGTTCATCACGATGATGCCGCGCGCGGTGGCGGCCGGGATTTCGACATTGTCGACACCGATGCCGGCGCGGCCGATCACTTTCAGGTTCTTCGCGGCTTCCAGCAGCTTTGCGGTGGCCTTGGTGGCCGAGCGGATGGCCAGCCCATCATAATCCCCGATCATCGCAAGGAGCTTGTCCTTGTCCTTGCCGAGGTTCGGATCGAACGTCACCTCGATGCCGCGATCCTTGAAGATCTGCACGGCGGCGGGGGAGAGGGCGTCGGAGATCAGGACGCGGGGGGCGGTGGTCATGGGATGGCTCCTGGCCCGTAACGGGCGCTGCGGAATCAGGGCGCGCGACCCCTTCTCCCCTTGCGGGAGAAGGTGCCCCGAAGGGGCGGATGAGGGGTCGTGCAGGTCGGAATCGTTGGCGGGGGCGACATAAGGCGATCAGCGTCGGTGCGACCCCTCACCCCAGCCCTCTCCCGCAAGGGGAGAGGGGGTAGGTCGAGGGCGTCAGCGGTGGCAGCGCTTACGCCGCCTTCTTCGCCAGCCCGGCCTTGGCCTCGGCGAAGGCATACGCGATCCACGGCAGCAGCGCCTTCAGATCGCGCGACTGCACCGTCGCGCCGCACCAGATGCGCAGGCCCGGAGGGGCGTCGCGGTAATGGCCGAGGTCGAAGCCGGCTCCGGCCTTCTCGATGATCGCGACGACCTGCTTGGCGAAGGCCGCCTGCGCGTCAGGAGCCAACGCCGTCACGGCCGGGTCGGAGAACTTCAGGCAGACGCTCGTGTTGGAGCGCGTCTTCGGCTTCACCGCGAGAAAATCGATCCAGTCGTTCTCGCGCACGAATTTCGCGATGACGCGGAAATTGCCGTCCGCGCGCTTCACCAGCCCGTCCAGCCCGCCGACCTTCTTCGCCCAGCCGAGCGCATCGAGATAATCCTCGACCGCGAGCATGGAGGGCGTGTTGATCGTCTCGCCCTGGAAGATGCCCTCGATCAGCTTGCCGCCCGAGGTCATGCGAAAAATCTTCGGCAGCGGCCAGGCCGGCTTGTAGGTGACCAGCCGCTCGACCGCGCGCGGCGACAGCACGATCATGCCATGGGCCGCCTCGCCGCCGAGCACCTTCTGCCAGGAGAAGGTGGTGACATCGAGCTTTGGCCAGTCGAGGCGCTGGGCGAAGGCCGCCGAGGTCGCGTCGCAGATCGTCAGCCCCTCGCGGTCATCGGCGATCCAGCTCGCATCGGGCACGCGCACGCCCGACGTCGTGCCGTTCCAGGTGAAGACGACGTCGCGGTTCTTGCTGTCGATCTTCTTCAGGTTGGGCAGCTCGCCATAGGGCGCGGTGATGGTGCGCACATCGGTCAGGCGCAGCTGCTTGGCGACGTCGGTCACCCAGCCCTCGCCAAAGCTCTCCCAGGCGACCATATCGACGCCGCGCGCCCCGAGCAGCGACCACATCGCCATCTCGACCGCGCCGGTGTCCGACGCCGGCACGATGCCGATGCGGTAATCGGCCGGGATCTGCAGCACTTCGCGCGTCAGGTCGATCGCGAGCTTGAGCTTGTCCTTGCCGATTTTTGCGCGGTGCGAGCGGCCGAGCGGGGCCCCGCTAAGGCCCTTGAGGGTCCAGCCGGGGCGCTTGGCGCAGGGGCCGGACGAGAAATTGGGCACGCGCGGCAGCGCGGCCGGAGCCGTATTCGTCATCGATGTCTCCATCCTTACAGATGGGCGCGCCACGGTGGGGTGGCGTGTCCCGTCGATGGGGGTAAGGCGGAGGGGTGGGGGAGTCAAGGGTGGGTGGAGAGGCAACCGGGCGGGAAGTGGTCTAACTCAAATGATAAGTATCGAGGCTCGGAGCAGAAATGCTGCTTTGGATAATTTGCTTAAGTGAAGGTACAGAATCAGATATATCGCTTATCAAATTTTTCAAAAAGGCAAACAAAACATATCCTAAGTAATTATACTCATGATGATACTCAGATATAGTGCTATTAGGACTGTCGAAAAAATCGACATTATATTTATATGAGACCCTCCGCATTATATCACTATCAATAATATCATCTTCCCTGCTCCAAGATGATACATTATACAATAATCTATTTCTCTCTTTCGATAGTCGCGAGTGGCGGTGCTTCCATCGAAACTAATCCCCGCCGCTTCTCCCTCGCCCTAAGGTGCAGCCACCTCATCCCCGAGGGGCAGCCATCCGGAGGTATGCCGTTGGTGGGGATGGGGGCGGCGCCTGCGGGTGGGGGTTACGCCCTGCTCCCGGGAGGCTTCGGGAACCGCCCTGGGGTACTACGGCCCCTGCGCGAGGAGCTCGCTATAAGGATGACGGGACGACGAGTTGACGGCAAAGGTCGCGACAAGCCTCAGGCGAACTGGCACCCGAGCTTTCAGATCGAAACCTCGAAATCCCGATAAGCGCGGCCCGGAGTCGTCAAATCGCCGATGAGCGGAGCGCCACGGGGCGTGCGGAGGGTGGCTCAATCCCTCCGCGCCGCGACCTGGCTCAATGGTTGCGGATTTCTACCCCGCGCCTCGCGGCGCTCCGCTGGCCCCTCATGATCAGCCGACGCGCAAAAGCGCGGGCGGGGATTTGGCGCGCGCCTATCGAGGTGAAACGCCGGGAACCCCTCTCCCGCCTCGAAGTCGGGTATACCCGACTTCGACACTTTGAATGCTGAACTCGGGCAGGCCCGAGTTCAGTGAGAGGGGCAGGGGTGAGGGACCGCCGCTGATCGTCAGGCTGCGACGGAGCCGTTGCACCCTTGCGCCCGGCGGCAGGCCCTCATCCGGCGCTCCGCGCCACCTTCTCCCATCCAGGAGAAGGGAAAGGGCGTCTCGGCAAGACGAAGGGCAGGCAGGCCCGGCATTTCGTGATAGGCAGCGGCGACACTCCCCGAACAGGTTCGACAGCCATGGCCCAGAAGACCCCCGAACAGCTCGCCCGTGAATTCGAGGGCCGCAAGGCCAAGGGGCTGGCCAAGGGCGGGGCGGCGTTCTGGCCCAACATCATCGCCAATGCCGTGCTGAAGCTGACCGCCGCGCGCGAGACGATCGACGCCGCCGTGCTGATCGCGACGATCGAGCGCGAGATGCCGGGACAGGATGTGACGATCAAGGCCGGCGCCGAGGAGGCGATCGCCCGGCTGCGGCAGGCGGTGGCGAAGGCGTCTTAGGGCGCAGGTCGTCGTCGAATCGTGTGACACCACCGCGATGTCATTCCGGACAAGCCGCCCTGGTGGCGCCGATACGGAAGCCATGCCGGAACGCTGATCCGAAAAGTTCGGGCATGGATTCCGGGTCTCCGCTGCGCTGCGCCCGGAATGACGGCGGTGAATTCTGAAACCGGCGTTCAGATGTTGTAGATCGTCCGGGCGGCGCGCTTGCGGCGGTACATCGCCTGGTCGGCGGCGCGCAGCGGCTGGTGGGAGGGGTCGGCCTCGACCGCCGAGGTGCCGACCGAGACCGAGATCTGCAGCATCTCGCCGCCGAGCTTGTATTCGATGGCGCAGACGGCCTCGCTCAGCAGTTCGACGCGCTGGCAGGCATCCTCGAAGGCGATGTTGCTGAGGATGACGGCGAACTCGTCGCCGCCGATCCGGGCGACGAAATCCGAGGCGCGGATCTGCGAGCGCAGGCACTGGCCGATGGCGACGATCATGGCGTCGCCGGCGTCGTGGCCATAGAGGTCGTTGACCTCCTTGAAGCGGTCGATGTCGAACAGCGCGACGACGGCGGGCATCTGGTAGCGCCGGGCCCGGTCGACCGTGCGCAGCATCTCGTCGTCGAAGGCGCGGCGGTTGCCCAGCCCGCTCAGGCTGTCGACATAGGCGAGCCTGGTCATCTCGGCGAGGCGGCGATGGGCGTCCCGAAGTTCACGTTCGAGCTGCGCGATGCGGTCGTTCGCGGCGGAGCCGGCGTTGGTCCTGCCGTCCTCGACGGAGCGGACAGGCTCGGCAGCCGGGAACTGATCGAGCGGGGCGCGCAGGGGTGAGGCGTTCATGGCCGCAGGGTCCGTTGGGTCAGGAGAGCGTTCAACTGTACCATCTCCACGCACTGCACTTGCCGGCCACGCGTGAGCGGAGCTTTCGCGGTGCCGATCCAGGGACGTTACCATAGTGTCTGAAGATTTCCTCTAACGCGTCGACGCGGTTTGATTCGATTTGAACCGGACTTTCTTCAGCGTCGCCCGCCGCAAACCGCGGGCCGAAGAGGCGCCGTGCGGGAGCGCGACGGTCGCATCCGCTCCGAAGCTGGCATTTGGTCGCATTGAACTCTAGAAATCGACGGTGTCTGCAGGGTGCCGACGGCAGGAGCGCATCAGCATCGTGGAATTTGGGGCGATCTTTCAGGCGGCCTTCGGGCTGGTGGCCGGGCTCGATCCCGGCTTCCTGGCGATCGTCGGGCTGTCGCTGCGTGTGACGCTGACCGCCGTGCTGATTGCCGCCGTGATCGGGCTGCCGCTCGGTGCTGCGCTGGCGCTGGCGCGCTTTCCGGGCCGGGCGGTCGTCATCGTCTGCCTCAACGCGCTGATGGGATTGCCGCCGGTGGTGGCGGGGCTGATCGTGTTCCTGCTGCTCTCGCGTTCGGGCCCGCTGGGGTCGTTCGGGATGCTGTTCACGCCGACGGCGATGGTTGTCGCGCAGGTCCTGCTGGTGCTGCCGATCGTGATCGCGCTGACCCGGCAGACGGTCGAGGATCTCTGGACCGAGTATCGCGACCATCTGCGCTCGGTCGGGCTCGACGGCATGAGGGCGATCCCGACATTGCTGTTCGACGGGCGCTTCGCGCTGGCCACCGCGCTGCTGGCGGGCTTCGGCCGCGCCAGCGCCGAGGTCGGGGCGGTGCTGATCGTCGGCGGCAACATCGCCGGCTATACCCGCACGATGACGACTGCGATCACGCTGGAGACCTCCAAGGGCGATCTGCCGCTGGCGCTGGGCCTGGGCCTCGTGCTGCTGACGCTGACGTTGGCGATCAACGCGGTCGCCTTCGGCGCAAGCCGGATCGGCGCGCGCTATGCCGGATGAGCGCCATGCGTGACGTAGCCTCGATCCTGCCGCTACATCTCGACCGCGTCTGCTTCGCCGCCGAGGGGCGCGAGCTCGTCACGGATGCGAGCTTTTCGATACCGGCGGGCGGCCTGACCGTGCTGCTGGGTCCCAACGGCGCCGGCAAATCGCTGATGCTGCGGCTCTGCCATGGTTTGCTCGCGCCGAGCGCGGGGGCGGTGCACTGGGCGGCGGGCTCCGCGAGCCGGGCCAAACGCCATGCCATGGTGTTCCAGAAGCCGATCATGCTGCGCCGCTCGGTCGAGGCTAATGTCGTCCACGCGCTGGCTGCGGCTGGCGTCGGCGGTGTGGAGCGGCGCCAGCGCGCACAGGCGGCGCTGGAGCGCTTCGGATTGGCGGATCGGGCCGGGCAGGCGGCGCGCCTGCTCTCGGGCGGCGAGCAGCAGCGGCTGGCGATTGCCCGTGCCTGGAGCCTGCGGCCCGAACTGCTGTTCTTGGACGAACCGACCTCGCAGCTCGACCCTGCGGCAACCCGTCAGATCGAGGCGCTGCTGTCGGGGCTCGTGGCGGAGGGCATCACGGTGATGATGTCGACCCATGATCTCGGCCAGGCCAGGCGGCTGGCGAGCCGCGTGCTCTTTCTGCATCGCGGGAGGCTGATCGAGGATGCGCTGGCCGAGACATTCTTCGATGGGCCGGTTTCGGCCGAGGCGCGCTCCTTTATTGCCGGAGACCTGATCTGGTGAGGTTTTTTGCAAACCCCAGAAACTTGAGGAGACGACCATGACGATGACCAAACGCCTGCTGCTGGCGGCCGGCTTTTCCGTTGCGCTGACGGGTCTTGCGCTTGCGCAGACCACGACAGCCGCGCCGCCTGCCGCATCCGCGCCCGCTGCGGCGGGAACGCGCTACATCACCGTGTCCTCGACGACCTCGACGCAGGATTCAGGGCTGTTCAGCTATATCCTGCCGTTGTTCAAGGTGAAGTCCGGCATCGAGGTACGGGTGATCTCGCAGGGCACCGGGCAGGCGCTCGACACCGGCCGCCGCGGCGATGCCGACGTCGTCTTCGTCCATGCCAGGGCGCAGGAGGAGAACTTCGTCGCTGATGGTTTCGGGCTGGAGCGCAAGCCTGTGATGTACAACGACTTCGTGCTGATCGGCCCCAAGAGCGATCCGGCCGGGATCGCCGGTACGAAGGATATCGCCGCGGCGCTGGTCAAGATTCAGGAGAAAAGCGCGGTCTTCGTCTCGCGCGGCGACAAGTCGGGCACCCATGCGGCCGAGCTTTCGCTATGGAAGATCGCCGGCGTCGACATCGATGCCAAGCGCGGCGGCTGGTATCGCGAGATCGGGCAGGGCATGGGCGCCGCGCTCAACAGCGCCGGTGCGATGGGCGGCTATGTGCTGGCCGATCGCGGCACCTGGATCTCGTTCAAGAACCGGGGCGATCTCGTCATCGCGGTCGAGGGCGATCGGCGCTTGTTCAACCAGTATGGCGTGATCGCGGTGAACCCTGCCAAGCACCCGCATGTGAAGATCGCCGACGGGCAGGCCTTCGTGACCTGGCTGACGAGCCCCGAGGGCCAGAAGGCGATCGCCGATTACAAGATCGAGGGTCAGCAGCTGTTCTTCCCGAACGCGACGCAGGCGGGCGCGTAAGGCGATGCGCCAACTCGTCCCGGGCGCATGATCCCGTAAAGCTCAGGAGGTCGCGTCATCTGCACCGGGCGGCGACGTTGCCGCCGCCCGGCACGGGACCAGATCAGGATCCGAAGATGCCAGTCAGATCCATTTCCTCGTCGCGGTGCTTGCCGCCGAGCTGCGCGGCGAACCAGGCAGTGGCACCTCCCACAAGGAGGACGGCGGCAGTCAGGAAGGCGGCGATGATTGCCGTCTTGCGGGCGCGCTCGGCCACCTGCTTGGCGGTCTCCTTCGCCTGGTTTAGCTTGGCATAGGCCTCATCGATCTTCTTTTGAGCCTCGGCTTCGGGGATGTTCATCCGCGCGGCTATGCGCGACGCGACGTAATCGCGGTCGGCCTGTTCGATCTTGCCGTTGGCCAGTCCGGCGACGAGGATCCGTGACGCTTCGTCCCGCTCCGCAGCCGTCGGCGGCGTCGCCCCGTTCGACCGCATCACGCTGTCGAGAGCAGAAGCCAGAGGATCGGCCTGCTGGCTGACCAGCGTACCGGCGCCGGCCGTCAACGCTGCAGCACCGCTGGCGGCGGTCCTGGCGGCGCCGACCAGGGTCGAGCTCGTGATCATCGCCACCAGCAACGCACCTACGGCCCAGACGACGAGGCCATGCGCGCCATCGCGCACCTGGCGCTCATGGACGCTGGCATCGGATGCCGGCTTGCGCATACGCCCTGCAAGATAGCCGCCGGCCGCGCAGGCCGAGACGGCGATCCAGAGTGCCCAAATGCCACCTGCGATCGCCATGGCGGCAAGGCCTGTCGAGCGACCGGGTTCGGCGGAGACCATCGACAAGCCCAGCGCCGACCCGAAGGTGGTCATCAGTGTCGAGATCGCCGCGGAGAGAACCGCGCCTCCGGCGATCGCGCTCCATTCGAGATATGAACCGTCATGAGTTCGCGCGGCCGGAGGCGCGACGACGACGACGTCTGTGTTTGCCAGGGACATGGTGCCAGCCCTCCTAGCGCAGACCGAGGAAGGACAGGATGGCCAGAACCACCACGACCAATCCGACAAGATAAATGATTCCGTTCATTTCGCCCTCCTTCGCCCGTCACGTCGACGCGATGAAAGCAGAACGGTGATGCGACAGAGAAGTTCCGATTAGAACCACGCGCCTGCTTCAATGCCGGCGAGCGCTGCATTTTCGTCAGTCGAGCGTCCACTGGCAGATGCGGTACCCGCGCGGGCGTTGACGCATATCGAGGTGGAGATGATCCTTGTGCGACGCATCGGAGCCTGGCCCCAGGACGGTCGTAAACCTGTCGCAGACGCTCTTGCGGAGGGCTTCGCGACTGGCGCGAGATGCAGCGTCGCCGCCAGTCAGGGCAATGGTTCTGCCGTCCTGCAGGCGCAATGTGCCCAGGTCGAGCGCGTTGCCTACGGCATGTTCGCTCATCTGCGCACCCGCAACCCGATTTCGCGGCCGGCAGGCATATCCACCGACGCCGACCAGCTTGCCTATCCTGCCATTCTCCCGGGCAGCGATCGCCGGCAGGTCGTCGCGAACCCATGCCAGGATATCGAGCGCGAAGGCACAGCGCACCGTGATCGCGCTATCCATCTCGACGCGGGAGCCGTCAGGCATATCGATCTGGCGGAATGTGACCGGCTCCTCGACGCGGCACTCGCCGGTGCCGTGATCAGCTGTCAGAGGAAGAGCGATGCCGCCCCGTTCGGCGAATGTCTTCATGCAGGCTGAGGGCGCAGTCGGGCCATTTTCCGCCGAAGAGGGTCCGTCGTCTGCTTCCGGACCGGCGACGGGCTTCAACTCCGCCGGCCTCACCGGAGGCAGCGGCGCCATGATGGTGGCTGGCGGCGATTTTGCCGCCGTTCCGATGCGGTCGGAACGTTCCCGTGCCGCCGATGCGGATGCGGCCAGAAGCAGCAGCATACAGAGCAGGCGGGAACCGAGGCGGGACATCGAGGGTCAGTCCACGAAGCGCACCGGCACTCCCGGCTTCACCAGACTGGCGAGTTCCTCGGCGTCCCAGTTGGTCAATCTCACACAGCCATGTGACGTCGTTTTGCTGACCCGCGAGGGTTCGGGCGTGCCATGTATGCCAAAGGTCGGCTTTGACAGGGCGATCCAGACCGTCCCGACCGGGCCATTGGGACCGGGCGGAAGGACCAGCGTTTCGGTGTTCTTGCCCTGCACGAAATTCTTCTCGGGATCGTAGGTATAGTTCGGATTTTTTGCGATGCGCTCGATCGTGTAGTCGCCCGCCGGAGACGGCGTATCCTCGCTGCCGATGGTTGCCGGGTAGCTCGCGAGAATCGTATCGCCGGCCCCGAAGACGACGACCATCCCGGTGCTCTTGACAGCCTCGATCCGCCGCGCACTGCCGGCCTCGAGCGATCGCGCAGCGGAGGCCACGCGCAGAGGATTGCCGGCTTGCGAATAATCGGCGCGCGGGTTCAGCGCGGACAGCAGCTTCTCGCTCATGTGAAAGCGCTCGCCGAGCATTTCCTCCGGGCTGGTGTAAGAGAGGCGCTTCATCTTCGCCTGTTTGGCATAGTCGCGCGGGATCGAGTCGGCGAAATCATAGCCGGCATCCTTCTCGGATAGCCGGTACTCGCCGATGATATCCGTCGTGGTGTCGCCGCCGAGTTTAAGCCAAGCCTGGGCGTCGATGTCCTCTACATCTCCGAGTTTCTCCTGGCGGCGAAACTGTGCGACCGCCTTGCGAAAGTTCTCGCCGTCGACGCCATCGATGACGCCGGGAGAAATGCTGCGCCGGCTGAGCAGCACCTGCGCCTTGACGATGAAGGGGTCGGCCCCTTCACCGGACTGTCGAGGCCGGTCGGCAAAGGTCACCGCGTTGATCTGCTCTGCGGTCAGCGCAAATGCCTGATTTGCCCCGAGCGACAGGATTGCCGCCAGTATTGCCATGCCGAGATTGTTTGCCATCGCTGCCCTCGCGCCTCCGCAGTTGCGTGAGTTATACGGCCGGCCGGTCATTACGTTCCCATGGGGCACTGTGCCGGATGCTTTTTTTTCGCAGCCTGGTGCAGGAGCGTCAGCCTGTATTCGGGCGCTAGGCACCGGTGACGTCAGCGATGGCCTTCTGGAGATCGGACTGCCAGAACGGCTTGCCAAGACGCCTCACCCCGGCCTGAAGTCCATCTGGCAAGTCGGCATAACCCGTCGCCAGAATGATCGGGATGTCCGGCCAGCGCCGGCTGACCTCGGCAATCAGCTGTCCGCCGGTCATGTGCGGCATGGCATGGTCGGTGATGATCAGATCGAAAATCTGTCCTTCCTCGAGACGTTTCAGAGCCTCCTGGCCCGAGGCGGCTTCGACGACCGTGTGGCCAAGGTCTTCCAGCAGGGCCACGGTGTTCATCAGGACGAGCGCGTCGTCATCGACGGCAAGAACTGACAGCGGGCTGTCGCCGCCTCCATCGACGTCCAGTCTGTCCTCCGCAGGCAAGGCAGCCGCCGGCTCGCTGGCGCGCAACCAGAGCGTCGCCGTCGTGCCCTTGCCGGGTTGGCTTGCAAGATCGAGGCGGCCGCCAAGCTGTTGGGCGGTTCCCAGAACCATCGGCAGTCCGAGGCCGGTGCCCTTGCCCACGCCCTTGGTCGTGAAGAAGGGCTCGGAGGCCTTGGCAAGCGTCTCGGCATCCATGCCAAATCCTGAGTCCTCAACAGCGATCCGGACATAATTTCCCGCTGCCAGGCTATTCTGGACACTTTCGAGTATCGTTTCATTGCTGGCAGAGATCGTGATCCTGCCCCCCGACGGCATGGCGTCGCGGGCATTCACCGCGAGATTCAGGATGGCCAGCTCGAGCTGGTTCGGATCGGCGAATGCCGGCTTCAGGGACGCCGGGAAACGGGTATCGAACTCGATAGACGGACCGAGCGACCGGCTCAGCAGATCGGTCATGCCCGCGACCAGCTCGTAAATATTAACGGCTTTGGGCTGCAATTCCTGCTTTCGCGCGAAAGCAAGCATACGCTGGGTCAAGGTGATCCCGCGCGTCGCCCCTTTCAGGGCGTTTCCGATAAGGCTCAGTTGCTTGTCATCGGTCACCTGCTTGCGAAGCAATTCCAGGCTACCGACCACCGCATTGAGCAGATTGTTGAAATCATGCGCGATGCCTCCGGTGAGCTGGCCCAGCGATTCCATCTTCTGGGATTGGTAAAGTGCTTCCCGCGCCACTTCGAGAGCCTGCTCAGCCTGTCGGCGTTCGCTCATGTCCCGCGTAATCTTGGCGAAGCCGATGATCTGCCCCGTGTCGTCGCGGATCGGGTCGAGGGCCACGCTGGCCCAGAAACGTTCACCGTTCTTGCGAACCCGCCAGCCGTCCGTCTGGAAGCTGCCGGACTCCCGCGCAATCGCCAGAGCCCGTTCGCAATCGCCGCGGGCCCGATCTGCCTGCGTATAGAAGACCGAGAAATGCCGGCCGATGATCTCCTCGGGCCGATAGCCTTTTATCCGTTCGGCACCCGCGTTCCAATTGGTGACAATGCCCTCCCGATCGAGCATGTAGATGGCGTAGTCCGTAACCCCTTGAACCAGCAGCCGAAACGACTGTTCGCTCTGTCGCAGAGCTTCGTCCTGCTTCTTGCGGTCGGTCAGATCCCGGGTGATCTTGGCATATCCCAGCACGCGACCGCTTGTCGGATGCAGGATCGGATCGATGACCACATGAGCCCAGAACCGGGTTCCATCCTTGCGGACGCGCCAGCCCTCGTTCTCGAATCGCCCCTCCTTTGCCGCGGTTTCGAGCGCCCGCGCCGGCAGGCATGTCGCCCGGTCTTCCTCGGTGTAGAAGCGTGAAAAATGCTGCCCGATAATCTCGTGATCCCGATAGCCTTTGAAACGCCGGGCTCCCGGATTCCAGCTCGCCACGAGACCGTCCGGATCCAGCATGTAGATCGCGTAGTCGGTCACGGCATCGATCAGCAACCGATACCGATCGCCGACCAGCATATCATCGGTGTTCATCTTGGTTCATCTCGGCAGCACGCTGCGCCTTGCCATAAGGGCAGCACCGCACAACGTATAGCCGGCATTTTTGTTCCAGCGAATGGCTGGGCGGTCATCGAACGTTGGGGCGTCACCATCACGACTTCACATCCTTGGCCGCCCTGATCGCGATTGGCACAGCCGTCACCTCGACAGATGTACGTCCTGGCTGGCACGATAGGCAGGGTCGAGAACCGGCCGGGACGCCGTGATGCGATTGACGCATTCCCAGGCTTCGATGGCCTCCGTGATCTCCGGGAGGCGGGCGCGCTCCGGACTGGCCGGAGGGAGCCCTTCAAGCTTGGCGATCGCGGCCAATGCGACGGCATATTCCAGTTGGGACCTTATCAGCATGACATCCTCCGCCTTCAAATAACGGCCGACGTGCGGTCGCGTTCCGGCACAACGCCGCCGACGATGCTGCAAGATCGGACAGCCCGACCTGCGCGAACTGCCGCGAGCGCGACGGCATTCCGGTCAGAGAACCATCACGCCCAGGATCAGCGCCAGCGAAGCAAGCAGACCGACGATCGCGCCGGTAACATTTGGATCAGGCAGTTTGGTGGAGTGCATCATGACGCCTCTCCCGTGGCTTCGACACCCGACAGAGCTTCAACTGCGAAACGCACTCATCTGTTCCGCTGCAGACAGGATTGCTGAAACCCCGGGGTAAGGACCGCTCATTGATCACGTCAACGCTGTCCTGCGCCGGAAGCCAGACCGATGTCGCCGCTTGCAGTTATCCGACGCAGCGTGGCGCCATCGTCACGGTGAGCGATCAGGCGCCTCAACAGTCGTAAAACGGGTGATGGCCGAGCCTCCACCATGCACCCCGAGGGGCCTGGTGGAGCTGAGGGGAATCGAACCCCTGACCTCTGCAGTGCGATTGCAGCGCTCTCCCATCTGAGCTACAGCCCCGAAGGCGCTGGCCTTCTAGGCCGTGCGTCGCGTGAATGTCAATCGCCCGTGCCATCTATTTGGGCTCGAGGCGGTGGCGGTGCGCGGACCTCCCAAAGACGACAAGAGGAATGCCGATGCGTGCCGTTCTCGATGTGGTGATGCTCGCCTTGAACATCTACACATGGATCCTGATCCTCTCGGCCGTGCTGAGCTGGTTGATCGCCTTCAATGTCGTCAATACGGGCAACCAGTTCGTCGCCGCCGTCTGGGACTTCCTCTATAAGGTGACAGAGCCGGCGCTCAGGCCGATCCGCAGGATGCTGCCCGATCTCGGCGGCATCGACATATCGCCGATCATCCTGCTGCTGATCATCTTCTTCATCGAGCGGATCATCGTCTATTATCTCTATCCGATCGTGATCTGAGGCGAATTACCTGCCGAATGGCCGCTCCGGCCTGGACCGTCGCCGAGGATGGCCTTCGCCTGACCATAAGGCTCACGCCGCGTGGCGGGCGCGACGGGCTGGACGGCCTCGACACCTTGGCTGACGGACGTCAGGTGCTCAAAGTGCGCGTCCGGGCAGCGCCCAGCGACGGCGAGGCGAATGCCGCCCTGATGAGGTTTCTAGCTGATCTCCTCGACTTGCCGCGATCGCGGATATCGCTCGTCGCCGGCGCTTCCGCGCGGCTGAAGACCGTAGTTGTATCGGGCGATGGCGCGGCGCTTCTCATCAGGCTGCAGGCACGGCTCGGGCCGACCTGACCGGCCGGCAGGGGTTGCGGTGCAACATGCGCTTGACGAAAGCCCGCGCGTCCTGTTCGACAGGGGCATGGACACGCCAGCAGCCCCGTTCCCCGAACGCCTGACGGAAGGCTACCGCGCCTTTCTTGACGATCGCTTCGACCGCGAGAAGTCGCGCTACGAAGAACTCGCCGACGGCCAGACGCCCAAGATCATGCTGATCGGCTGCTGCGATTCCCGCGTTTCGCCGGAGATCATCTTCGACGCACGGCCCGGCGAAATGTTCGTCGCCCGCAACGTCGCCAATCTGGTGCCGCCGTTCTCGCCCGACGACACTCTGCACGGCACCTCGGCTGCGCTCGAATATGCGGTGCAGGCGCTCAGGGTCGAGCATATCGTCGTGCTCGGGCATGGCCGCTGCGGCGGCATCCGCGCCTTCGCCGACGACACGCAGCAGCCTCTCTCGCCGGGCGATTTCATCGGCAAATGGATCACGCTGATCGGCCCCGCCGCGCAGCGCAGCGGCGGGCGCGGCCGCAACGAGAACTTCGACGACTATGTCGAGCGGCTCTGCCTCGCCTCGATCCAGCAATCGCTGGCCAATCTGCGCACATTCCCCTGCGTCCAGATCCTCGAGGGCAAGGGCCGGCTGCAACTGCACGGGGCCTATTTTGCGGTGGCGACCGGCGTGCTGATGCTGCTCGATCCGGCCAGCGGGCAATTCGTCCCGGCGGTCGGCGAGATGCCGAAGAAGGTCCAGATGATCCGCTGCGACGAGCCCGGCTGAGTCGTCGATGGCCGCGGAGCATGCGACTTTCGGCGCGACAATTTCCTTTCTTGTCCCCGATGACGACTGGCGAAGCTTGCGCTAGATTGCGGTTTCCCGGTCACTCTCGTCTTGAAGCTCCATGTTCGATCGTCGCAAGCCCCCCGCTGCCCAGCCTTTCGTCACCCACGAGAATATCGAAGCCAAGGTCAAGTGGTTCGACCCCGAGAAGGGGTTTGGTTTTGCCTCCCCCGCCGACGGCTCCGGCGACGTCTTTCTCCATGTTTCGGCGCTCGGCCCGCTCGACCAGCAGGACCTGCAGCCCGGCGCCACCATCATCGCCGATCTCGGCGAGGGACGGCGTGGCCTGCAGGTCGTCGCGGTCCATGAGATCGATGCCTCGACCGCCCAGCCCGCCGCGCCGCGCTCGGATCGTGGTCCCCGCGGGTTCTCGCCGCGACCGCCGCGCGATGATTTCGGCGGTGGCAGCGGTTATGGCGGCGGTGGTTACAACGATCGCGGCAACGATTATGGCGGCGGCGGTAGCGGCTATGGCGACCGGGGTGACCGTGGCGGCTTTGCCAGCCGCGACAGCGGCCCGATGGAAGGCCCCTTCGACGGGGCCGTGAAGTTCTTCAACACCGAACGGGGCTTTGGCTTCATCGCGCCCGACAAGGGCGGTCCTGACGTCTTCCTGCATGTCTCGTCGCTCAGCCGCAGCGGCCTGCAGCCCCCGATGGATGGGCAGCGGCTGCGCTTCTCGATCCGCGCCGGCAAGAAGGGCCCCGAAGCGGCCGATGTGAGTTTCATCTGACGAACGGCCGTTGAGGCCGACGAACGCAATCATCGTCATTGCGAGAAGCGCAGCGACGAAGCAATCCAGAGCGGCGTGCTCCACGCCCCCTGGATTGCTTCGCTGCGCTCGCAATGACGATAAAGGCTGCGGGCTTTCGATTCGCGTGAAGATCATCAGACACGTTCCAGAGCGCGATGCGGCCCCTCGGGCAGTGTGAGCTGGATTTTAGCTCCGCTACCGACCTCGCCCCCCTCCAGCACGATCCCCATAATGCCGGCCTTGCGGACGAGTTTTCCGTGGGCATCGCGACCGAGCACGGCGGCGAGCAGGCCGGGGCGGAAGGTCTCGATCTGGGAGCAGGGGTTGCGGAGGCCGGTGATCTCGACGAGCGCGTCGGCGCCCAGCCGCAGCCGGGCTCCGACCGGCAGCCGCAGCAGGTCGAGGCCGCGGGTCAGGATATTCTCTCCCATCTGCCCAGGGGCCACGTCGAAGCCGGCTGCGTTCACTTCGTCGAGCAGTTCGGCCTGGAGCAGATGGACCTGGCGCAGATTGGGCTGCGTCGGATCGACGGCGACGCGGGAGCGATGCTTCACCGTTGCGCCGCAATGAGCGTCGCCCTCGATACCGAGCCCGGCAAGCAGGCGGATCGAGGATTGCACGCTCTTGCTGAAGCGATGGCCGTCATCGCGGCTGACCGAAACCACCTGCGCCGTCATGGGCATTCTCTCAATCGAGCCGGGCGGATCCTTCGGGCACCGCCCGGATCCGCTCGCGATAGAGCAGATACAGGCCCGATGCGATCACGATGGCGGCGCCGACGAAGGTCCAGCGGTCGGGAAACTGGCCGAAGACGAACCAGCCGAGCGCGATCATCCAGATAATCTGCGAATAGATAAACGGCGCCAGCACCGTCGCTGGCGCCAGCCGGTGCGCCAGAATGAGCAGCCAGTGGCCGAAGCCACCGAGCCCGCCCATCACCACCATTACCAACCAGACCAGCGGGCTCTGCGGCATCGACCAGAAAAACGGGATCAGCGGCAGCATGGCGAGCGTGCCGGCAACGCCTGAATAGACCATCGTGGTTTCCGGAGGGTCGTATGCCGCGAGCTTGCGCGTCGCCAGCGAGTAGAACGAGTAGCAGACGCAGCCGAGCACGCTCAGCCATGCGGCCGAATGCATGCCGCCCAAGCCCGGACGCGTTATCAGGAGAACGCCGCAAAAGCCGACCGCGATCGCGGCCAGCCGGCGCGGTCCCGGCCACTCGCCCAGCAGCGGCCCGGCGACGAGCGCAACCAAGAGCGGGCCGGCAAACATGATCGAGACGGTTTCGGCGAGCTGCAGATATTTGAGTGCGAAGAAATTCAGGGCGGTCGAGCCCAGCAGCAGCAGGGAACGGACCGCCTGAAGCCAAGGGCGCTGCGTCCGCAGGATGCCCGGACGGCTCCATGGGTTGAGCAGAAGCGAGACCAGCACCATGCTGCCGGCATAGCGGGCGAAAACAACCTGGACCGGATCCATATAGCCCGACAGCCACTTCGCGCTGGTATCGAGCAGCGCGAAGAACAGCACAGCGCTGCACATCAGACCGATAGCGATCAGGCGCGAGCGACCCGTTTCCGGATGGTGAGAGGGGGCGGCGGGCAAAGACTCGTCCGTCATGCATTGAAGGAATGACGAAGCCAGATTTAACCGAGTTGAGCAGCAATGCCAGCGTTTGGAGACATGCGCTCCATGCGCAAATCAGCCTTCGCTATCGGCCTCGTCGCCATCAGCCTCTGGTTCGTCAGCTTCAGCGCCGGCCTTGGAGAGACCCTTGGCCGCCTTGCGCAGCAGTCTGCGAAGCTGCTTGCGTTCCTTGCCGTCGAGCTTTTCGAGCAGCTCTTCCTCGACCTGATTCCAGACCGCATCGAGCTGGGCTGCCATCGCCTGCCCGTTCTCGGTCAGCGCAACCTGGACCAGCCTGCCGTCGCGGCTGCCACCCTCGCGGACGACGAGCCCCTGCATCGAGAGCCGACCAATGGTCTTCGAAACCGTCGGCGGCTTGACGCGCAGCAGCGTCGCGAGTTCGCCCATCGTCATCGCCGCCGGCTGGAGCGCCTTCAGCGCCTGCTCCTGGCCGGGGAAGAGGCCAAGCGCGTTCAGCCTCTCGCCCATTCGGGCGCGATGCAGCCGCGCGGCCACGAGCAGTGCGCGCCCCACGCTTTTCTCGAGAGACTTGGTCATGAGCCAGTCCTTGCATCGGGTCGGGAAACGTTTCGCCGGCTGCCAAATCGCTTGCGTTGATGACAGCGTAATGACACGTGCGGGTCACGGCGTCATGTCGCACCGAGATGTTTGGTGACGATACTTGGAAATGCGTCATGCAAGGACCGCGAAAAAAGGCCTCGGCCCACATCGCTAACGGTGCA
Source organism: Bosea sp. PAMC 26642 (assembly GCF_001562255.1). Lineage (NCBI taxonomy): Bacteria > Pseudomonadati > Pseudomonadota > Alphaproteobacteria > Hyphomicrobiales > Alloboseaceae > Allobosea > Allobosea sp. PAMC 26642. Next base: position 3,344,884 of record NZ_CP014301.1, on the reverse strand, counting down.
GCTCGTGTCGTTCCCCGGCTTGCGGCAGCGCGGCCGATCGCGCATGAGGGCGGCTCGCGAAGCCGACGAGGACCGCCATGCCGCAGCCAGCGCACATCATCGACGGCAAGGCCGCCGCAGCCGCTTTGAGAGCAGAGATAGGCACCGAGGTCGCGGCGATCAGGGCCCGGAGCGGCCTCGTGCCGGGGCTGCATGTCGTACTGGTGGGCGACGATCCGGCGAGCCGCGTCTATGTCACCTCCAAGGAAAAGCTCGCCGTCGAGGTCGGCATGAACTCGGTCGCGCATCGCCTGCCGACCGAGACGAGCGAGGCGGACCTTCTGGCGAAGATCGCCGACCTCAACGCCGACGACGCCGTCGACGGCATCCTGGTCCAGCTTCCTCTGCCGAAGCATATCGACACCGGCGCCATCATTGACGCCATCGACCCCGCCAAGGATATCGATGGGCTCCACCCGATCAATGCCGGCCGGCTCGCCGGTGGCAAGACCGGCCTCGTTCCCTGCACTCCGCTGGGCTGCATTCTGCTTCTCAAGCAGGTGCTGCCGACGCTCGCCGGACTGGAAGCGGTGGTCATCGGACGCTCCGAACTCGTCGGCCGCCCGGTCGCGCAGTTGCTGCTGCAGGCCGATTGCACGGTGACGATCGCGCATTCGCGTACCCGTGATCTTGCAGCCGTGGTGCGCCGCGCCGACATCGTCGTCGCAGCCGTGGGCCGCCCGCATTTCGTCCAGGCCGATTGGCTGAAACCGGGCGCCACCGTGATCGATGTCGGCATCAACCGGATGCCCGACGGCAAGCTCGCGGGAGATGTCGATTTCGCGGAAGCCGTGGAGGTCGCCGGTGCGATCACGCCCGTGCCCGGCGGCGTCGGCCCGATGACGATCGCCTGCCTGCTAAGGAACACGCTGACGGCTTTCGAGGCCAGGCGGGGGTAGAGCGCGTCATGGTCGGGCTTGACCCGACCATCTCAGGACGAGAAGGCGCCTTTTCCTGAAAGAGATTCCCGGGTCCGCGCTGCGCGCGGCCCGAGAATGACGGCCATCCCTCACATATGGATCGGGCGCTTGTCCACCGCGAGCGCCGCTTCCTTCACTGCTTCGGCAAGCGTCGGATGAGCGTGGCAGGTGCGGGCGAGGTCTTCCGAGGAGCCGCCGAACTCCATCAGCACGGTGACCTCGGCGATCAGGTCGCCGGCATGGGGGCCGATGATGTGGCAGCCGAGCACGCGGTCGGTCGCGGCATCCGCCAGGAACTTCACGAAGCCGTCGGTATGGCGCATGGCGCGCGCGCGGGCATTGGCGGTGAAGGGGAACTTGCCGATCTTGTAGGCGACGCCCGCGGCCTTGAGCTCTTCCTCGGTCTTGCCGATCGCGGCGACTTCCGGCGCGGTGTAGATGATGCTCGGGATTGCGTCGTAATTCACATGCCCGGCCTTGCCGGCGATGATCTCGGCGACCGCCATGCCCTCGTCCTCGGCCTTGTGCGCCAGCATCGGCCCGCGCACCACGTCGCCGATGGCGTAGATGCCCGCGACATTGGTCTTGAAGTGATCGTCGATCACGACGCGGCCGCGCTCGGTGGCGACGCCGGCTGCGTCCAGCCCCAGCCCCTCGGTGTTGGGACGGCGTCCGATCGCCACCAGAACGACATCCGCCGAGAGCGTCTTCGCCTCGCCGCCCGCCGCTGGCTCGACAGTGAGCGTCGCGCCCTTCTTGCCGGTTTCGACCTTGGTCACCTTGGAGCCGAGGATGAACTCAAAACCCTGCTTCTGCAGGATGCGGCTAAACTGCTTGGCGATTTCCTCGTCCATGCCCGGCAGGATGCGGTCGAGATATTCGACGACCGTGACCTTGGCGCCGAGACGGCTCCAGACCGAGCCGATCTCGAGCCCGATCACGCCCGCCCCCACGACCACCAGTTCCCTGGGAACGGCGGTCAGTTCGAGAGCGCCGGTCGAAGTCACGACGGTCTTCTCGTCGATCGCGACGCCCGGCAGGCCGGTCGCCTCCGAGCCGGTGGCGATGACGATCGCCTTGGTTTCCAGCTCCTGCGTCTTGCCGTCAGCATCCGTGACGACGACCGTGCCGGCACCGGGGATGCTCGCCGTACCCATGAAGGGCTCGATCTTGTTCTTCTTGAGCAGAAAGGCGACGCCGTTGACGTTGGCGTCCACCGTCTCCTGCTTGTGGACCATCATCTGCTTGAGATCGAGCTTGGGCGTGCCGACTACAACGCCCAGGCTCGGGAAGGTATGGCTCGCCTCCTCGAACATCTCGGAAGCGTGCAGCAGCGCCTTGGACGGGATGCAGCCGATATTCAGGCAGGTGCCGCCGAAGGTCTTGCGCTTTTCGACGACGGCGACCTTGAGGCCGAGCTGGGCGGCGCGAATGGCGCAGACATAACCGCCGGGGCCGGTTCCGATGACGACGAGATCGTAGGACATGGGTTCTCTTAAACGGTCATGCTGGAGCAAAAAGCCAGCTGCATCAGGAAAGGTTGAACGAAGCTCGGTCGAGATAATCGGGCAAGATCGTCGACCCGTCGATGATCGCCTCGGAAAGCTGCTCTATGGTGAGATTTTTTGCGCCGGAAAGATCGGCCCCGCGCAGGTTCGTGCCACGCAGGGAAGCGCCAGCGAAATCGGCTCCTCGAAACATCGCGTTCGCTGCGTCGGCGCCGGCGAGGTTAGCTCCGCGCAGTGAAGCGCCGCTCAAATCTGTTCTGCGGATGAAAGCGCCATGAATGTCCAGAACGCGTCGCGGTTGTTCGTTCAATCGTGCCTGCGTCATGCGTCACCCAGTCTGCTTCGAAGCATTTTCATGATCTCCTGCACGTCGATAGGCGGAGCATCGTCTCCATACTCTGTGTCGCTTGCTCTCAGGAATGCCTGCAAAAGATCGAACACAGGGTCCGACAGATCGGGAAAGTCCTTCGCGACCTCCCTCAAGACGTATATCGCCGCCAGTCGAACCTCAAGATTGGGATCGCGCAATTGTCCAACCGAGCGGTTGAACAATTCTGTCACATGAGCCCTGCGAGCCAGCGTGGCCTGCGTCGAAGCCGACCTCGCCTGCAATGACGCCGGAGAAAGCTGACGCCATGCCAGAATAGCGCCAACACAGGCAGCGGCCGCGAGTGCGAAGTTCCGAAGGACCTCCGAAAACGCGACCCAGTTCATGGCTGGGCCTCAGAGATCCAGCACAAGCCGCGCCGGATCCTCCAGCGCCTCCTTGATCCGCACCAGGAATGTCACCGCTTCCTTGCCGTCGATGATGCGGTGGTCGTAGGAAACAGCCAGATACATCATCGGGCGCACTACGATCTGGCCGCCGACGACCATCGGGCGCTCCTGGATTTTGTGCATGCCCAGGATCGCCGATTGCGGCGCGTTCAGGATCGGCGTCGACATCAGCGAGCCGTAGACGCCGCCATTCGAGATGGTGAAGGTGCCGCCCTGCATGTCCTCGATCTTGAGGGCGCCGTCGCGGGCTTTCTTGCCGAGCGCGCCGATGGCCTTCTCGATGCCGGCGATGGAGAGCTGGTCGGCATCGCGCACCACCGGCACGACGAGGCCCTTGTCGGTGCCGACGGCGACAGCGACATGGTAGTAGTTCTTGTAGACGATGTCGGTGCCGTCGATCTCGGCATTGACGGAGGGAATCTCCTTCAGCGCCTGCACGCAGGCCTTCACGAAGAAGCCCATGAAGCCGAGCTTCACGCCGTGCTTCTTCTCGAACACATCCTTGTACTGGTTGCGCAGCGCCATCACCGCCGACATGTCCACCTCGTTGAAGGTGGTCAGCATCGCGGCCGTCGCCTGGGCTTCCTTCAGGCGGCGCGCGATGGTCTGGCGCAGCTTGGTCATCTTGACGCGCTCTTCGCGCGAGGCGTCGTCGGGCGCCGACGGCGCGCGGACCTGAACCGGAGCGGCCGGAGCAGGAACCGAGGACGCAACGGCGGGGCCGGTCGCGATCGCGGCCAGCATGTCGCCCTTGGTGACGCGGCCATCCTTGCCCGAGGCGTTGGCGGTCGCGGGATCGACGCCACTCTCGGCGGCCAGCCGCGACACGGCCGGGCCTGAATCGGCGGCCTTGGTCGCAGGCTTGATTTCGGTGTCGCCGGCAACCTCGCCGGTCTTCTTCTCGGCTGCGGCCGAGCTCGCTTCGCCGGCCTTGCCGGAGGCCTGGGCCACGGCGGTGTCGGCCTTCTTCGCCTCGGCCTTCGGAGCAGCCGCGGCCGCCTTGCCGTCGCCGGCCGTGATCATGCCGAGCAGGGCGCTGACGCCGACAGTGTCGCCTTCCTTGGCGACGATCTCGCCGAGCACGCCGGCAGCCGGCGCGTTGACCTCGAGCGTCACCTTGTCGGTTTCGAGCTCGACCAAAGGCTCGTCGGCTTTCACCGCGTCGCCGGTCTTTTTGAACCACTTGCCAATGGTGGCCTCGGAGACGGATTCGCCGAGGGTGGGAACGCGGATTTCGGTCGCCATGTCAGGCCTCTTTTTTCTTCAAATCTCGTGAGCGTCATCCCGGCCGGAGCGAAGCGGAGAGCCGGGATCCATTCCGGAACAGGTCAGGAATGGATCCCGGGTCGATCTGCGATCGCCCGGGATGACGGCGGTGTTCAGGCCGCAAAGGCCTCGTCGAGGAACGCGTTGAGCTGGGCAAGGTGCTTGGACATCAGGCCGGTCGCTGTCGCAGCCGAGGCCGGGCGGCCGACATAGCGCGCCCGCTTCGACTTCACGCCGGCATGGCCGAGCACCCATTCGAGATAGGGCTCGACGAAGGTCCAGGAGCCCATGTTCTTGGGTTCCTCCTGGCACCAGACCACGTCGGCGCCCTTGAAGCGCGCCAGCTCCTGCGCCAGCGACTTCAGCGGGAAGGGATAGAGCTGCTCGACGCGCATCAGATAGACGTCGTCGATGCCGCGCTTCTCGCGATCCTCCAGCAGGTCGAAATAGACCTTGCCCGAGCACAGCACGACGCGACGGATCTTGGAATCCTTGACCAGCTTGGTCGAGGAGCTGCCGCGCTCGGCGTCGTCATGCAGCACGCGGTGGAAGGTCGAGCCCTCCGCAATGTCGGCCAGATCGGAGACGCAGCGCTTGTGGCGCAGCAGCGACTTCGGCGTCATCAGGATCAGGGGCTTGCGGAAATCGCGCTTGAGCTGCCGGCGCAGGATGTGGAAATAGCTTGCCGGCGTCGAGCAGTTCGCCACCTGCATGTTGTCTTCCGCGCACATCTGCAGGAAGCGCTCCAGGCGCGCCGAGGAGTGCTCGGGGCCCTGGCCCTCATAGCCATGCGGCAACAGGCAGACCAGACCCGACATGCGCAGCCATTTGCGCTCGCCCGACGAGATGAACTGGTCGAACAGCACCTGCGCGCCGTTGGCGAAGTCGCCGAACTGCGCTTCCCAGCAGGTCAGCGCGTTGGGCTCCGACAGGGTGTAGCCGTATTCGAAGCCCAGCACCGCCTCTTCCGAGAGCATCGAGTTGATGACCTCGTAGCGCGACTGGCCCTCGCGGATATGGTTCAGCGAGGTGTGGCGCGCTTCGGTTTCCTGGTCGATCAGCACCGAATGGCGCTGCGAGAAGGTGCCGCGCTCACTGTCCTGGCCCGACAGGCGGACCGGGTTGCCGTCGAGCAGCAGCGACCCGAAGGCCAGCGACTCGGCGGTGGCCCAGTCGATGCCCTTGCCGGTCTCGATCGCCTTGCGGCGGTTGTCGAGAAAGCGCTGGATCGTCTTGTGGACGTTGAAGCCCGGCGGAACCGACGTGATCTTCTCGGTGATTTCCTTGAGCACGGCGGCGGGAACACCGGTCGCGCCGCGACGCGGATCGTCCTCGTCGGCACGGATCGCCTTCATGCCGGCCCAGCGGCCGTCGAGCCAGTCGGCCTTGTTCGGCTTGAAGGCCTGGCCGGCTTCGAACTCGATTTCGAGTCTGGCCTTCCAGGCCGCGCGCATCTCGTCGAGTTCGCCTGCTTGAATCACGCCCTCGGCCTCGAGCTTGGCGGAGTACAGCTCCAGCGTCGATTTGTGGGCGCGGATCTTGCGGTACATCAGCGGCTGGGTGAAACCCGGCTCGTCGCCCTCATTATGGCCGAAGCGGCGATAGCAGAACATGTCGACGACGACCGGCTTGTGGAATTTCTGCCGGAACTCGATCGCGATCTTGGCGGCGAAGACGACAGCCTCGGGATCGTCGCCGTTGACATGGAAGACCGGGGCCTCGACCATCTTCGCCACGTCCGACGGATAGGGCGAGGAGCGCGAATAACGCGGATAGGTCGTGAAACCGATCTGGTTGTTGATGATGAAGTGGATCGAGCCGCCGGTGCGGTGACCCTTCAACCCCGACAGGCCGAGGCATTCCGCGACGACGCCCTGGCCGGCGAAGGCCGCGTCGCCATGCAGCAGCAGCGGCAGCACCTTTGAGCGCTCGACGATGTCGCCGAACTGGTCCTGCTTGGCGCGGACCTTGCCCAGCACGACGGGATCGACGATCTCCAGATGCGACGGGTTGGCCGTCAGCGAGACGTGGACGTTGTTGCCGTCGAATTCGCGGTCCGACGAGGCACCGAGATGGTACTTCACGTCGCCCGAGCCCTCGACGTCGTCGGGGGCGAAGGAGCCGCCCTTGAACTCGTGGAACAGCGCGCGATGCGGCTTGCCCAGCACCTGGGTCAGCACGTTGAGCCGGCCGCGATGGGCCATGCCGAAGACGATGTCGCGCACGCCGAGCGCGCCGCCGCGCTTGATGATCTGCTCCAGCGCCGGAATCAGCGACTCGCCGCCATCGAGGCCGAAGCGCTTGGTGCCGGTGTATTTCAGGTCGATGAACTTCTCGAAGCCCTCGGCCTCGACGAGCTTGTTCAGGATCGCCTTCTTGCCCTCGCGGGTGAAGGCGATTTCCTTGTCGGGCCCCTCGATCCGCTCCTGCAGCCATGCCTTCTGCTCCGGATCGGAGATGTGCATGAACTCGATGCCGATGGTGTTGCAATAGGTCCGCTGCAGGATCGCGGTCATCTCGCGGATCGTCGCGGATTCCAGGCCCAGCACGTTGTCGATGAAGATCTTGCGGTCGAGATCGGCTTCGCCGAAGCCGAAGGCGGCCGGCGACAACTCATCGGAATTGTCGACGGTCTCGATGCTGAGCGGGTCGAGCTTGGCGTGAAGGTGGCCGCGCATCCGGTAGGCCCGGATCAGCATGATCGCGCGCACCGAATCGCGCGTCGCCTGCTGCACGTCCGACGCGCTGATCGCGGCGCCCGTCGCCTTGGCCTTGGCGCCGAGCTTGTCGCTGATCACCTTCTCGACGACGCTCCAGTTGCCGTCGAGCGCCGAGACGAGTTCGCCATTGGCATGAATGGGCCAGTTCGGCTTGGTCCAGGACGCGCCCCTGGCATTCTGGACGATGGCCGAGCCTTCGTCCTTCAGCCCGGCGAAGAAGCCCTGCCACTGCTCGTCGACCGATTTCGGATCGGCCTCGTAGCGGGCGTAGAGATCCTCGATATAGGCCGCATTGCCGCCATAGAGGAAACCCGTCTGCGCGAGAGCCTCGTTGATGTCCTGGCGAGCCATGATCGTTTCTGCCTTTTCCTGCCTGCCTAGCGCGTCATGCTCGGGCTCGACCCGAGCATCTTTTCGGGAGTCTAGCGCGTCACGAGATGGTCGGCTCAAGGCCGACCATGACGCGTGAAGCCCTCAGCCTTTCAACACGTCCACCAAGGTCTTTCCAAGGCGCGCCGGCGACGGCGAGACCCGGATGCCGGCCGCTTCCATGGCCGCGATCTTGTCTTCCGCGCCGCCCTTGCCACCCGAGATGATCGCGCCCGCATGACCCATTCGCCGGCCCGGAGGGGCGGTACGGCCGGCGATGAAGCCGACCATCGGCTTGGAGCGGCCGCGCTTGGCCTCGTCCCTGATGAACTGCGCAGCGTCCTCCTCGGCCGAGCCGCCGATCTCGCCGATCATCACGATCGAGGTCGTCTTCTCGTCGGCCAGGAACATCTCGAGCATGTCGATGAACTCGGTGCCCTTGACCGGGTCGCCGCCGATGCCGACCGCCGTGGTCTGGCCCAGGCCCTCGCGGGTGGTCTGGAAGACGGCCTCATAGGTCAGAGTGCCCGAGCGCGAGACGATGCCGACAGAACCCGGCTTGAAGATGTTGGCCGGCATGATGCCGATCTTGCTTTCGCCCGCCGTCACGACACCGGGGCAGTTGGGCCCGATCAGCCGCGACTTGGAGCCCGAGAGCGAGCGCTTGACGCGCACCATGTCGAGCACCGGGATGCCCTCGGTGATGCAGATGATCAGCGGGATTTCGGCGTCGATCGCCTCGCAGATCGCGTCGGCCGCGCCCGGAGGCGGTACATAGACGACAGACGCCGTGGCGCCGGTCTTCTCGCGTGCTTCAGCGACGGTGTCGAAGACCGGCAGGCCGAGATGCAGCGCGCCACCTTTGCCCGGCGAAGTGCCGCCGACCATCTGCGTGCCATAGGCGATCGCCTGCTCGGAGTGGAAGGTGCCGTTCTTGCCGGTAAAACCCTGGCAGATGACCTTGGTGTTCTTGTCGATCAGGATGGACATGGTTTCTCCTCAAGCCTTCTTGATCGCAGCCACGATCTTCTGCGCGGCATCGTCGAGATCGTCGGCGGAAATCACGTTCAGGCCCGAGGACGAGATGATGTCCTTGCCTTCCTGGACGTTGGTGCCTTCGAGACGCACCACTAGCGGGACTGTGAGTCCGACCGCCTTCACCGCGGCGATGACGCCGCGCGCGATGACGTCGCACTTCATGATGCCGCCGAAGATGTTGACCAGGATGCCCTTTACCTTCGGATCGGCGGTGATGATCTTGAACGCCGCCGTGACCTTCTCTTCCGTGGCGCCGCCGCCGACATCGAGGAAGTTCGCCGGGCTTTCGCCATAGAGCTGGATGATGTCGAGCGTCGCCATGGCGAGACCGGCACCGTTGACCATGCAGCCGATCGTGCCATCGAGCGCGATATAGGCGAGGTCGTATTTCGAGGCCTCGATCTCCTTGTCGTCCTCTTCCGTGGTGTCGCGCAGGGCGAGGATCTCGGGATGACGGTAGAGCGAGTTGGAATCGAACGAGATCTTGGCGTCGAGACACTTGATCTGGCCCTGCGTCGTCACGATCAGCGGGTTGATCTCCAGCATGTCCATGTCCTTGGACACGAACGCCGTATAGATCTGGCCCAGAACCGTGCCGGCCTGCTTGGCCTGGTCGCCCGAGAGGCCCAGGATGCGGGCCATGCTGCGGCCGTGATGCGGCATGATGCCGGTCGCGGGATCGACCGAGAAGGTCTCGATCTTCTCCGGCGTGTCATGGGCGACGGCCTCGATGTCCATGCCGCCCTCGGTCGAAACCACGAAGGCGACGCGCGAGGTCTCGCGATCAACCAGCGCCGAGAGGTAGAACTCCTTCTCGATGTCGGAGCCGTCCTCGATATAGAGGCGGTTGACCTGCTTGCCGGCCTCGCCGGTCTGCGCGGTCACGAGCGTGTTGCCGAGCATTTCCTTGGCATGGCTCTCGACCTCTTCGACCGACTTGGCGAGGCGCACGCCGCCCTTCGCGTCAGGACCAAGTTCCTTGAACTTGCCCTTGCCGCGTCCGCCGGCGTGGATCTGGCTCTTCACCACATAAAGCGGGCCAGGCAGCTTCTTGGCGGCCTCGACGGCCTCGGCGACGGTCAGCGCCGGAAAGCCGGCGGAGACGGGCGCGCCGAACTCCTTGAGGACCGCCTTGCCCTGATATTCGTGGATGTTCATGTGCTCAGGTTCCTTGGAAGCGAATAGCGAATGGCGAGCGGCGAATGCGTACTAGCGGACGTTCTGCCCGCCATTCGCCATTCGCTGAATGTCACGCCAATGACGAATCGACGGTCTTGCAGGCGTCGATCAGCGTCACGACCGAAGCGACGGACTTTTCGAGCATAGCCTTCTCCTCGCCGTCGAGCGCGATCTCGACGACCTTCTCGATGCCGCCGGCACCGATCACGACCGGCACGCCGACGAAGATGTCCTTGACGCCGTACTGGCCGGTCAGCGCAGCCGCTGCGGGCAGAACGCGCTTCTGGTCCTTGAGATAGCTTTCGGCCATGGCGATGGCGGATGCGGCGGGCGCATAGAAGGCCGAGCCGGTCTTGAGCAGGTTGACGATCTCGCCGCCGCCCTTGCGGGTGCGCTCGACGATGGCGTCGAGCTTGGCCTGCGTGGTCCAGCCCATGGCGACGAGGTCGGGCAGCGGGATGCCGGCGACGCCGGAGTAGCGCACCAGCGGCACCATGTCGTCGCCATGACCGCCGAGCACGAAGGCCGAGACGTCCTTGACCGAGACCTTGAACTCGTCGGCGAGGAAGTGGCGGAAGCGGGCGCTGTCGAGCACGCCGGCCATGCCGCAGATCATGTTGGGCTTCAGGCCGGAGAACTTCTGCAGCGCCCAGACCATGGCGTCGAGCGGGTTGGTGATGCAGATCACGAAGGCGTTCGGCGCGTGGGCCTTGATGCCCTCGCCGACGGCCTTCATCACCTTGAGGTTGATGCCGATCAGGTCGTCGCGGCTCATGCCGGGCTTGCGCGGCACGCCGGCGGTGACGATGATCACGTCGGCCCCGGCGATGTCGGCATAGGACTGGGTGCCGGTGTAGCTGGCGTCGAAACCATCGACCGGCGCGGATTCGGCGATGTCGAGGCCCTTGCCCTGCGGGATTCCCTCGGCGATGTCGAAGAGCACGATGTCTCCGAGTTCCTTCAAACCGGCGAGATGGGCGAGCGTGCCGCCGATCTGGCCGGCGCCGATGAGGGCGATCTTCTTGCGGGCCATAGCCTAGTCCTTGTTCTTAGCGTTGCGAGAAGCCGGCGAGCCGGGCAAAACCGTGCGTTCCTTTGACCCAAACAGGCCTTTCGTCGCAACCCTGCCGGGCGCCATGGTAAACTAGATTGCCATGTGTGGGCGAGAGCGGATGTGACTATTCCGCGCGAACGATTTCAAAGGCTTGTCGGCCAGCCTAGCCTTGGCGGCAGCCGGGATGGCGGGAAAAGGGGCAATGTCAATTTACAGAAATTGTAAATTGTCACAAGATTTTTTACACGATGCCGGTCCCTAGCACCCGCAATGCGACACGGATCAGCGTCGAGAGCCGGGCATCGACCGAGGCCTGCGGCACGTCGGATTCGAGCGCCAGGGCGGCGGGATGGATGAAGCGGTGGGTGGCGTCGATGACGAAGGCGATCGCCCTGTCGCGGTCGCGCGGTTCGAAGGCGCCCGATGCCATGCCCTCGTCGATCACGCGTTCGAAGAGCGCCCGCACACGTGTCCGGTTGCGCCGGCTGATCGCATGGCGCTTTGCCACGGCCTGCGACAGCGCAGCGAAGAGATGGGGATCCTCGGTCAGCAGGTCGCGATTGGCCTTGGCCAAAGCGAGGATCAGCCGCTCCAGCTTGTCGTCGGCGGGATCCGGGCCGTCGGCGATGTCGGCCAGACGTCGCTCGGCCGCCTTCAGCCAGACATCGACTACGGCGTCGATCAGGGCCGCCTTGGACGGGAAGTAGCGGTAGACGTTGGCATGGGTCATGCCGGCCTCCAGCGCCACCGCCACGACGGTGAAGCGCTTCAGCCCATGCAATCGAAGGTGCTCGCTGGCGACCGAGAGAATGCGGGTCTCGCTCGGCTCGCGGGTCGCCATGATCAGGTCTCGACCAGGCCGCCGCTGTCGCCGCTGGCGGCCGAATCGGCGCGGCCATGCGGCAAAGCGAGATAGTCCTGCGAGCGCATCTCGATCAGCCGGGACACCGTGCGGTCGAACTCGAAGGCTTCGCGGCCCCGGCTGGCGAGATAGAGTTCATGCGGCTCGGCCGCAGCCGATGCGACCAGCTTGACGTGATGCTCGTAGAGCGTGTCGATCAGGATGATGAAGCGCTTGGCCTCGTTGCGCCGGTCCGGCGTCATCGCCGGGATGTCGTCGAGCACAAGGGTATGGAAGCGTTGGGCCAGCGCGATGTAGTCGGATGCGCCATAGGCCTGGCTGCACAGATCGGCGAAACTCGCGCGTGCCACGCTACTGGCGGCCTGCGGGATGACGAGGTCGTGGCCTTTCACCGACAGGGTGACCGGCGAGCCCTGCGCGACGCCGGCGAGCCGCCTGAAGGCCTGATCGAGCGCGCCATGTGCCGCCGCATCCGCCGGCACATGGTAGACCGGCGCGCCGCCGAGTTTTTCCAGCCGGAAATCGGTGCGGGCATCAAGCCTGACGACATCGACCTTCTGGGCCAGAAGATCGATGAAGGGCAGGAACAGCGAGCGGTTGAGCCCGCCCTCATAGAGCCGCGACGGCTCGACATTGGAAGTCGCGACCACGACGACGCCGGCCGCGAACAGCGCCGTGAAGAGCCGCCCCAGGATCATCGCGTCGGCAATGTCGGTCACGGTGAATTCGTCGAAGCAGAGCAGGTTCGCCTCTTCCGCGATCTCCGCGGCGACTGGCGCGATCGGATCCGGCTCCTTCACTTCGCCCGCCTTGAGCCGCTGGCGATAGGCATGGATGCGGCCATGCACATCGGCAAGGAATTCGTGGAAATGCACGCGGCGCCGCTTCGGCACAGGTGCAGCGTCGTAGAACAGGTCCATCAGCATGGTCTTGCCGCGCCCGACCGAACCCCAGATGTAGAGGCCCTTCGGTACTTCGGCGCTGTTCTTCTTCGCCCCGAACAGCCAGCCGAGCGCGCTGCTCTTGTGCGCCAGCCGGCGCGCGGCCAGCGTCTCGGCCAGATCCGCCAGGCGCTTCACCACCACGACCTGCGCCGGGTCGCGCTCGATGGCACCCGACTGGACGAGGGCGGCGTATTGCTCGGTGATCGGGACGGCCATGGCTCGAGGGGCTTGGGCGGCGGGCTTTCCGGTTACGGCAGCGCCGCTTGGGCTGCAAGTGTTGGCACGGGCAGGGCCGTATCACGCCGGCAGTCCGGCGCCTTGTCACGGAACAGGTCGGGTTGACTGCGCGGCTCTGATTGCCATCGAAGTCGCAGGTTCGACGCGCCGCATATGAAACGCTGCGGATGGTGCGCGGAGGCTAGAGCGCGGACGCGATCTCGCGATGGGCCGCCGCGAACCTCTCCGCATTCCGGCGAAACAGGATCCAGGCGGGCGAATTGCCCCTGTCCGTCGGCGGTTCAGCCAGCGCCAGCCTGCGCAATTGCGCGCCATCGGCCGGTTTGTCGGGATCGAGCCTTGCGGCCCGGCACATGGCTCGTGCAATTCTTTTGATGCGTTCATCGTCCATGGCGCTGCTCATCGAGTAAGGGTGATGCGGCGGTCTGAACGTCGGACTTGCAAACCTTGTTCCAAGACGAAAGGACTGTCTCTGCTAAGGTCCGACCGAGACACGGTCCGCAGGGCAGCCCGGAGACCCATGAATGCAGCGTGTCGTCCTCGTGCCGGTGCTGTGCCTTGCTCTCGCGGGGTGCAACTCCGGCGGCCGAAGCGGTCCGGACCTCACCCAGGACCCGGGCCAGTGCGGCAAGTTCCAATGGGGAACGCCGGAGATGGCGCAATGCCTGGACACGGTCTCCGCCGCCAGGGCCGAAGCGGCAAGGCCGGTCCAGGCCGTCGAGCCCGCCCCGCTGCCATCGCCGCCTCAGCCGCATCTCCAGCCAGCGCCACCCCAGGCGCAGGTCCAACAACAGCCGCCGTCTGCCGCTGCCCTGCCGGCCACCGCCGACGCTCCGGCGTCCGTCCCGGAAGTGCCGGTCGCGCCGGACACCGAGCCAGCGCCGAAAAGCTGGTGGCCCTGGCGCTAGAACCATTTCGTGATCCCGAACGGAGACTGATTCCATGAACAACGATCGACCGCGCCGGCCGGTGAACGCCCGCGACAAGGCAGAGGCGCTGTTCAAGCCCGCCGTGCCCAAGCCGGCTGCGCCGGCCGAAAGGCCGAAGGCGCCGCCCGGCGCGCGGGAAATGGTTTCACTGCGGATCGACACAGCCGTGCTGGAGCATTTCCAGAGCGGCGGCCCGGGCTGGCAGGACCGTATCAACGAGGCCTTGCGGCAGGTCGCGAATATCGGCGGCGACGAGGGGCTGCGACCCGAGGAACTCAATTCGTCGAACGACGGGTAACGGACGCCGCCGTTCACATCCAGAGGAGGATCAGGGATCAACTGGCGGCGGCCTGCGTTCTTCCGTCCAGCAATCGGGACCGTAGCCAAATGACGATCGAGACGGATGAGGATTATCGCGCCGCGCTGACGCGACTTGCCGATCTGGGACACCCGCCGGAGGATAGCGCCGAGGATGTGGAGTTCCTCGAACTGACCGCCGCGATGGTGGATTACGAGACGCGCCGGCATCCGGCGCTCCAGCAGCAGAGGGATTAGGACTATGGAGGCCGTGAAAGCCATCGTCCGCTGCGAGGACGACTACGAGCGCGCATCCCTGCGCGTCCAGGAACTGGCCGGCGCGAAGCCGGGATCGCCCGAGGAGGCGGAACTGATCGGTCTGATCGAGGCCATGGAAAAATGGGATGCGCGGCACGAGGACGATGTGAGGACTGGGGCTAACATGTTCGCTGTGACGCGTCTGTCGTATAGCTGACCTCATCGAAGCGCGCGGAAGTGATCCCATGCCGAAGCTCTGCAAGTTCACGTCGCCTGCTGACGGCAAGCCCGTCTACGTCAATCCCGCGCTGGTTACCGCCGTCTACGTCTTCAAAGGGAGCCCGCCCGACACGATCATCGCTTTCGGCAAGGATTTCGTGCTTGGCGTGAAAGAGGGCCTGGAAGAAACCGTGCGACTGCTCGACAAGGCGATGGCCGGCGAGACCGAGGGTGCCTAGACCACAGGAGACAGTGCTGCGGCCGTGCGTGACTTGCCGCTGACGACGCAGTCGCCAAGGTCAGGCCATGACTACGGACGATCGCTTCTCCTCGCGGAGCGCCGGCAGTCCTGTTGATTCCGCAGGTATCGTGCGATCGCGCCGAATCTGTCATGTGGCCGCAGTTGGCGCATGCATCCAGACCGGACTTGTCTCTGCCGCATCGCACGTGTAGTAACCAGCGCGCTTCGACCGAAGGCGACCGCGGACAGGTGGCAGAGTGGTTGAATGCACCGCACTCGAAATGCGGCATACCCGCAAGGGTATCGGGGGTTCAAATCCCTCCCTGTCCGCCATCCCCATCCCCGTAAATCGCTGAAATCGCTATATTTCTCCTGTGCCGGTGGTTGCGCGGGGAATTTTCGTGTAACAATGCGCGCAACTTATCGTCCTACGGAGACGACAAATGCGCGACTATCTCGGCCGGCGCGATGGCTTTTGGCATTATGTCAGAAGGGTCCCTACGGCGTTCGCTGCGCTCGACCGACGCGTCATCGTGCGGCAAACGACGAAGGTGCGAATCGCCGACGATCCTCGCGGCATCGTCGCGCGTCGCGCAGTCGCGAAGATCGACGCGGAGCACCAAGCCTATTGGAAGGCTCTGTACCTCGGTCAGAGCGATAACGCCCGCGAACGGTATGAGGCAGCCCGAGATCTCGCTCGAGCGCTCGGGTTCGACTACGTCCCGGCACGGGAACTGCTCTCCCGCCCTACGTCCCAGATCGTCGCGCGCGTCGAAGCCGTGACGACGCGCGGCCTGGCGCCCGAGTCGAAAGCCGCGGACGCTGTGCTTGGCCTCGTGGAGAAGCCAGCGTTTCGATTGAAAGATCTTTTCACGGAGTACGAGAGGATCCAGCGAGCATCCTTGTCGGGCATGTCTGAGGAACAGAAGCGACGTTGGCGGAACGCCAAACGGCTCGCCGCCGAGAGCGTCTTCGATGTCGTGGGCGACAAGACCCTGTCCGAGTTGACCAGAGGCGACGCGCTTGATTTTCAGGCGTGGTGGCAGGAGCGCGTGCTGGACGAAGGCATTGAGATTGGTACGGCCAACAAGTCGATCGGACAGGTCAACAAGATGTACCGGACCATCAACACGCACCACCGGCTTGAACTTCCGCCGCTTTTTAGCGAGCTTCGGATCGAGGGGGAAACGACGGCGTCGCGCTCCGCTTTCGCCGCCGAATTCGTGCAGACGCGAATCCTGGAAGATGGTGCGTTTGCCGAGCTGAACGAGGAAGCGCGGCGCGTCATCTATCTCATGGCCGACACCGGTCTGAGAATCTCCGAGGCCGTGAATTTGACCGCCGATACGATCGTGCTGGACCATCAGATTCCTTACGTCCACATATGGCCCGATGGCCGCAAACTGAAGACGGCGCAGTCCTTTCGGCAGATCCCCCTCGTTGGAGCGGCCCTGGCTGCGATGAAGCTGCAGCCCAATGGCTTTCCGCGGTATCGTGACAAGAATGCCGGCTTGTCGGCGCTGGTTAACAAATTTCTGACGAATGCGAAGCTTCGGCCGACGCCAAACCACACCCTGTATTCGCTCAGGCATACCTTCGAAGATCGGCTGACCGCCGTGGGTGCGCCGGAGAAAGTTATGGCGGTGTTGATGGGGCATAAATACCAGAGGCCGCGATATGGCGATGGACCTAGCCTGGTTCAAAAAAGAAACTGGCTGCAGCGGATTGCCTTCAAGCCCCCTGCTTCGCTTTAGCCTTGGCAATGATGGCGTAAGCGCGAGAAATAGGATCGCGCCCTGCCATCATCGTCGCGAGGTCATCTTCGAGCTTCTGGAGGAATGGAGCGTAGGCTGGCCCCGCCGCAACGATGCATTCTGCGAGGTAGAGCATGGCCGCCTCGAGACGATCTTGCGTCAGCGCCGACAATCCCTCTTCGGTCGATCGATCGAGAGAGCGACTATCGCGAATGTCGCGTTGCACGGCCACAGAAACCTCCGTCATGGAGGCTTCCAGAATCATGCTGGTCGGCCGGTTCGATACCCCCGAGTCTGGGAACTTTTCTGATCCGGTCAGGCGAAAAGCGTTGCCTGAAGTGCCATGTCTTCCCAGGGAGCGACGGGTTCAGACACCAATGAAGGCCCCCCGCCTTGAGGCGTCACGGATCGGATTGCCCGCCCAGACAAATGCGGGAAACCAGAAATGGTACGCTCGCAGATTTCGGCGATCGAGGCCGCAAAATCTGGGAATTTCGCGCCTATCCAGTACAGCCAATGCATTACAAGTGTTGAAGGGCCGGAGAAATGGTTGATTTCGCCGAAATTGCGTCGCCGCTGCTCCAGGCAGAATTCCGCCATCCAGACGGTGACATGGCTTGGTCGATCGGCATCAAGATCGGCAACCGCCATCATCCAATGCCCCAGTGGCACCGCCCAGCGCATATCGTGCCAGATCAGGAACGGGTTAAAACGCCCATGCATGGCAAGGATAAGAAGTTGCTCGATGCCTAAATCCGTGAGGTCCTGAAATGTGACCGAGCCAACCGCCTCGTGCGCGAGCCTAGCTGAATCGCAGGTCTCATTTGTCGGGTCTAACTTATCCGCTTTGTGGAATTCGCCGTGTGAATTGAGGCGGCCAATTGAGATTGCACCTTGCCGCCAGTGTTTGGCGCGCAGCAATGCTAGGAAAGACCATGAAAGCAATTTGAGAGCATGCTCACGTAACGCGCTATGATTATCAGCATCGACTACTGGCCTCGGCGTCAGACCATCGCCGAAAAGCAGGAGCCTTTCGGATAGAGGTTTTGTCCATGACGCACCTGCGTTGCGAAAGGCCGCGCGCGACGCTATGGCCAATTTATCGAGTTCAGCCGCTACTTCCGAATTTCTATAGGCCCGATCTGTTTTACTCTTTGGCTCGGGCAATCGCAGCGAAATCGCCATAAGGTCGCGGATTTGCTGTGTCCTAGACCAATCCCGAAGCAGCGTCAGTTGATCGAATATTTTTCCGTCGCGATCTGCTACGTCCTTGCGGAGAAAATCGACGAGCTTGCAAAAGAGAATTTGTAAGCAGATTTCCTGATGCCGCGGAGTTGAAGGGCCCGATTTTTGCGGATCGGGAAACGCATCGGCCAAACCGGTTGCCAAATTTCGACTTTTGCCGCCGCTGTTGCGCGCAACTTCAAGCCGTCTATGCGCCTCGGCACGTACTTTCCCGCTGTCCGACAAAACCATCGTGTAGGCGAACGGATTGGTCACTTTGGAGCCGGAAAGCCTGGCCTGTGAAACCCTCTTGGGCATGATGGCATCGCCAGGCCTGCTGCCAAAAGGCAGTGTTGCCCGCCCCGAGCGCTGAAAGTGTTTGCCAGTGATGCGATGAGGGGGGGCATCAAGGCGCTCACCCAACTTTCTTGCCCAAGGAGCGGCACCCCAGAGCTTTGCTCTGGCTTTTGAGATCATAATGACAGGTAGTAAGATATTCAGCCCTCGCGCCCGGACGACACGCGCTTTGCCATCAAGTATTTCATATTCTGATGGATCATCGCTTTCAGGAGGCCTCCTCCCTTCAAAGACAACGATCAGGGGAACATCGCAGTCCTCACGACTAAGCTGGTCGGCGTACGCGATGTAAGAATCGACTATCGGACCGCTGATGCCTTTGAGGAGCACCTTGGCGCACACCAACCTGCGCGTCACATAATCAGCGCCATCGCCAGTGCGTATAGCGGCTTGAACTTTCCGGGATAACCAGCTTACGTTAACTATAAGGCCAGTTCCGTCGTCGAGCCGCCGTGTCTCATCGAATAATGGAACAAGCGGCCTGAACTCGGGAACTTCCAACGACGAAAACCTCGAGATAAATACTTTCCGATAACCGCGGATTGATCGCGTTCGGGCCAATTAAAATGGCCGAATCAACTCTCTGAATTTTGCCCGACGGACGGCAGTAAGGTCAACTCGCGGTTCGGAGCTTTCGCTGCACCCTTATGGCACTGGGAAATGTTCCTGCATCTTGTCTGTTCGGATCGCGACGATGCCATCATCGTCACCCGTGATGTAGAATTCGTTGGTGATCAGGCCCGCGTCGCAGTCGAGATAGGCGGTATCGACCCGTCCACCGATTGCCGACAGCACCCGAGGGGAGTTCTGCGACGCAAGGATCGGGAGTTTTTTGTCGGCGAGCTTGCCAACGCCATAGACATTGCCAAACACGATGAGCGCGCGGCACTTCCCTTTAGCCGCGCTTTCGGCCTCCTCCGGGCCGACGATGCCATTCGTGCCGAGGTTACGTCCGTCAATAATGACGACATGATGCGCGCAGTCTCTCCCCAGCACTGTATTGAGCATCGCGCGGCCGGTGCGAGGAAGGAAAATTGTCGCAGGTCCGCTGAACGGGGTTGAAGATGCGTAAGACTGCATCAGCGGCATGATGCGGGCATGAGGCCCAAAAGCCGCGCAGATTTGGAGGGTGGTGGCGCGCCTGGGAGTTATCTCGCCCTGCATTGAAGTCTCCCGTCATCTCCAGGCGGCATGTTGCCGTTCGGCGACGAGGTTGGCCCACGACGCAGAACCGCGACAGGGCCGAGTCTGGGAACTTTCGCGGACGCAGCGGACGCACGATTTCGAATGGGCGCTCCTGCGCCATCG